>JAFGMQ010000102.1 GCA_016927455.1 Deltaproteobacteria bacterium
GTCTGATAGATGAGGCATCGGGCGATTACCTGTTGTTCATTGATGCGGATACTATGATCAGGGGCACTGCTGCGGAGTACCTTCAAAAGTGGATTGAAAACATTCACAGGGCAAGGGTGATCAGCGGAGGTATACTTTACAGTGACACCCCTCCGGGTGATCCAGATCTAATGCTGCGGTGGAAATTCGGGAGGAAAAGACAGCAGAAGAAGGCATCATACAGGAATAAGCACCCTTATTCAAGCTTTACCACCTATAACGTGATGATCGAAAGATCTGTCTTTTCCAAGTTCAGATTTTACGAAGAGCTCAAGCGATACGGGCATGAAGACACACTTTTCAGCTACCAGCTCAATAAGGCAGGCATTCCGATTCTTCATATCGATAACGGCCTTATCCATGAGGGACTTGAGTCGAACAAGGATTACCTGTTCAAAACGAAGGATAGCATTGAAAATCTTAGTAAGCTGTATGACAATGTTACCGACAAAATAACCTTTTCATCCACAATACCAATTCTGCGGATATATCAGCTTCTCAACGTAATCAGGCTGAGTCGCCTTTTTGCCCTTGTATTCATACGTTACAGGGAAAGGATGGAGATTCGGCTTGATTCCGCCAAGGTATGCCTGCCGCTGTTTTCTCTATACAAGATAAGTATGTTTTGCACTTACAGGGAGATTCACAACAGACGAAAGCTGCTTCCCATCTTCAAGATACCGCCCGACATTATTTAAAAATCAGTTCTCCTCAGGTCGATATTTCCGTCATTCCTTCTTTCTGCCTTAAGCACAAAGTCGAACCTGTCTGTCATTGTGCAGAGGAAGAAATCAGTGGGAGGGGAGAAGTCAATGTTTTCCGGATTGAAGAACCTTTGCCCCGCAGTATGCCTAAGACCCGCGATTCTGTCATCAAAATTCCCTTCCCGTCCTTCAAGCTTCGATTTTATGTATTCAGCGCAGAGAAGGTCCTCTTCAGCAGAAATAGTGGCCCTGAAACCCATAGCCACGAGAGATACATGTCCGGGTTTTCTTTCAGCGATAAACCTGGCCACGGCTGAAGCATTCACAAGGCTGCCCGTTATAATCAGATCGGCATTGACAGCACTTACAAGCCCTACAGTACCTGCAGTTGTCGTATGAATAAGGGTTTTTCCCGAAAGATCACATTTTATAATTTCAGTCGGACTGTTACAGAAATCGAATCCCGCGATTTTCGTCTCATTTCTTTCACCGACCAGCAGAGAATTAGGATATCGTTCCTTAACCCTGAAAGCTTCATCCGGGTCACCTGTCGCAATGATCCTTGATGCACCTGAGTCAACGGCGTAGCATGCAACTGAAAACGCTCTGAAGACATCAATTATTACTGTGAGTCCTCTTGCCTGCCGGGCTCCTTCCCTAAATTCAGAAATTACGATTTGCATAATGTATTATTTGGGCGAAAATTAACAAATAATTTTATATGTACTATTTTGTATCTTTGCACGTTAGAGTTTAAATCCAACTTATGGCAGATCCGGTTTCATGGGCTCTTGAGAAGATTAAACGGGCCAATGACATAATCTGGAATACATCCATTTCAGACATTTCCAGAGGTAAGTCATTTCTTATCAGACAATTAAGAATCATCGTGCTGGCAGCACGGGGTTTTATGAACGACAGGGTTCAGCTCAGGGCATCTGCTCTCACGCTTTACACAATGCTTTCAATAATACCCTTTGTTGCCATTGCATTCGGCATAGCAAAGGGATTTGGGCTCGATCAAAGACTGCAGGAACTTCTTGTACAGGAATTTCAGAGTCAGCCCGAAGTACTTACATGGATACTGAACCAGGCCGGCAATGCAATCCAGGATACCAGGGGTGGTTATATTGCAGGTGTAGGTTTGATTATTTTATTGTGGTCTGTAATGTCCCTGCTCGATCAGATAGAGAGTTCATTCAACCATATATGGCAGATACAGGTCTCCCGGCCATGGCTGCGCAAGTTTACCGACTACCTTGCCATAATGCTGATTGCTCCGATAGTGCTTACGCTGTCAAGCAGCATAACAGTGTTTGTTACAACAGAATTATACTCAACCACTGAGTCACTTGAATTCATCAAGCCAATTGTAGGTTTTTTCATAAAGCTGGCTCCTTATGTACTTACATGGATAGGCCTGACAATCCTGTTTATAATCATGCCCAACACAAAGGTGAAATTCATGCCCGCGCTCATGGCAGCTATTATTACGGGAACCATACTTCAGCTTCTGCAATGGCTTTATATCGACCTTCAGTTCGGAATCTCAAAGCTGAGTGCTATTTACGGTAGCTTTGCGGCAATTCCTCTCTTCATAATCTGGGTCCAGTCCAGCTGGATAATTCTCCTTTTGGGAGCAGAGCTTACGTTTGCAAACCAGAACTTAACCAGGTATGAAATTGAATATGAATCCCTGAATGTAAGTCATCATCAAAGAAAGGCTCTTACCCTGATGATAATGAAAACGATTGTTAATAATTTCACAACAGGGGAAAAAGCAGTCAGCTCGGAAAGCCTCTCAAAGAACCTGAAGCTACCTGTCAGACTGGTACTGGATATTCTTCAGGACCTTACTGATTCCAGGCTGGTATCTATGATTCATGAGGATGAGCATGATGAAAGGTTGTACCAGCCTGCGATGGATGTCAGCTTACTTTCGGTAAGCTATATCCTTAATAAGCTCGACAGAAAAGGGTCGGACCAGCAGGTGTTTCTTGAGAGCGCGGAATACAACACAATGACTGCAATGCTCGAGGAATTTGAAAAGATGATTGACGGATCTGAATCCAACATCCTGATAAAAAACCTGTAGTAATATCTCTGCATGGAAAATACGGAGTTCTTAGTCCGGCTTCTCCTGATTTATCCTGTATCTTTTCACGAATTCTATAAAATCGGTGTATGAGCGCCATTCGTGGAAGAAATAGTGCGGGAAAGGTAAAACAATATGCCTGGTATCCTTCTCCTTTTCCCAGTAATCATTCAGGTTTTTTGCAGGGAACACCCTGTCTATCTCGCTTGTTATGGCATAATCCCATTTAAATCCCGGCTCTTTCTGTTCCATGATTCTGTTATACAGCCATCTCAGCTCATCATGGAGCGATTTTATTGACCTGTGGGGAATCCTTTCAGAATTGCGCAAATAATTCTTTTTATCGCCAAACATCCTTAAGTAAAATTTCTCCATATTCGTTTCGGAGATGTTGTTAAGCGTCCCCTCAAATACGTTAAGCGGAATTCCGTACTTATCATCGGCTGGAACAGGTGTTCCGTTGACAGCTATAGTAAGATCAGGATTAATGCCAGTTTTCGCTGAAAGATATTCTGCTGCCCAGACACCGAGCGACCATCCTATGAGAGTTATTGAGCGGTATGTTTTTGTTTCGGGGAGTACAAGGGCCTCATCGGCTGAATAGTTATAGAACAGAATAAAATCAAAATCATCGGTACAGAGTGGAGTGAACATGTTTTCATCAGTTCCCCAACCACCATACAACACCACAAGAGTATCATTCTTTTCTCTTCTCTTAATATAGGTCTTCATATCTCCCCTTTTTGGATATGCAAAAGCCTTTCAATCGAACGACAGGCCATATCAAATATAAGGAATTTTAATATCCGGTAAACATGAATTATAAAGACAAAAAAAAACAGCCTTATCCGGGCTGAAAAAAGAAGAGGAGAGAGGGTCGTTGTGAAAACCAGGGAGCGGGCTTTATTAGTGAGATAATTCCCGTGTCTACTGTCTGATAAAAGGACGGAACCATGGTTA
>JAFGMQ010000103.1 GCA_016927455.1 Deltaproteobacteria bacterium
CCTACGGCTTCCACAGCTTTTCCGATCACTGTAAAGCGGACAATTCACTTGTTACAAAAGCGGACAAATTTATTTGTTGCTAACACAGATTCTTTTATCAGTTTAAAAAAAATTATCCGCAATTAAGTGAGTCATGTTATGCATTGCTTAAATGCCCTGGTTTTTTAAAAGGGGTGAAAGGCCTGGATTTTCCCTTTCAACTTCATGGATTTTGTGGTATGCATTCATGCGGGTTTCCCGTGGCGGTTTTATTTAAAATCATATTCCAGGGAGACTGTCTTGGGAGTGCATAGAATTATAACCTTTAGAAGGCCAGGGGAAACCCGCGAAAGGGAGGCATAGTGATCAATAGATTATTTATGATGGCAGCACCTGTTGTGGTTGGTTTGACTGTGCTTGCAACTGGGGTGTTTGCGCAGATAATGCCCGGCATTCATCCGGGCAGTCTTATGCTTAAGGCCGACCCATCCGGGGAAATCAATCTCGGCGGCCTCGGAGTTCCTTATGTTGCGTGTTTTTTCATGCCCGGAGACAAAGAGACGGCCGAAGAGGTGAAAGCGCTTCAGGATATTATATCCGGAAGCAGCAGGCTGAACAGGTTTAAGATATTGATGATTACGAAAGGAAGGGATGAAGACGAGCGAAAAAGGGCACGTGACTACCTTAGAGACAGTGGCATAAACGCAATACTGGTTTTCGATCCGGAAAACGCTGGAGGGGATGCTTTCAAGGCTGATAAGTTTCCCTTGTTTTTCATTGTTGATGAAAAAGGCATTCTCAGGTCACTCCCCCTGTCATCAGTCAAACAGACTGTCCGTAAACGCAGCTTCAGCACATTTCTGGAAATCGTTGCAGACGGCGGAGATATCCCGATGGTTGACATGATTCCATGGAAAAATACAGGCAGGCAGCTCCTCGATCTGATAGGAAAACCTTCGCCCGACTTTTTCCTGCCCGATATCAGCGGAAAAATGCACAGGCTTTCAGACACGAAAGGAAAAAACGCAATCATTGTATTCTGGAATATTGACTGCCCTCACTGCATCGATGAATTGCCCCTGCTGAACGAATTTTACATCGAGAATAAAGACAAATACAATCTGGAGGTTTTAGCAGTCGCTTTATGCCGCAACCGTGCCGACGAAAAGAGGGTCGCAGATTTTGCAGGCAAAGCCGAACTTGAGTTTCCTGTGCTGTTATCCTCTAAAACGGTATCCTCAAAGTACCGGATAAGGCATGTCCCTACAAGCTTCTTTATCAATTCTGAGATGGTTATAACAGACCTGGCGGTGGGTCTGCCGGAGCACTTCAGTCTCATGCTCAAGTCATTACTCGAAGATCCGCTCAGGCTGGGCGCCAGGGCAGAGGGGACCGTCAGGGAATGAGCGTCGTGATCGATTGAATTGTGCTGCAAGGAGGGAAGGGCATTCTGAAAATCGATCATAAAACTGCATATTTCAGATGTGGACGGCGTTCCGTTAATCAGCCCTGATCTTTCTAACAGTTTCTTTCCATCCGGGATATTTCTCATAGAACATTTCATATACAGGGGACATGGCTTTTACGAAAACGTCTTTATCCACAGTGTCAATGATCATGCCCTGTGCCCTGATCTCTTCAAGCTGTTTTGATTCGCTGTCACGGATCATTTTCCTTTCAAACTTTGCCGCCCTGGCGGCCGCTTCGAGAAAGAGTTTCTGCCATTCGGTTTTCAGTTTCATGAATTTTTTGAGGTTCATGCTCATGGGGGACGGAGAGTAGAAATGGCCGGTAAGGGAAAGGTATTTCTGGACTTCACTCAGCTTATAGGCATGGATGATGGCGATGGGGTTTTCCTGCCCGTCAATTGCCTTAGTCTGCAAGGATGCATAGACCTCTTCCCAGCTCATGGGAATGGCCTGTGCCCCGAGTTCACGGACCGAGGCAAGATGAACCGGATTTTCCATGGTCCTGAATTTAAGACCCCTGAAATCCTCGGGCCTTAAAAGCGGTCTTATGGAATTGGTGAAATGCCTGAAACCGTTTTCGAAAAAGGCGAGGCCTTTCATATTGGCCGATTCAAGGCCGTCAAGCAGTTCACGGCCCACAGGCCCGTCAAATACCCTGTCAACGCCTGAATAATCGGTGAAAAGGAACGGCAGGTCCGCAACTCCCATACCGGGGCTGAAATAGGAGACCGGTCCGGTTGAAGTGATGGCCATATCAACGTCGCCTGTGTGCACGGCCTCAAGGAGTTCGCTCTCACTCCCGGCAATTTGTCGGCCGGCATATACCCTGACGACAACTTCTCCTCCTGTTCCCTCATTTACAAGGCGGGCAAATTCCTGAGCGCCCGCTGAATATGCATGCCCGGGAGGAGTGACCATGGCCAGTTTGAATACCATTTCGGCCCCGGCCGGAACAGCGGCTATGAGGGAAAGGCCAAGAATAACATAAAAAGAAAATATGGTTATACGCTTCATGATGTTTCTCCCTGTTATCGAATCAATATATCTGCACTATTATTACCGATGTTTAATAGTAAATATATCTATTCGGTTTCATTCACTATGGTGATGCTGGCAATGACTTCCTTATCCTGCTGGCTTATGTCTATCATCGCCTTTTTTTTGCCTTTTTCAGCCATGAACATCATGTGTTCATTCTGTTTTGTTTCCATTGCTATCTTCCATTTGCTTTTAACTGCCCTGTCCCTGTAATAGTTATAAGCATCCTTTATTTGGGCATTGCTGCACTTTAATATGGTTATCAGGTTGGCGCCCATATTGACCACCTGCACAACTTCACTGCCCGGATATTGAGGAAATTCAGAAGCTGTTTCATCAGGGTATTCAACACCTGCAAAAGCAAGTGCTGCTGTAATTAAAAAGAAAATAAGGGTCGAAGCTGTAATAGAGAGTTTTTTCATCTGTCAGTTCTCCTGTGTTTTTTTAAAAAAATTGAGCGTGCGTGATATATTGCCTCAAAAACCTCCCAATAATAATAAATCAGCTTACAATGCGCAAGGCAAGATAGGGCACCAGATTAAAAATAAATATGCCTGTCTTGAAAATGGCCATTGATGCATAATGAATGGAATCAAATGTTTCAACCGGGATATTGAACCATCTTGCATGCATACGGTATATAAAGTCATGAGCCAGAGTGAAAAACAGGAACCAGAACAACAGCAGTCCGATGTTTATTACCGAACACCATGCAAGGACACTGCGAATTATTTCGACTGTCATATTTATGCCTCCTTGTATTCTGATAAAAAAGTGAACGCCGGGTGTCGATATTGCCGGAGCAATATCTTCTTCCAAATCAGCAAGGCCTGTTCTATATCCTCTATCAGGTCTTCACTGTGTTCAATCCCTACTGACATCCTTATCAGGTTGTCTGAAATTCCGATCCTTTTTCGGACTTCA
>JAFGMQ010000015.1 GCA_016927455.1 Deltaproteobacteria bacterium
ACCATCAGCCGCTATCTGGCCGACATGGTGGAAGGCGTGGATATCCTGGAGCTCTCCACGGTGATTAAAGGAGAGGCGAGATTCTTTTCCTTCACCGTGGACAAAGAGAAGGGAAAGCGCGTCGCCGAACTCGACCTTCCCGGCCATGCCCGGGTGGTTTGTTATTACCGAGATGGCCGGTTCTCTCTTGCAGATGAGGAAACCAAGCTTCACAAGGGAGACGAAATGGTCATTTTGACCCATAGTGAATGCATTGATGATTTGAGAGAAAGGTGGAACCCGAAAGAGTCGAAAAATAACGAATCATAACCCCTGGATCAACTTTTGCCAATGGAAAGCAAGTAAAAAGCAATGAAAAATGATGATTCGCCGCATTCGCCTTTGAACGGAAAGCATCCCTGGGCGCTTGAGGCGACAAAGGCGGTTGAATACCACAAATCAAGCCCTGTGACCAAGGACTGGGTCAAAAAGAGGCCCGCGATCGTTTGCAGAAATATGGCCCCAACCGAATTGAAGCCGGCAAGCAGCGTTCGGTATGGGAGATATTTATCGCCCAAATCAAGGATCTGATCGTATTGCTCCTGGCCGTGGCTGCCGGCGTATCCTTCGCCCTCGGGCAATTGCTGGAAGGCGTCTCTATCCTGGTGGCATTGATCGTCAATGTGCTCATCGGGTTTGGAACGGAGCTGCGGGCGGTTCGCTCCATTGAAGCCCTGCAGCAGATGACCAGGGTGCAGGCCAAGGTGCTGCGCCAGGGAAAAATACGACAAATTCCTGCATCCGAAACAGTCCCCGGAGACATTGTCGTTCTGGAAGGGGGCGATATGATTCCGGCGGATCTCAGGCTGATCGAGTCCAACCGGATCGAGGCCGATGAATCCGCTTTAACCGGCGAATCTGTTCCCGTGGGCAAGGCGGTCGATGCCCTGCCGGAAGAAACATCGCTTGCGGAACGGACCAACATGCTGTTCAAGGGTACCGCCCTGACCCAGGGATCAGGCAAGGGACTGGTCGTCGCCACAGGCATGTCCACAGAACTGGGGTAGATAATACTAATGGAAGACCGTATCCATATTCAACGCTCATATTGAGGTCCCGGCAGAGTGCAAAAGAAGAAGAAAACTACAGAAACATGATGGATTCCCTGAGCAGGGATATGGATCATTTTATATATTCTATAACTCCGTAAAACCTTTTTTTATTACCACAGAAGGTTTCTTGCAGATATTATCTTTCCGGCACCCGGAAGTCTTTCAGGGCTGCTGCAAATGGGTTTGCCGGGTCTTTTTTCTTTTTCTTCTGATTTCCTGATACCGTTTTCAGTTTCCTCTTAGACGCAGTGGCATTGTTCGATTCCGCCTTGCTCTTTTCAGTGGGCCGGCTCTTCATGGATAGAGAAATGCGATTACGCTGAACGTCGATATTGATTACAGTAACCATAACACGCTGATTGACCTTGACAAAATCCCTTGTATCCCTGATAAACCGGTCGGCCATCTCGCTCAGGTGGACAAGCCCGTCCTGGTGAACGCCTATATCAACAAAAGCTCCGAAAGCAGTCACATTCGTTACTATACCAGGGAGATGCATACCTGTCTCGAGATCAGAAATACTGTTGATACCTTCCGAAAAAGAAAATGGCTCAAACTGTTCACGGGGATCACGCCCCGGCTTGGCAAGTTCGTTCATTATGTCATTCAGAGTCGGAATTCCCACCCTATCTGTTACATACCTTTCCAACCGGATTTCACTTCTCAGTTCGCTGCTTTTTATAAGATCATCAATCGAACATCTCATATCCTTAGCCATAGCCTCTACAACAGGGTAGCTTTCAGGATGAACCGCCGATGAATCGAGCGGATTGGCAGCACCCCTGATCCTTAAAAATCCCGCGGATTGCTCAAACGCCTTTGGCCCCATACCTGAAACATCCATCAGTCTTTTGCGTAAAGCAAATGGGCCGTTCTCGTTACGATACCTGATTATGTTTCCTGCAAGTCTTTCCGAAAGGCCGGAAACATATTTCAGAAGTTCCCTGCTTGCAGTATTGACTTCAACTCCCACTGCATTGACGCAACTCGAAACCACATCATCCAGCGATGCCTTAAGTGCCTTCTGATCAACATCATGCTGGTACTGACCCACACCAATGGATTTAGGGTCAATTTTTACGAGTTCCGCCAGCGGGTCCATAAAGCGCCTGCCGATTGATACCGCGCCACGGACGGTGATATCATGATCGGGAAACTCCTCCCTTGCAACTGCTGACGCTGAATACACAGATGCCCCGTTTTCATTTACCATTAAGATAACAACAGGGCGGTCGAAAGAAATCTCTTTACAGAATGCCTCCGTTTCACGGCCGCCTGTGCCGTTTCCAACTGCTATAGCCTCAATCTGATATTCTGAAACCAGGTTTTTCAATATACCGGCCGCTTGCTCCTTCTTATTGTGGGGTTCAATCGGATAGATTGTCGTATTATCCAGAAGCTTGCCCTGCGGATCAAGGCATACGACCTTACAGCCGGTACGGTAGCCGGGATCAATACCCATGACAGCCTTCTGGCCAAGCGGAGATGCAAGGAGAAGTTCACGCAGATTCCCGGCAAAGACTCTTATTGCCTCTTCATCCGCCCGGTTCTTTAATTCAAGCCTCAATTCAAGCTCCATGGACGGTGAAAGGAGCCTCCTGTAGCTCTCACGAACGGCCTGACGCACCTGCTCCGAAGCATTGTTTTCGCTCTTCACAAATCTCTCTTCCAGGAGAAATAATGCTTCATTTTCATCAGGGACAATATGAAAGATAAGACAGCCCTCTTCTGCGCCACGCCTGATGGCAAGTATGCGATGCGAAGGGGCAGTGGCAGCAGGCTCTTCCCAGTCAAAATAATCCTTATATTTAATGCCTTCTTCTTCCTTATCTTTTACAACTCTGGATCTGAGAATGGCCTTTTCGGTGTAAAGAGTTCTCAGCACTGCCCTTGATTCCCCGTCTTCATTAATCCATTCGGCAATGATATCACGGGCTCCGGAAACTGCGTCTGCGAAGGTCCCGACACCCTTTTCGCTGTCAATAAAGGCCGCTGCTTCTGCATCAACGTCCATTTCGCCCTGTTCAAAGATCTTTAATGCCAGAGGTTCAAGGCCTTTTTCCCTTGCCATCATTCCCCTTGTACGGCGTTTAGGCCTGTATGGCAGATAGACGTCTTCAAGGATGGCAAGCGTCTCTGCGTCAAGAATTTTTGATTTCAGATCATCAGTGAGTTTTTCCTGATCATCAAGGGACTTAAGAATGGCATCTTTCCTCTTGTCAAGTGCCCTGATCTGATCTATGCGATCCCGAACATTAATAATTGAAACCTCGTCCATTTCGCCCGTCAATTCCTTTCTGTACCTTGCGATGAATGGAACTGTGGAATCATTGTCAAGAAGTTCAATGGCAGCCCTTACATGGCCTTCCTTCAGATTCAGTTCTTTTGCTATTTTTTCAGAGTAATTTTCAGCCATCAGAATCCCTTCAAACTCAGATTTTTAGATTTTCCTTGTTCTACTCAATATATTCATTTTGAAATCAGGCTTAGACATTAGCAAACGCAGTTATCAAATACAAGTCTGAGTTAGTAATTTCTGCCTCTCCCTTTCATCTTCGCCGACGCCTTCTCCAGCTCAATCCCCTTCGCATTTGTCAAACAACCCATCTCTCAATCACGCTTCAGCCCAAGCTTAAGTACCCTGCGATTAACCAGACCCTGTTCATTCTTTTTTTTTTAAAGTTCATATCAAGAATTACCCCTAAATGTTGTTTCTTTTTAAATGGGCAGAGAATTCATCAGACCTTGAGATCGGAAAACCTGTTTACATAAGGAAGAAAGGTAATTATTAATCTTTGTTTAAGAAAATTCCTGAATATGTTATAATATTTTAAGCATATAAAAATTGAAAGATGCTTACTTGAAAAACTCAGAATGGAGAGTATTCTAATTTTTTGTATATTCTTAAAAAAGTAACCCTTAAAGCATAAAAAGGAGGAAAAAATGATTGATTTTATTAAAAAGGGCCTAATGACAGGTGTAGGGCTCGCAGTCATGACAAAAGATAAAATTGAGGAACTGGTAAAAGAAATAATCGAAAAAGGCGAGATATCGGAACAGGAAGGCAAGGAGCTTATAGATAAACTGCAAAGGAAAGCGGAACAGGCGCGAAGAGATCTTGAACAGAAGATTGAAGGCATTGTAGAAAAAACACTTGAAAAAATGAATGTCCCAACCAGAAAAGATATTACAGAGATGGAAGAAAGGATTAAGGAACTCGAAAAGAAGCAGGATGTCTAATAGTATCAAAACTCGCTTCTCATGGAAAGTGTTCTTTAATATGACCCAAAATCTGAAAACAGAGTAAATTTGCGGTTATGCAATAACCCGGACTTCAATGCGTTGTTACTCTGGCAAAGGTAAATCATGCGTATACGAGAAATCGGTATGATTGGCAAGACATATCGTCATATCCAGCGCTACCGGCATATCCTGGCTGTTCTTCTCAAATATGGCTTCGGCGACCTTATTACAACTTTAAAAATTGAGCAGTACCTGGAAATCGGCCTTCAGATGCTCAACAAAAAAAGAAGGGAGCAGATTGGGACAATGACCAGGGCGGAAAGGGTCCGCAAGGCCCTTGAGGAACTGGGCCCTACCTTTATCAAGCTGGGCCAGATTCTTTCAATGCGTCCCGATCTGATACCCCTTGAATACATCCAGGAACTTTCAAAACTTCAGGACAACGTGTCTCCCTTCTCTTACGATGAGGCGGAAGAAATAATAAAAAAGGAAACCGGAAAAAGCCCTGAAGAGGTATTCAGGCATTTTGAAAAAGAACCGCTTGCCGCCGCTTCAATAGCGCAGGTTCACAGAGCTCAGCTTAAAGACGGAACCAATGTTATTGTAAAGATTCAGCGGCCGGGCATCAGAAAGATTATCGAGGTAGATCTTGAAATCATGCTCCATCTTGCCGATTTGATGGAGAGGCACCTTGAGGAGTTGGAAGGGCATCGTCCATCCCGAATTGTACAGGAATTCGCTCAAATTATCGGAAAAGAGCTCAACTTCACTATTGAATCAATGCATCTTGAAAGATTCGGCAGACAGTATCTCGACGACGAAACAATCTATGTTCCCAAAATATATAGAGAAATAGTGACGAATCGCATTCTTGTAATGGAATATATAGATGGCATCAAGTCGTCGGAGATCAGCCTTCTGAAGCAGAAGGGTTTTGACCTTCAGGAGATCGCACGACGCGGAGCCATCTTAATTATGAAGCAGATTTTTGTCCAGGGCTTCTTCCATGCGGACCCTCATCCTGGAAATATATTCATTATGCCAGGCAATGTAATATGTTATCTTGACTTCGGCATGATGGGCCGCATAAGCAGACAGGAGCGCGAAATATTTTCGGACATGGTCATGAGCCTTGTAAAAAGGAATGAAAGAAAACTCTCAGATGCGCTTCTGAAACTCACATATTATGATGATGAACCCGACAGAGACAAGCTGGAGCGGGATCTCAGCGAGTTTGTCGATCAGTACCTGTATCTTCCTTTAAAGGAATTGAAAGTTGGCAAAATATTGAATCGAATCCTGGAAATTCTGACTTGGCACAGGCTTTATCTCAAATCCGACCTTTTTCTGGTTATTAAGGCCCTCAGTACTGTTGAAGGTCTGGGTAAAATGCTTGATCCGGAATTCGAGATAATGGAACATGCGCAACCGTTTATCAGGCAGGTCCAGGTAAACAGATTCAGTCCGAAAAAGATAATTGAAGATACATTTGATTCCGGAAGTGATTTTGTTCGTATGCTAAAGGAAATCCCCAGCCAGATAAACGTGATACTTCAACAGGCAAAAAAGGGCAGGATTAAAATTGAATTCAAGCACATGGGCCTGGAGCCCATGCTTTCAACCCTTGACAGAACCAGCAACAGGATAGCCTTTGCCATAGTGCTTGCCTCTCTGGTTATAGGGTCCTCTCTCATTGTGCTTTCCGGAATTCCCCCGAAATGGAATGAAATTCCCATCATAGGGCTGGCAGGTTTTATAATCGCCGGCCTTATGGGTTTCTGGCTGCTCCTATCTATAATGAGGCGGGGAAAGATGTAGGATATAACAGCTCCAGGGCATTTTTAAGAATTCCAAAGGGCATCACGCAGTCCGGATGATCGTTCAATCCTCCGGGACACAGCCATTTCAAAAACACTCTCAGACCCCCATATCTCTGCCTTTTCTTTTGCACGAGTGACTGCTGTATAAACGAGTTCGCGTGTCAATAAAGGCGAATCCCTGTCAGGAAGGAACAGAAGCACATCTTCAAATTCAGAACCCTGGCTTTGATGTGCAGTCATGGCATAAACGGTTTCATGCTCCGGCAATCTGGCCGGCAAAAAGCTTCGCAATGTGCCGTCTGAAAACCGAAAGAAGGCTCGCAGTTCATCATCAGATGCCGGATCAGGCAGGATAATGCCCACGTCACCGTTAAAGAGATGCATGTAATAATCGTTCTTTTTAATTAAAATCGGCCGGCTGCAATACCAGCGTTTCCTGATATCTATAAGATTTTCATCGCTCAAAATTTGCTCAACGGTGCTGTTCAATGCATACACACCATAAGGTCCCTTCCTTAAGGCGCTTAATAATTGAAACCTGCCGAACAGATAAAAGGCTTCTGCAGGACTCTTTGTCTCCAGGAAAGGTTTATAGCCATTCAGGACCACCTCCCTGATCCGTCCCTTAAGCCGGCTTGGATGAGGAAGAATATTCCATTTAATATCCTGAAATGCACCACTTTTTAAAAGACTTAAAGCGCGCAGGCTGTCGCCGGTTTTTAATGCACTGCTCAATTCCCCTATGCCACTCCCTTCCCGGAAACGATAATTTTTCTTAAGCTCAACCACACAATCCCTGATTTCTGGTCCGGTTTTGTATTTTTCTGACAATTCTACTGAATTGCCGGTAATTTCCTGGTATTTGGCAGAGAGGCTTTCAGAAAACGAATGTATCCGTCCAGTATCGCATATGTCCCCCAAAACCGAACCTGCTTCAACCGAGGCAAGCTGATCCCTGTCACCCAGCAGAATCAGGCGGGCATCTGAAGATGTTGCCTGGAAAAGCTTGGACATCAGCGCAAGATCGACCATAGAAGCCTCATCCAAGACAACTACATCAACGGGCAGCCGATTAGCTGCGTTATGGCGAAAGTAAGGTGAGCCTGATATTGTCCCTAAGAGCCTGTGAATTGTGGAGGCTTCGCTGGGCATGGAGTCTTTAATTCGGTTTTCGAAAGGCAGCGTCTCTTTTGATATCTTGATAGATTCCTGCAGACGGACAGAGGCCTTTCCGGTTGGAGCACACAAGGCTATCCGCAAACCGCTTGATTTATCCTGTTCAAGCAGCAAGCCAAGTATTTTTGCAACTAATCGGGTCTTCCCTGTACCCGGGCCGCCTGAGATAACACAGAACTTCTTGACTACTGATATGAAAGAAGCCAGTTTCTGCCAGTCAGTATTTTTTTCTTGCAGCGGTTCAAAGGTCCTTGAAAGACCCTCCCTGAGCAGAGTCAAATCAATATTTTCTATCTCAGAAGCTGAACGGGCCTTGATGTCGTCCGCAAGGCTTTTCTCATACTGCCAGTATCTATAAAGATAGAGTCTTAACTTTTCATCAAGAATAAGAGGCCTGAATTCACCCGGTCGCCCGACAACCCTGCTGGAAATAAGTTTATCCCTCCATTTTGAAGACAGTTTCAGGCATATATGTCCCTGTGCAGAAACATGGCTTAGCAGCGCTGCCGCATAGAAAAGATCCGGGCTTTCAGTCCCTGACAGCCTGGTGACAAGCCTTGCAAAATGATTATCGATCTCAGAAAAAGCATCATAGGTGCCCAGGAAACCACTAAAGGGTGTGTAATTTTCATTGCTTTTGTTCATTGAAATAGAAAGTGTTTTTTAGATTTTCAGAAAGCTGATAAACGTAACTCCTGTACAAACACATCCTTCAGTGAAGCATTTACAGCCAAGGATATTCTCATTTATGATCACAGGGCCTCATTTTGCCGGAGCAGTTACAACCCCGGCATGCAGGTTCATACCGCTTCTATTGTTGATGGCGGCTTTGCCGTGATATTGTAGGTCACACTTACGACACCGGGCACTTCTGAGGATATTCTTTGACCTAATCGCTCCAGGACATCAAATGAAAGCCTGGTGGGAGTCCCGGTTTTTGCGTCCATGCTGTCCCAGCACCTCACCTCTACCTGCTGGCCGAAGTCCCTTCTGCCATCCCTCATGCCTACAACCCTGTCCTCGTGCAGAATGGCCAGATATTGAAATGCCCCGCATCCAGCCAGTTCTTCCTCAACAATCCTTGTGGCAGCCCTTACTGTATCAAGCCTCTCCTCTGTAACCTCCCCGATGATCCTTGCAGCCAGAGCGGGCCCGGGAAAGGGGGGCCTTGAATATAGTTCTTCCGGCAGGCCGAGTACCTTTCCAAGCTCCCTTATAGCGGGTTTTCTGAGCCGGATAAGAGGCTCCATAACCTTGTATCCGTACATCTTTTCAGGATCGATGCCTATCTGCTCAAGGATATTGTGCTGCCTTTTGATCCCTGCAACCGTCTCTTCGATATCCGTAAAATTCGTGCCTTGAAACAGGTATGTAGCCCCTGTCTTTTTGACGAGTTCAGAAAAGATGTCTTTGTAAAATGAGCCTGTTATTGCCTCCCTTTTCTCCTCCGGGTCGGTCAGCCCCTTTAATGCATCAAGAAAGTTTTTTCTGGCGTCAACCAGTTCAACGCTTACACCCAGGTCCCTGAAAATTGAAACGATATGCTCGGGTTCGCCTTCCCTCATAAGGCCGTTTTCAATAAAAAATGACCTGAATTGATTTCCAAGTGCCCTGTGACCGAGCAAAGTCACAACAGAGGAGTCCACTCCGCCGGACAGGGCGTTGATTGCCACCCCGGACCCCACTGACGATGAAATCTGCTCAATTATTTCAGCAATGAATTTATCTGTGTTCAAATCCTCAAGACTTATTTCTTTTATATCCATTCTTCCTCCTTTTATTCGGCAATAATATTAAATCAATACCAGGTAACCGGATAATAACCGCCCCCGTGATTAATACAGAATTGAATCTGAGCTGATGTTTTCTTTTTTAAAAAGAAAGATAGAGAAATTTGAAAAATACGTCAATGATAAATACCCTTTAATCACATACCAATACTCAGGGGGTCAGGCTTTGTTATCAGCTCAGCTTTAATCCTGAAGGTTGTTCTCAGACACATGCCTTTAAACTCATGACAGAAGGAGGTTATATCCAAAGGGGCAAATCGTTTGACGCACAATGAATATTATAGTATTTATAAATATCCTGTATGCGGCCCTGTGACTTTCACGCTTAAGATGGGATGCATAAAATGATCAGATTCTCCATTATTCTGCTTATATTGTCTTTATTGCTCCCCTGGAGCAGCTCTTCAGACCAGGGCAGGATTGATGAACTGGCGCAACTACTTTATTCACAATCAAATCCGGCTGGTCCGTTACCTCCTGATCTCTTTAAATCCGATGGCTGCTCCTGCTGGCCCGACCGCGACTGGGTGGAATGCTGCATTGAACACGATCTGGCCTACTGGAAGGGTGGTACCCGCCATGAACGAAAGGAAGCCGACAGGAGACTAAAGGAATGCATAATCCAAAAAGGCCATCCTGTCATTGCAAATTTCATGTACTACGGTGTCCGTGCAGGAGGAACATGGTGGCTCCCGACCTCGTTCAGATGGGGTTTCGGCTGGGATTATCCACAATCCGGGCCTCCTGATAAACCTTACTGAATGTTTAAGCATTGTGTTTGATGATTGCTTTTACTTTCCCGGCAATAAAACATGTCAACGTCGTCATGCCTGCCCAGTATCAGGTACGGGGAATAAGTGACGGCTTTTTTCAAGCTTATTAATGATAAGGAGGCAATATATGTTTGATCATTTTGATATCAGGACTGAACTCGAAAGACAGGGATTCAGGAATGTCGGAGCGATTTACTGGAATGCCACTACTCCCCGCCTGTATGAAGAAATCATCAAAAGGAGGGAAGGAAATATCGCCCATCTCGGTCCGATTGTTGTCAGAACAGGGCACCTGATGGGGCGTTCCCCGAACGACCGCTTTATCGTCAGAGAACCTTCAAGTGAAGACAAAATATGGTGGAGCCCTGCAAACAAGGAGATCGATGAAGAAAAATTCACACATCTCTTTCATCGTCTCCAGGCATATTTCCAGAATAAAGACCTGTTTATTCAGGACTGTTACGCCGGCGCCGCCAGAAAATATAAACATCCTATCCGGGTTATCACGGAAAAGGCCTGGCACAGCCTTTTTGCCAGAAATATGTTTATCCAGATGAAAAGACAGGATGAGGCCGGCAACCATAATCCTGAGTTTACAATAATAAATGTCCCCAGGTTCCAGGCTATCCCCGAGCTGGACGGGACAAGTTCGGAGGCATTTATCCTGCTTCATCTTGGAAAGAATCTCGTCCTCATCGGTGGGACAAGTTATGCCGG
>JAFGMQ010000104.1 GCA_016927455.1 Deltaproteobacteria bacterium
AGCCGGATCCTAAAGTATCTTATCCGGGTATATGACGAGAATGGAAATTACGATGAAACCACGCCTCAGAATCTGTGGGTTATGGATCAGGCAGATATTAAGTCAGATCAATCTGAAATTTCAAAGGAACTCCTTGCAGGCTATGGTGAAAGTCGAATAGCCATACATAATATTCCCCTTAGCGGCGGTACTGTACGTGCTTATGGCGAGGATACCCCTGAAAGATATGGCGTATGGCTGGCAGGTTTTTCAGTACCTGTGGACGCTCATGGGAAATTTGTGGCAGAAGAAATACTTCCGGAGGGCATTCACACTGTAGAGCTGGCTCTCCTGGATGAAAATGGTAACGGAGAGTTATACCTGAGAGACCTGGAGCTGAAAAAACGTGACTGGTTTACAGCAGGTATTGCTGACCTGACAATCTCCCATAACAGTACCAACGGACCTGCAAGCCTGCTTGCTCCTGACAGGGCTCAGTACAGCGATGACCTGAGCCTCAATGGAAGACTGGCCTTTTACACAAAAGGTAAATTTGATAACGGATGGTCTTTGACCGCCAGCGCTGATACCGAAGAAGGCCCTCTGGATGAAATATTCTCTAACTTTATGGACAAATCTCCTGATGCACTGTTCAGGCGAATAGATCCCGACTACCATTACCCCACATTTGGCGACGATTCTACAGTAGTTGAGGATGCGCCGACTTCAGGAAAATTCTATGTTAAGGCGAAAAAAAATGAAACATATGCCCTCTGGGGTAATTTCAATACAGGTTACACCGACACTGAGCTTGCTCACATTGAACGCGGATTGTACGGGGCGAATCTGCATTTTCAGCCGGTGAAAACAACAGGGTTTGGTGAACCCAGACTGATGGTTGACGGCTTTGTTGCTGATCCTGGAACCGTTTCAGGAAGAGATGAATTCCAGGGAACAGGAGGATCACTTTATTTCCTCAGCAGGCAGGATATTTTGGAAGGTTCTCTCAGGATCAGGGTTGAAGTAAGGGATAAGGATTCCGGTATTGTATTGAAGGTAAAGCAACTTACACCGCTCTTTGACTATGATATTGATTACCTGCAGGGCCGTGTATTATTGCTGCATCCCATTTCCCCGACCGCTGATGATGGTCTTCTGGTGGATGGGGGCTCTATGGGTGGTCATCCTGTTTTTCTGGTGTGCGGTTATGAATTCACACCCGGCTTTGATGATCCTGATACACTTTCCACCGGAGGCAGGGTCCACTACTGGTTAAATGACCATATAAAGCTTGGTGTAACCGCTGGTAAAGAAAAAGAGGCGGAAAATGAAAACAGCATAGGTGGAGTGGATTTAACCCTTCGCAAGTCAGCCATGTCATGGCTTAAACTCGAAACAGCAAGGACTGAAGGTCCGGTCCGAAGGAAAACTACTTCAGATGACGGCGGGTTTAATTTTGAAGGCGTGTCAGGTGTCGAAGACGAAACTGAAGCATCGGGTTTCAAAATAGATGCAAGTATCGGCCTGGAGGATTTTTTCAATAATGCACATGGACGAATAATCTTATACTGGCAGGAATTAGAAAAGGGCTACTCAGCCCCGGGCCTGGTTACTTCACATGATCTTACAAAATATGGCGCTAATATCAGCATACCGTTCAATCAAAGGCTTACCACAGGTTTAAAGGCCGACAAAAAGATCCAGGAAGAAGGACTCGAATCAGAAACCGCTGAACTGGATGTCGATTACAGTTTTGGAGAGCACTTTACTTTTAGTTCGGGGCTGCGTCACGACAAACGCACCGACAGTTCGCCAGTAGTGCCTGTTACACAGGAAGAAGGTCAGCGTACCGACGGAGTAATGAAAGTCCGCTACGATTCACATAATGACTGGACTGCCTATGGATTTGTACAGGAAACAATAAAGGCAGACGGGAACCGTGAAGATAACAACAGGATCGGCGCCGGGGGCAGCATGAAGCTGACCGATCGTTTTAAAATGTCCGGTGAAATCTCCGAAGGTGATCTCGGGATTGGCGGAAATCTTGGCACGGAATATCTGTATTCTGACAGGACTACGATTTATCAGAACTATGCAATTGAAAACGATCGTTCTGACAACGGTCTTCTGGCCAGGAAGGGAAATTTCACCTCGGGATTCAGAACAAGATACTCCGACAGCGCCAGCGTATTTTTAGAGGAGCGCTATACAAGGGGAGATGTCCCGACAGGGTTGACACATGCTGTCGGGATGGAACTGTCTCCAGTTGATCGGCTCAATTTGAGCGCAAATATTGACCTGGGCAAGCTGAAGGATCCTGATACCAGCGCAGAGATTGAAAGAAAGGCGGCAGGCATAAGTGCAGGTTACGGGCTTGATAACTTCACTGTTTCAGGGGCCATTGAATATCGTATGGATAATATACAACAGTCGGATGCGTCATATTCCAAACGTACCAGCTGGCTTTTAAAAAACAGTATGACAGGTAAGCTGTCCTCAGATTGGAATGTGATCAGTAAATATAACCTTGCCATTAGTAAAGGCTCCAGGAATAAAAAATATAGTATTGATTATACCGAGGCCATCCTGGGGTATGCCTATCGTCCTGTGAAAATTGATCGTCTGAATGCACTGTTCAAGTATACCTTCTTCTATAACAATTCGTCCGGGGACAGGTTAATTAACAATACCGGTGTTGTTCAGCGAAGCCATATCGGTTCAATTGATGTCATGTATGACCTGACTCCACGATGGACAGTGGGCGGCAAGTATGCATACAGACTGGGCGAGCTGGCCTATGATAAAGATTCCGAGTTCTTTAAAAGTCGCGCCCACCTGGGAATCCTGCGGGCAGACTGGCATTTCGTCAACCGCTGGGACGCATTGATCGAGCTTCGAAGGCTAGACCTGCCGGATGCGAAGGACAGTCGGTCCGGGGTTTTACTGGGCATATACAGGCATATGGGCAATCATATCAAGCTTGGCGCAGGATATAACTTTACGGATTTTTCAGATGATCTGACACAGCAGGACTACAGGCATCAGGGATTCTTTTTAAACCTGATCGGGAAGATGTAATTGCACGGGGTTATTTAGGAGTTTAGAAAAATAATAAAAGAATTGTCAGAATAAAAACAGAGGTAAAAAAGATGATAAAAGTCAGAGACATAATAATAGGGATTTCGATGCTTTTCTTAAGCATGACTGCCTACGGGCAGGAAATTACAAAGGAACAGCTTAAGGGGCTGGATGAACAGGTACAGGAGATCAAGAGTGAAGTGCTGTCAATCGCGGCAGACCTGAATATACTGGAAGAAAAATTGATTTACCCATCCAACACGCAGATCTCTGTATTTGTTTCACTTGAAAAGGATGAGACATTTCGTCTTGATTCGCTTGAGGTAAAGCTGGAAGGGGAACCGGTGGCTCATCACATCTACACATATAAGGAACTGGAAGCGCTTCAGAAGGGCGGAGTGCAGCGCATATATACCGGTAATATAAGGTCGGGCCGGCACGATCTGCAGGTTTCCATGATTGGTAAATCGCCGGGCGGCAGTGAGTTGGAAAAAACCGAAAGTTATTTTGTAGAAAAGGGAGTAGGACCCAAGATAGTGGAGATCCGTCTTACATCCGACGACATAAATATAAGGGAGCAGTAATTTATGCCCATCAGGCTTTTAATATCAGTATTCACAATTTTTCTCCTGTCTTTTACCTCAAAGGTATTTTCAGGTCAGGAGGAGCTAAAGGACCTTTATTTCGGGGAGGCGCTTTATAATGCCTACCAGGAAGACTGGTTCGATGCGATCTCGAGGCTTGATACCGAACTTGCACAGTATCATGGAATTGATGAGCCTGAGCTGGATACACTATATTATCACATCAATCATGCGAGGTTTGCAGTGGGGGATTTCGAACTCGCATATAGAATGCACCAGCGCGCGGGGCGCGCCATAACTGCGGTAATTGAAGGAAATGTCGAAGAACCTGTTAGAAATGAAGCCATCTACCGGCTGGCTAATATATATTTTCAGAAGGATCAGCCCGGTAATGCCCTGTATGCTGTTGAACGAATCAGCGGGGAAATTCCTGAAGATATCAGGGATGATATCGAATTTTTAAAAGCCCAGATATATATGGTAAACGGCTGTTTTTCAGAAGCTGCTGATATCCTGCTGGGTCTTCAGGATTCCAGAGGGCTTGAAGGCTTCGCTACATATAACCTGGCTGTAGCACTTTTAAAGGATGGTAATGAGCTGGATGGAAGAAAATACCTTGATAAAGCAGGGCTCATAGAAACAGACAACTCACTGGCCCTGGCAATCAAAGATAAAGCAAACATTGCACTCGGGGACAAGCTGCTGGAGGAGAGGAGTTTTGAAAATGCAAAACTTGTTCTCGACAGGGTAAGACTTACAGGGCCCCTCTCCAGCCGTGCACTCCTGGGCTCAGGATGGGCGGATGCCAGCCAGGACAATTTTAAAAACGCCATTGTCCCCTGGAGCCTGCTTGTTACCGGTCAGGTTACTGACTCTTCAGTGCAGGAAGGGTTACTTGCCCTTCCCTACGCCTATGGGAAATTGAATGTCTACAGTAAGGCGGCATTACTGTATGGGGATGCACTCGGTAAATTCAGCGCCGAAATTGACAGGCTCGAGGCATCAATCAAAAGTATACGAAAGGGTAATTTCCTGAAAGCCCTTGTACGTGAAGAGATTAAACAGGATTCAAACTGGGTGGTAAAATTGAGAAAACTTCCTGGAACGCCGGAGACCTACTATCTGCTGGACCTGATGGCTTCCCACGATTTCCAGGAATCACTTAAGAATTTTCTTGATCTTGAGCAACTTAGGAAAAAACTGGATTCCTGGCAAACAGACCTGTCTGCATTTGAAGACATTATTGAAAAAAGACGCGCCTACTATGAACCTCTTCTTCCCTCCATAGATCATGAATTCAGAAAACTCGACTCCAACATAAGGCTGCGCCTGGAGCAGCGCGATCATATTAAAAAACGTCTGGAAAACATGCGGATCGTACCAAGACCCGATTATCTTGCTACTACTGAGGAGCGAGTTGTGGGTGAGAATTTAATACGCCTGGAGAATAGACTTAAAGCGGAAGGAGAAGAAGTCCCCGGGGAAATTATAGAACGTATAAAACGTTTGCGCGGAGTGATTAACTGGAATGTATACACCGACTATGACAGGCGTTACACCGAGGCCTACATACACCTGCGTGACCTGGATCAGGTTGTGCTGAATCTAAAAAAGCAATACACGGATTTCGTTCGCACACGTCAGGCTGCAACTCAAAGCTATCAGGGATATGAAGATGAGATAAGAAGATTGAGATGGCAGATCAAGGATGCAAGTGAGAAGGTCGGAGTACTTATGATGCGCCAGGGTAATATGATTGAAACAATGGCCGTAGAAGAATTAAGTAAACGCCGCGAGCATCTGGCTGAATTTCAGATAAAGGCAAGATTTGCCATGGCGGACAGTTATGATCGCGCCACAAGGGATCAGGCTCAGGCAAAGGCTGAAAAATGAAAAGAAACTTACTATACATATTAATATTGTCTTTGCTTCCTGCGTGTCAATCACCGGGAAACAAAGATACGCTTGCCTCGTTGCGTAAAAAAGAGATTGTGATAAGGGAGGAGAAGATCGAGGGAGGTCTGGACAAGGCCATGGAGAGTTATCAGCGCTTTCTTGAAGATACGCCTGATAACGCACTGGCGCCTGAAGCTATCAGGCGTCTTGCCGACCTGAAGATTGAAAAAGAATACGGAACGATCACTGAGGCTGGCAGCCCGACCGGAACTGAAAAATCCGACAGGAACCACTCAGAGCTGAGTACACCCGCCAGGGTTTTTATGCCGGATGATAAAGAAAACAGGCAGTCAAATGACTTTACAGAGAATCAGCAAAACAGAGAGTCTGAAAAAGAATTTGAAACCAGGGCAGCAGACAGTATTCCGGTGACTCAAACTTCCCTGGAAGGGATTAGACCCGTTGAACCAGTGGATGATCTTGAAAAGGCCGGCGCCCTTGAAGCCATCACACTCTATGAAAGACTTTTAAAGCAGTACCCTTTATATGACCGCAATGACCAGGTACTTTACCAGATGTCCCGCGCCTATGAGGAACTGGGGAAAATAGATGAAGCAATGGCGGTTATGGAGCGGATGGTCAGAGAGTATCCTGCGTCTCACTATATCGATGAAGTCCAGTTCCGAAGGGCTGAATACTTTTTTGTGCACAAAAGATACCTGGATGCTGAAGATGCGTATAAGAAAATTGTTGATATGGGCAAGGGTTCATCATTTTATGAACTGGCGCTTTATAAACTGGGATGGACCTTTTACAAGCAGGAGCTTTATGATGAGGCACAGCATCGATTCATCGCGCTGCTGGATCATAAGGTGTCCATTGGTTATGACTTTGAACAGACAGAAGACGAAGCTGAACGAAAACGCATGGATGATACCTTCAGGGTTATCAGCCTTGGATTTTCAAACCTGGGTGGGGCCGATACAGTAGTAGCCTATTTTTCAAAATATGGTAAGCGCAGTTATGAGGATGGCGTATACAATAATCTTGCCGAGTTTTATTTTGACAAGCGACGTTATGCTGATGCTACAGCTACTTACAATGCCTTTGTAGAACGAAATCCATTTCATAAAAAATCTCCCAACTTTCATATGAGGGTTATTGAGATTCATACAGCCGGCGGGTTTCCAAGCCTGGTTCTGGATGCAAAGAAGGCATTTGCCAGTACATACGGGTTAAGCTCAGAATACTGGAAACATTTTGATCCTGCCTCCAGATCAGATGTACTCGGGAACCTGAAGACTAATCTGGTGGATCTGGCGCACCATTATCATTCCTCTTACCAGAAACCGCACAAAAATGAAGAAAAGCCACTTCACTTCACGGAAGCCCTGCACTGGTATCGAGAGTTTCTGGCTTCTTTCCCTGAGGAAAATGAATCACCGTCAATTAATTATCAGATGGCTGAACTGCTCCTTGAGAATAATAATTTTGGCGAGGCCGCGGTTGAATACGAAAAGACCGCATATGATTATCCCGCACATGAGAAATCATCCGAGGCAGGTTACGCGGCTGTATATGCTCTAAGGAAAAAGCTCGAAACCCTGACTGAAGAAGAAAAAGAGACAGTCAGGCAGGATGTTGTTCGTATATCATTAAGGTTTGTTGACAGTTTCCCGGAGCATGAAAAGGCCGCCATCGTACTTGGGGCGGCAGGAGAAGATCTCTATGCAATGAAGGAATATGAAAAGGCCTTTATCGCGGGAAACAGGCTTATTACAGATTATCCTTATACAGAAAAAAAGATTTTGATAACTGCCTGGATAATATCTGCTCATTCTGCCTATGAGCTAAGGAGGTATAAGGAAGCTGAAGATGCCTATGCAGGTTTACTGGCGCTCCTGCCACAGGATGATGAGAGAAGGGCCGGATTTGCAGATAACCTTGCAGCATCTGTTTATAAACAGGGAGAACAGGCAAATGAAGTACAGGACTACAGGGCTGCCGCAGATAATTTCTTAAGAGTAAGTCAGGTGGCTCCTGGTTCGGGCATCGCTGCTGCTGCCGAATTTGACGGGGCAACCGCTCTGATCCAGCTTGAGGACTGGGATATGGCAGCCACAGTTCTTAACAATTTCCGAAGCAGTTTTCCAGGGCATGAACTTCAGCCTGAAGTGACCAAAAAAATAGCTTATGTTTATAAGGAAAGCGGAAAACTTTCTCTGGCTGCAGGTGAATACGAGCGCATTGAAACAGAAACCTCGGATGATGAAGTCCGTAGAGATGCCCTGCAGATTGCTGCGGATCTATATAGCCAGGATGAAAATCTTGTAAATGCTATCGAGGTATACAGGCGCTATGTAGAATATTTTCCCCTGCCCTTTGAGCTGAACATTGAGACACGAAATAAGATCGCTGAAATATTGAAAAAGCAGGATGATATGCCGGCCTATTACAAAGAGCTTGAAAAGATGGTCGAAAGTGAAACTTCCGCCGTGAACGATCGTACCCCCAGGACACGTTATCTTGCGGGAAAAGCTGCACTGGTACTGGCTCAGGTAACCTTTGACAAATTTGTAGAGATCAAACTTGTTGAACCCTTTGAAACCAATTTACGCAGCAAAAAGGATCTGATGAAAAACACTATCAGCCAGTTCAACAGGCTGATGGATTATGAAACAGGGGAGATAACCGCGGCAGCAACTTATTACCTTGCAGAGATATACGGTAATTTCAGTATATCTCTTATGGACTCCGAACGCCCCGGTAATCTTGATGAACTGGAACTTGAACAGTACGAACTGGCGCTTGAAGAACAGGCCTACCCCTTTGAAGAAAAATCCATCGAGGCCCATGAGAGTAATCTTCAGCTAATTTCAAGGGGAGTTTACAATGAATGGGTGGATAAAAGCCTGCA
>JAFGMQ010000105.1 GCA_016927455.1 Deltaproteobacteria bacterium
GCCTCTTTTGCTTGCATTTTACGACGTTCAGCATAGCATGTTTATAGATATAATACAATAGGTTATATGTTATTCAGGAGGCCCTAAGTAATAATAACTAACCGGTTTTTCAAATAAATCAGGGCAGAAAGGGCCCGCCAGAATCATTGGCGGGTATTCGAAAGGAGGAGAGATGAAGTCCATCAGGCTTGCATTGCTTCTGGCGCTGGTTGTCGCTTTGGCGGTAATTGTGCTTCAGAATCAGACGCCATGGCAAGTTCGTTTTCTATGGATGGCCGGGGAAGTGCCGGCCATCATCCTGCTGTTTTTGACCGCATCCGCAGGATTTATCTCGGGAATCACTGCTGCGTTTCTTATGAAGCGTGGTACAAAATCAAAACAATGAAGAGGAGGAAGCAATGACGAACAATGATAAGAATACATCCCCCCATATGCTGCCGCCCCTGCCTTACGAGGACAACGAACTTGCTCCCGTAATCTCGGCAAAGACCATAGGCTTTCACTACGGCAAGCATCACAGGGGATATGTTGACACCCTGAACGGGCTCATAAAGGGAACAGAGTTTTCGGACATCTCACTGGAGGAAATTATTTCCAGTACTGCGGGACGACCAGAACGGTCAGCAATCTTCAACAACGCAGCGCAGATCTGGAATCACACTTTTTACTGGCAAAGTCTGAGGCCTGGGGGCGGTGGTAAACCAGCCCCCGTTTTGATGAAAAGGATCGAAAATTCGTTTGGAGATATGGAAGCATGCAGGAAGGATTTGTTGAATGCAGCAATTACGCAGTTCGGCAACGGCTGGGTCTGGCTTGTCATGGATGGAGAAAGGCTCAAGGTCGTTAAAACAGGCAATGCAGAACTTCCTATGGCTGCCGGAATGAAAGCATTATTAACCATTGATGTCTGGGAACACGCATATTACCTGGACTACCAGAACCGACGGGCGGATTATGTCAATGCTTTGCTGGACAAACTGATTAACTGGGAATTTGCGGCACAGAATCTCGATTCATAGCATTCTGGATGGTCACAGTTATTGAGCAAAGAGCCTTACAGATGAAAAAACTATTAATAGGATTT
The DNA here is from genome assembly GCA_016927455.1 of Deltaproteobacteria bacterium. Lineage (GTDB taxonomy): Bacteria > Desulfobacterota > DSM-4660 > Desulfatiglandales > Desulfatiglandaceae > JAFGMQ01. Next base: position 1,085 of record JAFGMQ010000105.1, read on the forward strand.
TTATTATTCTTAATGGGGTGTGCTGGCATACCTGAAGATGTAAAACCCGTTGATAATTTCAGGATAGAGAAGTATCTCGGCAAGTGGTACGAAATTGCAAGATTGGATCATTCATTTGAGCGCGGGTTGACCCACGTAACAGCAGATTACAGTTTGCGGGATGACGGCGGTGTCAGAATACTGAATCGCGGCTATTCCGCTAAAAAAGGATCGTGGAAAGAAGCCGAAGGGAAGGCCTATTTTGTAAAAGGGTCTGACCAGGGTTACCTGAAAGTTTCTTTCTTTGGCCCCTTTTATGGTTCTTATATTATTTTTGGGCTTGACCACGAAAATTACCAGTATTCACTCGTATGCGGCCCTGACAAATCCTATTTGTGGATTCTGGGAAGAAGCCCTATAATGAAAGAAGACATAAAATATTCTCTGATAGAAAAGGCAGCGACATCAGGCTTCGACACCAGCAAACTTATATTTGTGGATCACGACAAATCATAGAACAAAGGGCAGCATTAGACGCTTAAAAACACCGCGCCCCTTGTCCTGCGCGTTGGACGCTTTCGCCGGCAAAATAAACAGGGAAATTCAACCTCAGCTAAAGGAGATTGTCATGAGCCAATACAAAGTTGCCGTTATTATCGGTAGCCTGCGCAAGGATTCTTTCAATCGTAAACTGGCCAATGCCATAGTAAGGCTGGCACCTTCAGAATTCACCTTTCAACAGGTTCGGATAGATGATTTGCCACTTTATAACCAGGATGACGACTCAAATCAGGCCGGGTCTGTTAAACGGCTGAAGAATGAAATCAGGATGGCGCAGGGCCTTTTATTTGTTACCCCTGAGTACAACCGCTCAATACCAGGGGTACTCAAGAATGCCATTGACCATGCATCGCGTCCCTATGGGGAAAATGCCTGGGCCGGTAAGCCGGCCGGAATTCTGGGAGTTTCGATCGGTGCCATAGGTACTGCACTGGCACAACAGAATCTGCGCAGTATTCTGGCTTTCCTGGATGTGCCCACCCTTGGACAGCCGGAGGCCTTCATACAGTTTAAAGATGGGCTTTTTGATGAAGAAGGAAACATAGGGGAAGGCAGCAGGTCTTTTCTACAGAACTGGATTAATCAGTATGTTGCCTGGGTAAAAAAGCACTCTTAAATGGCGTAAAGCGGATATGCAGATTCAGGGTCTCCGGCATCGCATTCATCCCGCCGTCCGTCGCGAGGTTCAGAAAACTGCTGTCGCATAGTCATCACCAATTAGACAGGTAATTCAGGATACGACCTCTAACCGGTCGGACAATAAGTTTCAAGTGTCTCAGCATGTTAATGCCTGCAATGAATTACCCCTTCCGCCTCAATCGGGGTAATTTATTCTTCAAAGATCAGCTTGTGATCTACAAGGTACATGGCTTTAAGTTTTGCCCTGATAATCTTCTGCTCCCCAAAGATACTTATTAACCGTATCTGACCGTCATCATCCGGCTGTACGACATCCACACCCTCAAGAAACAATTCTTCTTTTCCGTCTTTTAAAAAAAAGGCATTGGCTTCACACATTCTTCATCCTCCTGTTGATATGTTAAATACTGCAGGTTACAGATTTATTTACAATGGCCTGATCAGTCATTCTCTTATCGCCTTTCGGCTACTTCAAAACAGGGTATGCAAAGAACCTGTTCCTTAAAGCGCCTCGTGCGTGTCTCCATGACCGTCTCTCCGCATGATTCACACACAAGGCTCGACAGGAACCTTGCCTTTTTCGGCACCGGGCCATCCGCCGGTTTGATGTCAAATAGATCTGTCAGTCCGGATTCCATGATACGCCTTGAAGATTCTTCCCTCCCCTCCTGCATGGCCTTTTCTTCATCACCGGTCAGTCCCTTCTCCTGCATTTTCTGATGCAGTTTTTCCATCATTACCCTGTCTTTGGTGCGGGAAGCCGGTTTGACCACAAGGCGGGCTGCCTTTCCGTCACGGCGCCGGTAAAATGTGAAGGCGCTCTTTCCATAGTCCCTGTAAATCAGATTTCCCTTTCCAAATGTGCAACCTGTCAGATACTGAATGGCATCCACAGCACACATATCAGTCTCGACAATGGCAACAATCTCTTCATCCTGGGCCCTGCCCATTTCACTTAATACCCATTCGGCAGCACGTATGCCTATTGCCAGCCCCGGACACCAATGCCCGTGGAACCTTGTTGTCTCTTTTACAAGCTCTTCGCTTATTGCTCTATTACCCATTGTTTACTCTCCTTGCAACTGAATTTAATTACAGCATGCTGGCGCCGCACCGCTAAGACAAGGCTTATTTTCCATAAAACATTCATTATCAGTTACTTGCGGCCGAAAACATGCAGCACTGTGATATGATCCGTCAAGACACACCTGCGGCGGTAATTGCCAAAAACACGCCCGATCCGCAAGGGTGCATCGCGGTGCAAATGAACAGCCGCCTTTAGCTGGTTCGGCGTTCATCTGAACCATACCGCCGCCGTTTCCTCCCGCACTCTTAATCAAAAGGCTGGTGTAGGGATGCAGCGGGCTGCCCAGGACCAGTGAAGACGGTCCAATCTCTACCATCTTACCTGCCAGCATAACACCGACCCTGTCCGCTATCTTTCGGGCCAGACCAATATCATGAGTAACAAAGATCATTGTCAGCCCTTTTTCAGTCTGGAGTTCCATAAGAAGTTTAAGCACCTTGGCCTGTACACTCGGGTCCAGGAAGCTGGTCGGTTCATCCGCTACAAGAAGCGACGGTTCCGATATGAGTGCACGTGCTATACATACCCGCTGAATGGCTCCCAGATTAAGCTCGTGCGGATATCGTCTGAGAAACTCTTGTTCAGAGGGGAGCCGTACATCAGCGAGGGCCTTTTTAACTCGCTCAAACGTTTCTTTCCTGTCACCTCCGATCCCCTGAATCCTCAGAGGCTCAGCCACGATATCAAGGACAGAGAGGCGATGACTGACCGATTGTGAAGGATTTTGATAAACAACCCCGATCCTGCCGGCAAGAGACTTGTAGTCCTTTTTTCTCCATTCATCCATGTCAATACTGTCAAAAAAGCGGAGGCCGCTGTCAGGCAGCAGAACCCCTGAAGCGATCATGGCCAGGGTACTTTTTCCTGATCCTGTTTCGCCCACTACGCAGAACACCTCCCCGGCACGCAGGTCAAGATTCGTGCAATCCAACGCCACGACCTGTCCGTATCTCTTGCTTACGCCTTTAAGTTCAATACGGTTTACAATTCCTCCCCGGAGACAGCGAACTTGATGATCTCCCACATTTATCATGGACACGTTTTTCAGAAGGCAATCCCCATCAGCCTGAGTGCAGCGAGGCTGAAAAAGACATCCGGCAGGGGGTACATGCCGGTCTTCATGAAATGACCCCGGTCCGATTATATGGTTGTGAAACATGGCCTTCTCGCCAGTCTGCGGGTGCTGATGAGTTATGCGATAAAATGCTTCTCCGCGAATGCCTCCAAGGTCTCGCAGGACCTGCACGCCCGGATATGAGCGGCCAAGTGCCAGAGTATATGGATGCATAGGGTTAAGAAAAAGCTCTCCTGCCGGCATGGTCTCCATGATCCTGCCCAGGTATAGTACAGCAATATCATCGCTCAGTTTCTGCGCAAGATCAAGATCATGGGTAATCAGCAGAACGGATGACCCCCTCTGCCGAACCTTGTCTATTACATCAGCCACAAATGCCTTGGTCATTGCATCCAGGGCTGAGGTGGGTTCATCGAGGATAAGCAGTTCAGGTTCCATAATCAGCGCCATTGCAAGCATTGACCGCTGTATTTCTCCGCCGCTCAGCTCATGGGGAAAACGGATAGCCTGATGATTCAGCAGCCCCATGCGCTTAAGGGCGTCTCCGGCAGACTGCCTTGCATCGTCCTTTTTCATATTCCTGCGCTGAATGAGAGGCTCTGCAACCTGGTCTATGATTCGGTGAGCAGGGTTGAAATTCGCAGCCTGGTTCTGAAAAACCATGGCCACCTTTGACCACCGGATTTCATTCAAACCCTCCTCATCCAGCCCAAGTATCTCATTCTCATCCAGTTTAATACATCCGGAACTTTCGGAATTATCCGGAAGAAGCCCCATAAGTGTCCTTCCCAGCGTCGTCTTTCCAGAACCTGATTCGCCGACCAGAGCAGTAATACGTCCTCTCTCCAGTGTAAGGTCTATCCGGTCAAGTGCCAGCAGGTTGTGACCATTGTTCCGGTAGGTAACTGTCAGGTTGTCAATTTCAAGTTTCAAAGCGCTTCCTTTAATCTCGGATCAAACACCTTTTCAAGGCTTATCACCAGAAAGGTTACTGTCATTGTGAGTAGAGACAAAAGAATAACCGGAGGAAGGAGCCAGTTCCACCAGATATCCATATAATAGTACTTCAGGGCAAAACTGATAATTATTCCAAGGGACTTCCGGGCCGGATCCAGCAATCCCAGGAAGGCCAGAGAAGCCTCCATGAACATTGCCATTCGTGCCTTGGCAGCAAATCCGATTAGATACAGGGGAAAAAGTTCAGGCAACAAATGCCTCGCCAGAATATATATGCCCGAAGCCCCTGCCTGCCTTGCTGCATGGATGTGAAGGCGGTTCTTTACAACCAGGGCCTGCGACCGGATGGCCTTTGCGGTTGTGGGCCACGAAATGATTGAAAGGATCACAGCCAGCATCACCGGCGAAGGCCGGAACAGGGAAGCAGCCATAATAAGGATCATGACAGAAGGAACAGCCAGAACCACATCTGCCAAACGCATGGCTATCTGGTCGGTAAAACCGCCGAACCATGCGGCAGCCAGTCCCACTGCCACGCCGAGGAAAAGGGCGGTGAATCCCGCCAGAATCCCGAACCCTGCCGTATTTCGCATCCCGAACAGCAGTTCGGAGAAAATATCCATGCCCCCGTCATTTACGCCAAGCCAGTGATCTGCTGAAGGCGGGCTGAGCGGCCTGAATGATATATCGTGGGGGTCATAAGGTGAAAAAACCGGCCCAAGCCCTGCCAGAAGCAATAAAACCAGGCCCAGTCCAATGCCTGTGATAAACCAGGGATCTCTTCCCAGTTCATGCCGGAAGCTTATATGCATTTCTAATCCTCGGATCGATTATGCCGTATAAAATCTCCATGGCAAGATTAACAAAAAGAACCATAAGGGAAGAAATGAGGACAATTCCCTGAATAAGAGATAAATCACGCAGGCCGATTGCCTTATAAAGAAGTGTTCCCATGCCGGGATAGGAAAAAATGGTTTCAACGACAACCGCCCCTGTAACCATAAAGGCGATTCGCAGTCCGAATCTCGTAAACATGGGCAAGAGGGCGTTACGTGCTGCATGGGCATATCTGACACGAGAAGGAGGAAGCCCCTTTGCCCGTGCGGTTTGCACAAACTGCTCCTTCAGCACCATAACCATGCTGCCGCGGGTCAGCAGAAAGTTTCCCGGCAGATAGGCAAGGAAAAGCGTTGTGAATGGCAGCGCAAGATGGTGCGTCATATCCCAAATCCTCTCTATCGCGGAGTAAATGCTGTATGCGGTTTCAGCCCCTGATGAAGGGAACCATCCAAGCCAGAGGGCAAAAAGCATGAGCAATGCCACACCAGTGCACATCTCAGGCACCCCTTCCATGATGGTCATACATCCTACACCTGCCTTTTCCACCCATCCGCCTCTTCGCCAGGCCGCCTCCACACCGGCAATAAACCCGAAGAGCATGGAAGCCCCATGAGCGCCGCCAAAGAGCAGCAGTGTCCATGGAAGGGCTTCCAGAATCAGATCCGAAACCGGAGTTAAAAAGGCATAGGAATAGCCCCATTTCAGACTCAGGAGATTCAAAAGATATCTGCTGAATCCCTCCTGGCATGGATAGCATGCCCTGATCTGAGCTTCCTGCTCCGCAGTCAGTGTCACGTTGGAGCCGTAATACATGGCAGTGACGAAATCACCGGGAAGCCATTTCGGAAGGCTGTAGCTTGCATAGACCATAACCAGACCGGCAAAAAAATAGACCGCCGTGAGCTTTATATAATGACCATCTTTCATATCATTTTATAAGAGACATCTTGTTCTGAGGAATTGGTATTCCCTTGCTTATTCCCCCTTTTGTATAAAACCAGCATATTCCCTTTACGGGATTGTAAGCGGCCACGGCATCCGGATAGTAAAGAGATATCGCCGGCAAATCAATAGCATACAGTTCCTGGATTCCATAGACTGTATTCTTCCGCTTCTGCTGATCCATTTCCACCATCTGGGCTTCCATCAGCCTGTTCAGTTCAGGGTCGATATCGTAACGGGCACTGTTGACCGAACCTGCGCCGTACTGTGAAGAGATCATTTCGTTAAGTATCCTTGGGTCGCCTGAAATGCCTCCGTGCCCTGATATTGCAATATCAAACTCCCAGTTTTTTATACGGCTGTCAGTCGTGGCCTGCTCCATGTTGACCAGACTCACATTTATGCCTATCTGCTCAAGCTGTTTTTTTATGACCTCTCCGTCCCTGTCCGACACTATCTCACCTGCCACAGTAATATTTGATGACAAAAGTTCAAAAGTGAGGGGACAACCATCTTTTTCAAAATACCCACCGTTACCTCTGGTGTATCCCAGTGACTCAATTATTTCCCCGGCCTTTTCCGCATCATGCGGATAGAACGGTGTCTTTGGATTGTACATTTCATGATCAATGCTTAGCAGGCCATATGAGGCTGGTGTGCCGAAACCCAGATGGGATTTGTCGATGATCTCCTGCCGGTTGACTGCATATGCCAGTGCCTGGCGAAAGGACCTTTCATTGAATGGGGGTTTCCTGTGGTTTATCATTAGTTTTTTATTCCAGCCCCTCTCATCCCTGATGACGGTCATGCCCTTTTTTCTGAGTTCGTCGGCCATGCCGGGCATAATATTGGCAAGGTCAGCTTCTCCGGTTTGAAGGGAGAGCATGGGTTTTCCGGAACGGACATATATCAGGCGGTCAACTTTAGGGCGGCCCTGGTAATAATCGGTGAATGCCTCATACAAATAGGTACCCTTTGTCTTGTTAAAATCCCGGAAAATAAAAGGCCCGCTCCCGATAAAGGCCCTGGGATCATTATATGTATGGGGGTTTTCGACTGATTCCCAGATGTGTTTTGGAAGGATTGGCATTGTCCCTCCCACATCCGGGAGAAATGCAGAATAAGGTCTGGAGAGATATATTCTTACAGTGTAAGCTCCCTCAGCCACTGCCCGCTCAATATCATCAACAGTGACCCATAAATATGGATATTTTTTGAAATACTGAATTGTGAAAGACACGTCTTCTGAGGTAAGCGGCCTGCCGTCATGCCACCTGGCTTCAGGGTTCAGGATGAAAGTAAAGGCCAGGTTTTCCGCATCGAAAGACCATGACCGGGCCAGGGCAGGTATGTACCCATTCTGATCCTTCCAGATAAGGGTATCGAAAACCCAGCTCATTCTGACATAACCTGGGCCGCGGGGATAATGAAGAAAAGGATTGGGATAGCCCCAGTCTCCCCTGCTGTCGGCAATGCGGATTTCCCGCATTTGAGATACTGCGGGGGTCGCAGAAATGCAGACGAACAGAACCGCAAACAGGACATTCGCCAGAATCAGTATCGATCGCTTCATTACACCCTCCTCAAAAAAAAGCCATGGAAGCTGTCCCCTTCATGGAGAGATTGCCTTCATGGCTTATAGCTGTTCAGGATTTGTTGTATTTAAAGGGCTTCATACCCCTGTTATGAATTTATTAATATGATGCCCATTTCATGTCAACAAAAAGTTAGCCCGCCTCATTCACGACCATGAATTAGGATTTCCTATAAATACAGACTTTGCTATCGTATTTTCCTGTTTGACATATCTTGCCTTCCTATAATATAGACTTCGACAGAAGTTAGATTTTCAAAGATTTATATGATTAACGATTTAGAATATAGAATTTTAAATGCCCTGTAATTATGCATTTATAATTTGCTTTATAAATGCAGAAAATTATAAGGAAAGGAAAAATGCATACAGCAGCGGAACCTCTTATAAATGACGAATTTACGGGAGAATTGCCTGCAAAAAGGGGGCTCGCTCATCTGCAGGCAAAGCGTGAAGGGGGAAAGAAGATAGCTGAGATTTATTGCGCTTATGCCCCGCATGAACTGATCAGGGCCATGGATATAAGGGAGGATGCGGAGGACCCTGCAAGGGCTCTTGCCGAATACTATCTCAAAATACCCTGCTCCTGAATGACATCGCACAAGAGCAGAAGCATTACTGGAGTCTTGTTAAAAAATGGAAACTATATATTTTGATAATGCAGCAACATCCTGGCCTAAACCGGAAGCCATGA
>JAFGMQ010000106.1 GCA_016927455.1 Deltaproteobacteria bacterium
GACTGGCAGTTTCAGGCCTCTGATATCTTCTTTACTGCTGATTTCTGGTACAGGAACTCATTTGAAATCCCAATATCACAAAAGGGGAAGCGTGTGTATCTTAACTTTGATGCAATCAACTGGAAGGCAGATGTCTGGTTCAACGGGCATCTGCTGAAAAACAGCCTGGAGGGGTATGAGCATTCAATAGAAGGGGCATTCACCAGGGCAAAATTTGATATCTCGGACCTTGTTCGATATGGTCATGAAAACTGCCTTGCGGTGCTTATTCACAGGAATAATACACCCGGTCTTGTAACAACACAGGGGCTTGCCGAAGGTCCGCTTCCAAACGGAGGGGAGCTGGGTCAGGACAGCCCTACCATACATGCTGCGGTAGGATGGGACTGGTTGCCCACCATAAGGGGAAGGGATGTTGGTATCTATAACGATGTCACTGTCACATATGGAGGACCTGTTCAGCTTGAAAACCCCTGGATAGAGACTGACCTTGATATCACCGAGACATCGGCCGGCATATCCGCAAAAAATCTTGCCATAGAGAAGAGAGTACTGCAGGACCCAAGCGGAAATGAAGCTTACCTTAAATATCTCAATGACAATGATGAAAACACGCAATGGATAGGTGAAGATATTGACGGGTCAGGCTTTATAATTGATCTCGGCCATATAACCGCGATAAACAGCCTTCAGTTTATCTGGGGCAGCGAGGCGGGCGGCGCTGCAGCGGCTGCCGAAGACAGGCATCCTGCAAAATTCAGGGTGCAGGTCTCAAATGACAAAGTTACATGGAGTAACTTTGATTATTATCCGGGAGGAGAGGTAAACACCGGATGGTTTGGGGTCAGAAAAGCTGATCCTGACCAGGGAACCCATGAATACACAGGTGTGGATGTTTCCAATGAAGTGCCTGGCCCGGTCGCAACGGTTTATGTATCCTGGGCAGGTAATGATAAATTCCCCTTCAGGATGCCAGTACCCCAGAATGCGCGTTACCTTCGTTTTGAGAGTACTAAAAGGAGACAGGTTGAACAGCAGGGTAACAGGATTGTGCCCACAAGGATCAGGGAAGTAAGGATTTATGGTGAAACCATTGCTGAAGTCGAACAGAGCATGGTCAGGATCTATAAGCTTGATGACACAAAGGCTGACCTTATATTCAGGTCTGACCTGAAGAATTATGGCGCGGCACCAGCTGAGGTGACTGTTAAAGGCATCATCACACCTGGCAATATTACCTTTTCAAAAACAGTCACTATTTCTGAAAAGAGCTGCAAAGAGATTGAAATTGGTGACATTGTGTTAAAAAACCCTGAACTCTGGTGGCCCAACACCTATGGAGAGCAGCCGCTTTACAACGCAGAGATAACTGTAAATGTAAACGGAGAAGTACAGGACCGGAAAAACTTCAAATTCGGCGTGCGTGAATTTACCTACCCCATCGACGGTAATCGCCTGAGCATTTACTGCAACGGTGTCAGGATAATCGCCAGGGGCGGAAACTGGGGAATGGACGATGGGCTCAAGACAGACACCCCTGAAAAATATGGTGAAAAGATGAGACTGCACGCGGAGGCCAACTTTACCATGATCCGGAACTGGGTGGGCATGACAAATCACAGCGCCTTTTATGAGGCCGCGGACAGATACGGCATCATTATCTGGGATGATTTCTGGCTTGCAAACCCCTATGACGGCCCTGATCCTGAAGATGAAAAGATGTTTCTTGACAATGCAGCGGATAAGATTAAAAAAAATCGTTATCATGCATCTCTTACTCTTTACTGCGGCCGGAATGAGAGCAACCCGCCTGAATCGCTTGATGACGGCTTGAAAAAACTTACAAGAGAGCTTGACCACACAAGGGTCTATTTCCCCAATTCCGCGAGTGACCCGGTAGGAAGCGGAGGCGGTTACGCCATAGCCGCCATGCCCAACCGGAACAATGGCGCAGGCATAAAAGAATATTTTGACGAAGTCCCATTTGTAACACTAAGGAGTGAGTGCGGGATTCCAAATGTACCCAGCCTTCAAAGCATGAAAAAATTTTTGCCAGAGGAAAAGCTCTGGCCAATCAACGAGTCCTGGGCGCTCCATGACTGGACCTACAACATGAACGGTCCGGCAAACACATATATGGATGCACTGCAGCTTTATAAACCGGGCGGATTTACAGTGCCCTCCAATATTGTGCAGGGCCAAAACCCCGATGCGGCTGATCCGGTATTTATCAAATACAAAAATGATATATATAAAATGGTGGCTGATGCAGGCCGTGCATATACCCTTGAGGAGTTCCAGAGAATGGCCCAGCTCATCAACTATGAAAACTTCAAAGGGGTGTATGAAGGTCTTGCTGTAAAGCGTTCCAACGGTTTTCTCATGTGGATGAGCCAGTCCTCATGGCCAAGCTTCATGTGGCAGACCTATGACTGGTTCCTGGATACAAACGCCGGCTATTTCGGTGCAAAGGCGGCTAACCAGCCTGTACACGCGGTCTGGGACCCAAGGGATGATTCCATTGTGCTTTCAAACATGACCCCGAAAACCTTTAACGATGTTACTACACAAATAAAGGTATTCAGCCTCAACGGCATTGCTGTATTCGAGCAGACTTGGATCACTCATACGCTCGGCCCTGATTCATACGGTATCAGGCTCGGAGTCGCTACGCCTTATTTCGCTAAATCACCTTCAGACCTGGTGTTTATCCGGCTGACGGTCAGAGACAGTAAAGGCAATGTGCTTGGCGACACACTCTACTGGCACAACCAAAAGGATTA
>JAFGMQ010000107.1 GCA_016927455.1 Deltaproteobacteria bacterium
TCAGTGGGGGTGTAGCTCAGTTGGGAGAGCGGTACGTTCGCAACGTACAGGCCAGGGGTTCGAATCCCCTCATCTCCACCATTTTTTTAGCAGGGATACAATCCCGATTTAATTATGCAGCAGGCACAAAGATATGAGACGAACAGCTAATCTTGAGAGAAAAACAAACGAAACGGAAATCAGTCTTCAGCTTGATCTTGATGGGAGCGGCATTTCAAAGGTTGACACAGGGATACCTTTTATTAACCATATGCTTACTCTTTTTTCCGCTCATGGTTTTATCGATCTGGAGTTAACTGCAAGAGGCGATACAGAAATTGACGATCACCATACAATTGAGGATATTGGCATTTGCCTTGGAAAGTCCATAAGCACTGCCCTTGGAGAAAAAAAGGGAATAAAAAGATACGGCGAAGCCACGATTCCCATGGATGAAGCCCTTGCCAGGGTTGTAATTGATATCAGCGAACGTCCTGTTCTGGCATATCGTGTAAAGCTTAAAAAAGAATCAACCGGATCATTTGATGTCGGATTAATCAAGGAATTTTTCAGGGCCCTTGTGGTTAATGCAGGTTTGACGCTGCATATAGATCTCATATCGGGCGAAGAACCTCACCATATCTTTGAGGCGATATTCAAGGCCTTTGCCAGAGCACTTGATAATGCAAGCAGTTTCGAGAGTCGAATGACTGGTAAAATCCCTTCTACAAAAGGCATGTTGTAACTGATGGGGTGATTCATGAACATTAACATTCAGACATTAAAAAATGCAGATGTTTTTTTGTGGTGCTGTATTGTCTGCTGTCTGATTATAACTTCCGGATGCCACACAAAAAAGACCTATTCTCCCGATGCATTCTCAGCATTTTCTGATATAAACAAAATTGTCGTTGTTGGATTCAGGCCTGTTGTTCCGCATGACGAGAAAACGATTACCGTCAGAAGCCCTTTGTCGGGATCTGTTTTTGTTGCAGGTCCCATTCCTCCGGAAGTCATCCAGCCGATTACCGACATGCTGTTTGAAAGGCTTATTGCAGAAAGTAAATGTGAACTTGTATCACCGGGACAGGCCGAAGGAGTCTATTCGAGCATCTTAGCTTCGGATAAGGATGCAGGCATTGGAACTCTGGAGATACTCCAGAAGGTAGGTAATAATTTTGGCTCTGATGCCCTGCTGGCAGGCTTTATTTACCGATGGGAAGAGAGGGAGGGTTCAGATTATGCGGTTAATCGCCCTGCGTCGGTAGCTTTTGATTTATACCTTGTCCGGCCGACCGATGGGGCAATACTCTGGAGAGGGAAATTTGACAAAACACAGAGGTCGCTAACCGAGAACCTTATGGACTTGAAAACGTTTGTGCAGGGTAAAGGTCAATGGATGACAGCTGAGAAACTTGCACTTATTGGGCTTAATAAACTTCTGAACGAAATTCCGATATGCATAAACAGGTAAGAGGAGCAGCAACTTGTTAGTCATTCCAGCTATTGATATCAAGGGAGGCCGATGTGTCAGACTGAGACAGGGGCGCATGGATGATGAAACCATATTCTCAGATGTCCCGGAGGAAATGGCGATTAAGTGGCACGAACAGGGAGCAGAACGGATTCATATTGTGGATCTGGACGGGGCAATTGCGGGCAGGGCGATAAACAGAAATGTTATTAAACGAATCACAGATATTATACCTGTCCCTGTTGAACTTGGAGGCGGGGTGCGGGACATGGCAACCCTGGAAGACTATTTTGATCTCGGAATCAGTTATGTCATACTCGGGACAGTCGCTTATAAAAACCCCGAGTTTGTGATTGAGGCATGCAGGACTTTCCCGGCAAAAATAATCATAGGCATAGATGCAAAAAAGGATCGCGTTGCTGTTGAAGGATGGACCCAGGACATTGAACTGACCACATCTGAACTGGCCAAACGGTTTGAAGGGATTGGAGCCTCAGCGATTATCTATACTGACATCAGCAGGGACGGAATGAAGACAGGTCCCAATATAGATGCCACACGGGCGCTTGCAAGAGCTGTTGAAATACCTGTAATAGCATCCGGGGGTATTTCAGATATTTCTGATGTATTGAATGTCTTAACCCTTTCGAAAGACGGGGTTATCGGTATGATTACAGGCAGGGCACTGTATGAAGACAGCCTGAATCTCGAGTCAGCAATAAGGGCCTGCAAAATATATTAGCATTATAATTTAATGCAATTTAATTTAAAATAAGTTTCAATATTGAAATATGCCTTCCGGTGCGTGAAACTATTAAATCGGCATAAATTTTAATTATAATAGTATTTTATAATTGACAAATAAATCTTAAAAGAACAGATTAAAGGTTTAATTTTATACTAATTTATTTCTATATATTGTTGGAAGAACCATGTCACTGAATCAACAGATAACTGAAGATCTGAAGAATGCTTTGAAGCAGAAGGATAATATTCGGGTTTCATGCCTCAGGATGTTGAAGGCCGCTGTTAAAAACATGCAGGTTGAGAAAAGGCGGGAACTAAATGAAGAGGAAATTCTATCTGTTATTTCAAGCCTCATAAGAAAGGGCCATGAAGCTGCCGAGGAATTCAGAAAAGGCGGTCGCGAGGAGCTTGCCAAAAAGGAAGAGAAGGAAACTGGCATTTTTTACGCCTATATGCCTCAGCAGTTGACAGAAACTGAGATAGAAGAAACCCTGAGCGAAATAATTTCGGAGATTTCAGCTAAAACCCTTAAAGACCTTGGAAAGGTTATGAATGAAGCCATGGCCAGAATGTCGGGAAAAGCTCAGGGAAAAGAAATCAGCCTTATAGCAAAAAAGTTGCTGACGGCTGATAAATAGAGCAAGCATTGATTCAGAAATAATTATAACCTGCATTAAATCAATACAATCTGCATGATTGAACACACGTATCAGGTTCTGGGATACTATGATCTGTTGGACATATTATCCCGTTATGCCTCATGTGAACTGGGCAAATCAAATTGCCTGTCTCTAAGACCTTCAAAAAACCTGCATGCTGTAAACAACGAGTTGAGACTGGTTGCGGAGATGAAGCTCCTTATTAAAGTTAAGGGGTTTATTTCGTTTACTGATATTACAGATATTGATCCTGCGCTTGGTAAGGCAGAGGCCGGGGGCTCATGCCTTGAAGTAATTGACTTTTCAAATATTTTAAGGCTGGCAAAAACATGCGGGGAATTAAAAAGGTTTATTTCATCTAATCGTGAATTATGCCCAGGAGTATATGAACTTGCAGCGGATATCCCCAATTTTGAGGTACTCTCCGAGAAAATAGGAGGCACTATAACTCCATATGGAGAAATAAAGGATTCAGCCAGTCCAGCCCTTAAAAAGATCAGAGAAAAAAAAATCAGTCTCAGGTCTGATATCCAGAAAAGGCTTGAAAGTATCCAGAAAACCAAAAGCATATCCCGCGACAGCCAGGATTTTATCACTGTCAGAGACGGCCGTTATATAATTGCCTTGAGGACAGATCAGTATTCAAAAATTAATGGCATTGTACACGGTTACTCCCAGACCAGAGCCACATGCTATCTTGAGCCTGTTGAAGTCTTGCAGGACAACAACAGGATTACTGAGTTATTTCAGGAAGAAAGAGAGGAGGAGCACCGGATTTTAGTCACCTTGACAGGCAATGTAAGGGATTCGGCAGGAAATCTGAAATACGCTCAGTCACTGCTAAGCAGACTGGACGGTCTTTATGCCAGAGGTAAATTCAGCGAAAACCTTTCATGTATAATGCCGGAAACAGGAGACAGGTGCGGGGTTGACCTGAAAGGGGCCAGAAATGCTATACTTATGGCCCTTTCTCTGGACAAAAGGATGCATGGGTTAAAAGCAGAGCTTCCTGTACCAGTGGAAATTTTAATTAACAACGAACAGAACATACTGATTATCTCCGGCCCTAACAGGGGAGGAAAAACTGTTGCACTTAAAACCCTTGGGCTGCTCAGCCTTATGACACAATCCGGAATCCATATTCCTGCCGAGGAGGGAAGCTGCCTTCCGGTTTTTAACAGGATAATAGCTGATATTGGAGACGACCAGAACATCAAGGCTGGACTAAGCACATTTTCAGCCCATCTTGAACACCTTAATTATATCATTGAGAATGCAGACCGGAATAGCCTTTTCATCATTGATGAGCCAGGGATTGGAACAGACCCTGATGAAGGGGTTGCCCTTGCTATGTCAGTTCTGGATTTCCTGTCCGCAAAAGGGTCATTCGTTGCCGTTTCAACTCATTTCAACCGCCTGAAAAACTATGGCCTTTCAAATCAGCAAGTTGTAAATGCCGCAGTTGAATTTAATGACAGTTGCAACTGCCCCACTTTTAAACTTAAGTACGGCTTACCTGGAGTAAGCCATGCTCTCGAAATCGCAGAAGAAATTGGAATGCGCTCTGATGTTATTGAAAGGGCAAATGGATATCTGGATCAGGACGAAATCCATGTGAACCGTCTTATTGACAAAATGAACAGACTTACTGATGAGGCTGAACAGAACAAAATTGAGGCTGAGAATGAAAAGTTAAATTATCAATCCGCTGAAAAAAAACTGAGGGACAGGATAACGGCACTTGAGGAAGAAAAAAGGGCGCTTATTGAAGAAAAAAGAATGGAGGCAGATGCAGTAATAAACAGGGCAAAAGATGAATTGAAAAAAGCTATTAACCTTTTAAAAAAAGACAGGAGATCTGTTCAGGCCTCGGTTAGTGGGCGGGTAGCTGAAGTGAGCACAAAACTGACGGACCATTTTATCCGGGAATCCAATGAAAACTCCCAGGCTGAAACAGAAGACTTGGAGAATGGCCAGATGGTTTACCATACGAAGATTGATCAGAGAGGAATCATTCAATCAATAGACCATTCCGGAGAACGAGCTCTTGTAATGTTTGGAAATGTTAAAATCATGGCACAGATTAAAGACTTGAAGTCAGTTGAAGCAGCCGCAAATTCAGATTATGACAGAACGGGAGGACTTATCTCCTGGAACCTTAAAGGCTGCCATGCAAAAGAACTGAATGTAATTGGCTGCAGGGTAGATGAAGCCCTTGCCATCATTGACAAGTCAATTAATCGAGCCATAGTTGAAGGAGAGCTAACGATAAAAATTGTTCATGGATTCGGAACTGGAAGGCTGCGGAATGCAATCCGTGATCATTTGCGAAATGTTCCATTCATAAAGAATATGTCCAGCGCTGACCCCAAATTTGGTGGAGAAGCGATAACTGTTATAGAACTGACATAAAATTTTTAAATGACCCTTGAAATCTGAAAATTCATCTATAGTTTTAACTGATAATTTGTTGAAAGCTCCCATACTTTAAAAGGGATATAACTGACCTGTATTAATTTTCTCAGAATTCAGCATCTAATTCAGGCAGTATGGAATATAGATAAGGGAAAAGAGAAGACTCCGAATCACAGGCTATAACTTATTTGAATAAAAAATGGCTTCATTTCAATCTGCAAAAGAAGAAATAAAAAGGGCCGCGGACATTGTTGAGATAATTGGCCAGGTTGTACAGTTGAAGAAAGCAGGCAAAAACTATGTAGGCCTTTGCCCTTTTCATTCTGAAAAAGATCCTTCTTTTACTGTAAACCAGGAAAGGCAATCATTTCATTGCTTTGGGTGTAAAAAGGGCGGAGATGTTTTTTCTTTCTGGACTGAATACCATGGTGCTACATTTCCTGAAGCGGTGAGGGATCTGGCAGAGAGATACCATATAGATATTACTAAAGACTCTTATGAATCAGGAGATAATAATAAGGCGATTCAGAGAAAAGAACTTTTCAAAATAAACGAAAAGGCTGCTGCATATTTTGAGGCCATCCTGGAAAATCCTGTTAAAGGGAAACTGGGAAGGGATTATCTTAAGAGGCGATCTTTATCTTCAGAGGTTATTTCACAATTCCGCCTGGGATATGCCGCTGATGAATGGGATGGATTAACCGGGTTTTTAAGGCGTAACAATGTGGATCTGGACATGGCTGTTCAGGCCGGTGTAATAGTTCCCAATGACAGGGGCAGTTATTATGACAGATTCAGGGGAAGAATTATTTTTACTATCCTTGACCAAAGGCAGAAAGTGGTTGGTTTCGGCGGAAGAGTACTGGATGATTCTTTGCCTAAGTATCTTAATACACCTGAGACTCCTCTGTTTCACAAGGGAGAATTCCTTTATGGCCTGAACTCGTCCTTTAGTGCAATCAGGGAAAAGAATAGGGCTGTTATTGTAGAAGGATATATGGATTGTCTGGCCCTTAAAAACCATGGCTTGAAGGAAGTGGTGGCTACCCTCGGTACAGCCCTTACTGCCAGGCACGTCAGAAAATTGAAAGGATATGCCAGTGAAGCTGTTGTAGTATTCGACTCTGACGAAGCAGGAAAAGCAGCCGCTTTAAGGAGTCTTCCTGTTTTCTCAAACGAAGGGCTCTCGGCAAAAGTCGTTATTCTGCCGAATGGATATGACCCGGACGCATTTGTAAATGCCAAAGGACTAAACAGCTTTCTGGATCTGTTAAACAGGGCTTCCCCGATATTTGAACACTACCTTGACCAGAAGCTTACAAAAGAAACTCTTGATATAGAGGCCAAGGCCCGCATACTGAAGGAGATAGTTCCAGCCATATCCGATCTCAACAGCCATCCTCAGAGTTCTCTGTATGTGAAACTTATATCGGAACGCCTTGGAATAAAAGAAGAAATAATATGGTCTGAATTGGGATCATATAAAAGCAGCCAGTCAAAAAACGCCATTGGCAGTGATTTAATACAAACGCAAGGGCTCGGCGTTTCAAAAACCGGAAAAACTCTGAGCGACACTCAATTGCTTAATCTCCTTGCTCATCATCCCCATGCAATCCCAAGCATAATCGATATTGAAGGTGAGCTCCTCATTTCAGATCCAGTGGTTATGGAAATTGTTGATACCATATTTGAAAAATATCGACAGGAGGGCATCAATTCCTGTAACAGAATAGAAGAAAGCCTAAAGAACGAGACTGCCCGTATTCACTTCAGGGAAGTGCTGACAGGACCTTCTTTCTATTCTGAGAATGAAGTTGAACAGGCTATTGAAGAGATCAGGGCAAAGGCCTGCCAGAAAAAAATATCTGAATCCCTGACATCGTTCAAAAGGGCAAAAGGAGATGCCGAGGCCCTGAATCAGTTACTTAAATTAAAACGGCTTAACAGATCTTAATTATCACTCCAGAGGAGTCTATGCAGCAGGCAGTGATATTACGGTATTAGGTTTTGTAATAATGCAGGAAAGGCAATAAAAATAAAATCCAAATATTTTTTTACAGGCCTCCGGGAGGGTAAAATATGAGCAAAAATTCTGACATGGTAAATTTGAAGCGGTTGATTGATATTGGAAAGGATAAAGGCTACATCACCTTTGAAGAGCTGAATGATGATTTGTCAGAGGAAATGGTTTCGTCTGAAGAACAGACTGATGACCTTATGATGATGTTTCAGGATCTTGATATCATGGTTATAGATGAGGCATCCAAAAATAAGATAGAAAAAGCGAACAGGAGTAATGAACAGGAAACAAAACTCGAAGATATTGACAGTGAACAGCTTGATATATCTGATGCCCCGTCACGGGTTGCTGATCCTGTAAAGATGTATCTTAAGGAAATGGGAAGCATCGCTTTGCTTTCCAGAGATGGCGAGGTGGAGATTGCAAAAAAGATCGAAGCCGGAGAGCAGGATGCCCTGAATTCATGTCTTGATTGTTCAGTAGGCATTGAGCATTTAATTGATCTCGGTCAAAAGGTCAGGGATGGAAAAATCAAATTAAAAGATGTTATCAATGATCTGGATGACGATGAAAGCAACTACATGCAGTTAAGTGAGCGAAAAGAATCGCTGATAAAACTGATTGATGAAATCAGTTCATTAAATGAAGAAATACGCCTGAAAAGAAAAGAATTGATAAAAAGCAGCTGCACTGAAGAGAAAAAGAAAAAATATCAGGCGAATATAAAAAAGGACTTGAAACAAATCAGGAGCCTTGCCAGCACCTTTAAGCTGGAAAAAAGGCAGATTCAACTTATGGTCGACAGATTTAGTGATGTTGTTGCAAGGGTTGAAGAGTCGGAACGTAAAATTACGGAATGCATGCTGCTTGCAGGAGGAAAGCCAATTTCCTACTTAAAGAAATGGTTTTCAAAAATACCGGATTCCGCTCCTGACAGTCAAGTTATTTCACCGACCGGTTTGACAAAAAAAGAACTTCTGGAATTAAAAATAAAATTAGTCAGTGCTCAAAAAATTGTCAAGCAGTATGAAGAACAGACAGGTATGAGTTGCAGGCAACTTAAGGAAACACTTAAAAAGGTTAAGGAAAATCTGGAAAAGGCAAAAAGAGCAAAGTCGGATCTTATACAGGCAAATCTCAGGCTCGTTGTCAGCATAGCCAAGAAATATACGAACAGAGGACTTCAATTTCTTGATCTCATTCAGGAAGGCAATATCGGGTTGATGAAGGCCGTTGATAAATTTGAATACCAGAGGGGCTATAAATTCAGCACATATGCGACATGGTGGATCAGACAGGCAATTACAAGAGCTATTGCAGATCAGGCAAGGACAATCCGCATACCTGTTCACATGATTGAGACAATTAACAAACTTATCAGGACATCAAGATACCTTGTTCAGGAGCACGGCCGCGAACCGAGCCCGGAGGAGATTGCTGAAAAAATGGAATTTCCTCTGGACAAGGTCAGAAAGGTATTAAAGATTGCCAAGGAACCCATTTCCCTTGAAACTCCCATTGGAGAAGAGGAAGACAGCCATCTCGGGGATTTTATTGAGGACAAGAAAGTCCTGTCCCCTGGAGATGCAGTTATTAACTTTGGATTAGCGGAACAGACCAGAAGAGTACTCAGAACTTTGACCCCAAGGGAAGAAAAGGTGCTTAGAATGAGATTCGGTATTGGTGAAAAGGCCGATCATACGCTTGAAGAAGTGGGCAGGGATTTCAGTGTTACAAGAGAGCGCATAAGGCAGATAGAGGCTAAAGCCCTTAGAAAGCTCAGGCACGCAAGCAGGAGCAAAAAGCTGAAGAGCTTTGTGGAAAATATGTAGCCTGTCTGCAAGCGAAGAAATTCTGAAAAAACCGCAACTTAAAAGGAACACTTTAAAAGAAAAAATACTGCAAGTTCCAAATGAACTACCCCGCAGCAAGCTAAGGGGTATCAACCGTCGTTCCGGCCCCGGATCAAGTCCGGGATGACAAGACGAAGCAAGCTTCGGGAAATTATACCCGTAGAGATTAAAAGGAGATATTTCAGCATGAAAAATACTGTGGCGATAATTATGGCAGGAGGCAAGGGTGAAAGGCTGATGCCCCTGACAAAAAACCGCTCCAAACCTGCTATCCCTTTCGGCGGGATTTATCAACTGATAGACCTTGTGCTCTCCAATTGTATTAATTCAGGTGCATATAAGATCATTGTCCTGCCTCAATACAAATCCCAGACCTTGATGCAGCATCTTGAAGGAGGATGGAATATTTTCAGCCCGGCATTAGGCCACTACCTGAAAATCGCCCCCCCTCAGATGATGGCAGGAGAAAAATGGTATCAGGGCACTGCTGATTCCATCCGCCAGAATCTCTATCTGATTGACAAGGACTCCCCTGAACACGTGCTCATACTTTCAGGAGACCATGTTTACAAGATGGACTATTCCATATTTAAGGCCTACCATGAAGCCAACAATGCCGATGTAACCATCGCTGTTATTGAGCTTGGTAAAGAAATTGCAGGAGAATACGGGATAGTTGAAGTTGATAAAGATTATTGTGTAAAAGGTTTTCAGGAAAAGCCTGAAAAACCCAGAACAATCCCCGGGGACAGTAACCGTATCCTGGCCTCTATGGGAATATATATCTTCAAGACAGAAGTATTGGTTGATTTGTTGAAGGCAGACCCAAGACCCGATTTCGGCAAACATCTGTTGCCGGACATTCTTGACAGCCACCGCGTTATAGCCTACCCGTACCGCAAAGAAAACACGATCAAAGACGTATCACTTTATGTCGATAAAGACGGTTTGAGCAGAGAAGGCAGCATAAAGACAGTTGCAGATTCAGGCTACTGGCGTGATGTGGGGACACTGGATTCATACTGGAACGCAAATATGGACCTGACCGGCATTGAACCGTTTTTTAATATGTATGGAAAATATTGGCCCATCCGTACTTATCAAAAACAATATCCTCCTGTTAAAACCATATACGCACAGGAATCAGGAGATGCGCCAAGGGCAGGACGCGCCCTCGACTCACTGGTGGCCCACGGTTCAATAATCAGCGGCGGTCTTGTACGAAACAGCGTCCTGTCTTATAACGTTTTTGTCCAGAGCTGGGCAGTGGTTGATGAAGCAGTTATCATGGAAAATGTAATAGTGGGAGGTTATTCCAGAATCAAAAAGGCCATTATTTCCGAAGGAGTACACATCCCGCCACATACTGAGATCGGTTATGATCCAAGGAAAGACCGGAAACGTTTTAAAGTAACTCCAAGAGGTATTACTGTCGTAACAAAAGAAGATTTTGAACCAGCCACCGGTTGAAACAATAATGACCTTAGCCTTAATTTTCCCAATCCCTGTAAGGGAACTTTACCAGACTGGCATTTGAATATCTTTGATCATGAGAAACCTCCCTGCCGATCCATTCAGGGAATGGCAGAGAATCATTTTCACTCTCGAGTTCAACCTCGGCAAGGATAAGACCGGAATTTTCGCCAAAGAACTCGTCAACTTCCCATATAAGTCCATTGAATTCAATCCTGTAGCGGTATTTTTCTATAAGAGGTCTTTCACACAGTTTTTCAAGCATCTCTTCAGCATCATCAAAGGGTATTTCATATTCATATTCCGGTCTGGATATGCCCTTTGAGGGTCCCTTGATCGTTAAAAAGCCTTTATGCCCAATGGTTCTTATCCGGACTATCTTTTCCCTGATCAAAGAAAGGTATCCCTGTCTGCAGAACAAACCTTTCGCTGTATTCCTCCATGAATCTCCTTTTATCAGGAACTTCCGCTCTATCTCCATATTCATACTGACAGACCTCTTGAAACCTGCAGGGCTGTTTTCAGTTTATAATCCCTGTCAACCCCTGTTGATGGGACAGTAAAAAGCCTAATTCGGACGGTGCTGTAAAAAGGCCCGGACTTGAGGCAAGCGAAGCTCGTGCCATGATTCCTGCTGACAGTACGTCGCTGTGACAATGAGATTGATCCAGGCACAGGAATCGGGTTTTTCAGAGAACCGCTTTATTGTCCTGTTCAACTATATCAATCAGCCGTTCGAAAATATCAGGAACGGCCGAAGCCACCCTGTTCCAGTTCGGAAGATGCGGTGCTTCAGTCGGGGCCTCAAGAAACTGCTGCCCCGCACTCACAATGCAAGCCACAAGCGCTTCTGCACTGCTGCCCTCCGCATGCCTGTCGTAAGTCAGGCCGTTGATCCTGGCATCGTATTCATATCTGGCAATAAAATCCTGAGCCATGCGAAGATAACTTGCCTTTAAAGATATAAAGAACTCATTGGTAAGTGTATATCCCATGCTTGCTATTGTTCTGAAAATACACTTTGCTATATCTGTACCCATCTTCAAGAGGCCTTTATTAGGGTCTTCAAGGGTAAGTGATTGATGTTTATGTTCATAATTATCTGCCAGGTCTACCTGGCAAATCCTGCTCATGGCACAATTGCGGTGCACCTCTCCGAGTACACCGACCTCTATCCCCCAGTCGCCCGGGATTCTGAGTCTTCGGGCAAGATCAATACCCATTGAGAACTCACCTGCAAGGATATAGCGGAAACTGTCAAGGTAATCCAAAAACTGGTTCTGGCCAAGGGTGGATTTCAATGCCCTGATAAGAGGTGTCATAAAGATTCGTGTTATACGGCCATGCAGCTTGCCTGTGACCCTTGAATAATAGCCCTTGCAGAACTCAAAATCGATATATGGATTTGCAACCGGATAGCAAAGGCGTGCAAGCAGGTCACGGTCATAGTTTACGATATCACAGTCATGCAGCGCTATAACCTGGCTGTCTTCTCTTGCAAGAATATATCCGTATGCAGTCCAGGCGGATCTTCCTTTCCCGTCCTCACCGGCATCAATTCCATTCTCACCCAGTTCTCTGTATAGCTCCTCAAACCTTGGACCTGTGCACCAGATTAACTTGGGCTTCTGTGGGAGTGCGGAAAAAAACTCTTTAGCCTGCATAAATGACTCTGCACCGGCCTGGCCGATCGTTACAATAATGTTTCTCAGGTATCTAACATGGCGAAGTTCTTCTACAATCCTCGGAAGGCCCGCTCCTTCAAGCTCAACAGGAATATATGGAAGAACCAGGGAGATAGGGCGGTGAAAAGCAACCCTCTGGAGTTCTGCCTCAATTTCATCAATATCACGGTACTTGAGCCTGTGAAATGTTGCGATTTCGCCATTCTGAAAAAAATCAGACATAATCTACTCCTTAAATAACCTTTTAACTTAAGAAATGTGGTTTCAGAGAACATGCATAACAGAATCAGTCCCGAATGCCACAACAAATAAAGCAGTGTTTAGCAAACCCGTGTTTTGCGTTTCAGTTATCATACCACAAAACGTCTTTCATTGGAAATTATCCCCTCTGCCATGACCCCTTTCTCGAAATATCATTAACTTCATAGGGCTGTTCGGCAATCGAAGTAATATATCCTCTTTTCCTTGTCAAAGTCTTTTGAACAACCATGACAGAACACCAGGATGTATGATTTGGAACTTATACTGCCGATCAAAAAAAGAAAAAGGTTTTGAAAGCAGTAATGGAATCCCGGGTAGTTCTTGACTATCCATTGAAGCCTGAAGACCTTCTCCTTTTTATTCATTAAAAGCACCATAAAAAAAGCCACGTCCAAGGCATCAAAATGTTTCCTTGAACGCGGCTGTTTGAATTGTCATCCAAAATCGTCACATCGCCCTGAGAATCTCTCCCGGCGTAATCATTGGGAAAAAAGTCAGACAAATGATCACACCACAGTATTGCTATCCAGGAGTTGCCATACCTTCCATGCAGGGTCCGGTCCTGGTTTGAGGGTCGTCCTCTATCCCTTTTCTCTTTCTTATGTGAAGGATGATATTAATCCGTTTTTTCTTCAGAAAGGTCCTGTTCATCAGATTGCTTAATTGCCTGTTCCTTCTTTCCTTGACGCCGGGCCAGCTTTTCACTTGCCTTTTCCTTTCTTTTAAGTTCTTTCTTGTAGCGTTTAAAGCTGTGAATATCCCCCTTAACCATAATCCCCCCTTTCATCTGCAGCGTTTCATCATATCAGTTTTCAGACATCTCGCATCATCTGTCGTGCCGTCCGCCTTTCATAATCCTTACCGTCTCGACCTTTCCATAGGCCTCAAAGGCCTCTTTTAAGTTGTTCTAATCCACTTCAATTGATCAGATTCCTTTCTCAATTATCCAGAAAAAAGCAGTCAGAAGGACAACAGATAAAGGTTCAAGTGAAAAATAGAAACACACCTTTTCAGGCTCTGGCAATCCATTCATCAATGACATCTTTGTCAAACCGCCAGACCCTGCCTATCCGGATTGCAGGTATCTTTCCTTCCTTGGACAATTTACATATTGTTATTGAGTGCAGTCTCAGATAATTCGCAACCTCTTTAGTCGTCATTATTTTTGCCATGACAAAACCTCCTCATGTTAATGTTATTCTCTATCCCTTCTCATTCATTGCTGCTCGATTTTGCTATCTTCCTGAAATGATGGCCATAGATCGCAAAGGTTATGGCCATTGGAACCAGCCTTGGCCGGCGGAAAAAAGTCCAGAAAAGTATCTTCCAGTACTGAAAACATTCCCTGCCGAAAAACCCCAGTTGGATACTTGAGCGAAATGCCGCCATGATGCGTTGAAAATCAACAGGTATCCTCGTCCTGGGCATCTTATACTCCCTGATAAAATTTCTTGCCCGTTTATAGTATTGCTTTGGTGAATAAAGGTATTGAATCATACTGCGGTATCCGTCCTTAAGGGTATCAATACCCATAACGGGGATTATATTGGTCTTCCCGTCAACATTGTCCCCTGAAAAGAAACCTGTCAAACGGCCCTCCTTTTTCATGCGTTCATAGAGCTTTGTGCCGGGAGGAGCATTAAGAATGCCCACCATTGCCGTTACTATCCCGCTTTTTTGTATAAACTCGATCTGTCTCTGGAAAATAGAAGGTGTATCGCTGTCAAACCCGACAATAAACCCTCCCTGTACCTGAAGCCCTGAATGCTGCATGACCTTTATGCTCTCTATCATGTCGCGGTTCATGTTCTGTTGTTTATTACATTCGGCCAGGCCTTTTTCATCTGGCGTCTCTATGCCGATGAATACGGTATCAAAACCCGCATTGACCATCATAGTCATCAACTCTCCGTCATCAGCCAGGTTAATTGACGCCTCTGTGTTAAAGGGAATCATCTTCTTCCCCTTCTGCCATTGGATCAGGGCAGGCAAAAGATCTGTCTTGAGGAAGGTCTTGTTGCCGATAAAATTATCATCCACAAAAAACACCTGTCCACGCCACCCCCTGTTGTAAAGGCCGTCCAGTTCTGCAAGAATCTGGCCGGATGTCTTGATGCGGGGCCGATGTCCGAACAGCGAAGTCACGTTACAGAACTCGCAGTTGAACGGACAACCCCGCGAGAACTGAATGCTCATGGAGGCATATTGATTCAGGTTGAGCAGATCCCACATGGGGGCAGGCGTCTTGCGGATGTCGCAAAAACCTGATGTATCATAGATTCGGCCGGCGCATCCATTTTCCAGGTCTGCCAGAAAAGGAGCAAGGGTCAATTCGGCTTCGTTAAGCACGAAATGGTCTACATCCTCGAATTCACCATGCTCACCGATAAAGAGCGGTCCTCCTGCGACTACCCGCAAGCCGGCCATTTTACAGCGGCTGATGGCGGCCTGTGCGGATACCCTCTGTACTGACATGGCGCTGACAAAGGCACAATCGGCCCATGAAAGGTCCTCATCACCAAGCTTTGAAACATTCATGTCAACAAGCCTCATGGACCAGTCATGGGGCAGCATTGCAGCAATCGTCAGAAGCCCAAGGGGCGGCAGGGCTGCCTTTTTCCTGATAAATTTCAATGCATGTTTAAAGCTCCAGAAAGTCTCAGGGTATTCAGGGTAAATCAGCAGTATTTTCAGAAATCCCTCCCTGTTTGATGACTGACCACATTAAAGTTTTCGCCGTATTTCCTGCTGTAAAACGCCAGACGGTCTTCATCAGAAACATCCGGGCTTATCCTTCTTATTACATCTTTCTTACGGGCGGTTTTCCTTTTCTTTTCAGTATTGACAGGTGCATTTTTACGAGGGGACCTGCTGGCGGTCAGCACCCTGTCTCTATGAACGGCCTTTTGTCTGGGTCTCACAGGATGCCTGTCATTCACCTTCCTCTGAAGGCTGAATTGCATCCCCGAACTTTCATCGTGTTCAAGAGACGCCTCGTAGGCAGATATAACCGGGATCTTCATGTCAATAAACGCCTCCAGGGCCTCAAGCCCCAGAACGAATTCTTCGCATGCAAGGGTTACAGCCCTGCCTGACTTTCCTGTACGACCTGTTCGGCCTATCCTGTGTACATAATCTTCAGGGTTTTCAGGGAGGTCAAAGTTGACAACAAGATCAAGATTGTCGATATGTATACCTCTCGCTGCGACATCGGTTGCCACAAGGTATTGAAGCCGGCCTGATTTAAAGTCTTCGATATTCTCCTGCCTCTTGTTCTGCGGAAGATCACCGATAAGGTACTCCGAACTGTAGCCGTTATGTTCAAGGCGTTTTGCCACCATAAAGGCGGCTTTCTTTGTGTTTGTAAATATAAGGGCATTTCCCTTTTCACTTTTCTTAAGAATTCCGAGCAGCAGGGACATCTTTTCTCTGCTCTCCACATGATAGATTGCCTGTGAGATCGCATCAACAGTTACCCTGTCGGGATTCAATATGATCTCGACGGGATCATTCATATGCTCCCATGCGATCTGTCTGGTTCGGCTGCCTAAAGTCGCGCTGAAAAGCATGGTCTGCCTCTCACTGTATCCGGGCATCCTTTTAAGCATCCATCTGATATCTGGCAGAAAACCCATATCAAAGAGGCGGTCTGCCTCGTCAATTACAAGAATCCCGATCTCACTGAACCTTATCTTGCCCTGTCTCCCGAAATCAATGAGCCTTCCCGGGGTGCCTATCAATATATCAATATCCCCCTTTTCAAGGAGTTCCTCCTGTTTTCGATACCCAACCCCGCCGTAAAAGCACCCTGTTTTGAGTTTCAGAAAACGGCCCAGCAGCTTTGCTTCGGTCTCTATCTGGACGGCCAGTTCCCTGGTCGGTGCTATTATAAGGCATTTCCCGTTTCGCTTACCGCCGGTCAGGGCCTGAAATATGGAAACAAGGAATGCCGCAGTCTTTCCGGTCCCTGTCTGTGACTGGACGCAGACATCCTCACCTTTTAAGGCGTGACAAAAGGTCTCCTCCTGAACGGGCAGGCATTCCTTGAAACCTGCCTCAGAGATTCCCCTGATAATATCCTGATCTAAATTAAACTCCGAAAATTTCATAATTACCTATATATCCATCTCCTTTCTGTCGAAAACGAGTATTCGGGGCTGATCGGAAAAGATCACTTCCATCCGTTTATTCAGGGCGCTGACCACAAACCCCCTGCCGAATGTATTATGATCTATAACATCCCCCAACTTAAATAATCCCGTCATACTATAGCGTTGTGGCTTATTACCACTGAACTTCTCGTTAAGCAGGTCAAAATCCCTTGCCGGATCAACTTTGCCGGGTTTCCCTGCCTTTTCCTTGCTGTATTTTTGCTCGGTTCCGCAAGTCAGACATCTCACCTTTTTAATAGTGCCTTTGGCATACATGGAAACCACCTCATGGTCAAGTAATGCCATGCATTTGGCACACATGGAGGGCACCCTTTTAAATAAAGGGGCATTATCACTATTCTGTGTCATTAATTTACCTCCTGTATAATATATGATTCCAAAAAAAATTTGCCTGTCCGTAAATTCAATAATGCAACGACTGCCCAAGACAGGCATTTTCAAAAAAGGAATGTGGTTCCATTTCGAAGATAAAAGTCATACCTGTTTAAAAGGATTGACTGATCTCGGGCTTGATGATGTGCGGATTAAATGTCTCTTAATCAATCAGCAGGATAAGCTAAAAAGATCAGAAGATTATAAAAGCCAACAGGGCTGTCTGTTAAATTCTATTATTGGCTTGTGTATCTGTTCCTGGAAATATGATTATACCTGTTGGGAATATTTATCGGAAAAGCATTACATAGAATTCTCAATAACCGCCTCTCATTATCAGCAAATAGATTTTATCTTGCCACTACATTTTCAATTTTAAAACTATTTTAAAATAATTTGAATTTTAAATCAAGTTTTATTTAATATTATTTATTTTTCATAATACTATTGTGCTATCCAGTCAGGCCATATTTCCCCTGGTTTTCGGCCTTCCTCCTGAGATATAATAGCCAAATTCTTTAAAATTTTTAAACAGTATGGAATTAAAAGATCTCTTTCAAAAAAAACAAGACCTTCTATTGAAGCTATTGACGTTCTTCAGCCCTTTTAAGGAGGGTATCAAGCTGGTCACGTTCCTGATCCGAAGGGTTCAGGGTCAAAGCTTTTTTATAGGCTCGAATGGCTTCCTTATGCCTGTTAAGCTTGGCGAGTGTCAGACCTTTGGCAGTCCATGCCATCCGATTTCCAGGCTCTAATTCAATTGTTTTCAAAAGCAGTTTTAAGGCACTTTCATATTTTCCGAGCTTCAGAAGGACAACTCCCCTGCCTGTCATCCTTTTGATCTTCCATCTTCTCAGCATATCCATAATCTCGCCCATTGAGTTTTCTCCTTGAAAATATATGAAGTATGATGTAACTGTTCACAAGGCCTTTTGCAATCGGATATTATTTTTCTATCGTCGCAGCGCAAGTTCTTCCTATACCACATGTAATCATGAATATGAACAGGGTATAGAGGCTTTAAAATTATCCGGGACCAAAGATGCTGGTCTCGTAAAAAGCTAATAAGGAGGAAAGATGGTAAAGGTTAGGTGTTTAGGAGCAGCTGAGTCTGTGACCGGTTCCTGCTATCTCGTGGAGACATCTTCAGGAAACAAGATACTTGTGGATTGCGGGCTCTTCCAGGGCGGAAAACAGATGGAGAGACGCAACTGGGCCGACTGGCTTTTTGACCCTGCCGAGATTGAGGTCCTTTTACTGACCCATGCCCACATTGATCACTGCGGAAGGATTCCGAAACTGGTCAAAGACGGATTCAAGGGAAAGATACTTGCATCTAAACCAACGATAGAACTCTGCGGCATCATGCTTCTGGATTCCGCGCATGTACAGGAAATGGATGCGGAATGGCAGACAAGAAAAAATAAACGTCAGGCAAAGGCTCAAATTCAACCCCTGTACGTAACAGAA
>JAFGMQ010000016.1 GCA_016927455.1 Deltaproteobacteria bacterium
ACTAAGCAGGAAGGCCGTGGATGGAATCAGGGAGGGTAAAAAGGTATCTGTTTCTATTGATCTCAAACCGGCTATGGACAAAAATAAACTGAATGAACGTCTTCTTCGTGACCTTGATACCCATGGCAGAAAGCAATTCAAAAGTTTATTGAAGGGATTGCTCCCCTTGAAAATGATACCTGTGTGCATTGATTTGACGCATATTCCACCTGATAAGAAAGGGCACCAGATTACTGCTTACGAGCGAAATCGGCTGGCTGAATGGCTGAAGAATTTCCGCATTGATGTTAGCGGATACCGCCCTTTTGATGAGGCAATTATCACAGCCGGCGGTGTGGATACGAAAGAGGTGGACCCTTATACTATGGAATCGAGAATAGTGAAGGGACTTTATTTTGCAGGTGAAGTTCTTGATATAGACGGTGATACAGGAGGTTACAATCTTCAGGAGGCATTTTCAACCGGCTGGGTTGCAGGCAGGTCGGCAGTATGATATGAAGGATTAGACATAAGCAAAGGTACTTTTTTTGTTAAACACATAAATAAATATTCGAGTGAGAATAGATTATGAATATACTGGTTACAGGCGGGGCAGGTTACATCGGGAGTCATACCTGCCTTGAGTTATTAAATGCAGGGTATGATGTCGAGGTTATAGATAACCTTTCAAACAGTCGAGAAGAATCAATGATAAGGGTCCGGGAGCTTGCCGGAAGAAATATCGTTTTTCACAAGGTTGATTTGCTTGACAAGATCGGCCTTGACAAGGTTTTTGGCTCCTCACAAATTGATGCGGTAATTCATTTCGCCGGACTGAAAGCCGTCTCTGAATCGGTAGAATTTCCTCTCCTTTACTATCAGAATAATGTCTCGGGGACTCTGAATCTTTGCGAAGCCATGAAGAAATACAATGTGAAGAATATTGTATTCAGCTCATCCGCTACCGTTTATGGGGATCCTCATACCGTACCTGTTACTGAGGAGTTTCCTCTCAATCCTACAAATCCATATGGCCGTACCAAGTTGATGATAGAGAATATCCTGAGGGATGTCTATAATGCTGATAATGATTGGAATATTAGTCTGTTGCGCTATTTCAATCCTGCAGGCGCGCATCAGAGCGGCAGAATCGGAGAAGACCCGGGCGGTGTTCCCAGTAATCTTTTTCCCTATATTGCCAGGGTTGCAGTTGGCAAACTCAATGTCCTGTCAGTGTTCGGTAATGACTACAATACTACTGATGGTACCGGTGTGCGTGACTATATTCATGTTGTTGACGTTGCACTTGGGCATGTGAAGGCTCTGGAGAAACTTGAAAGGGTTTCGGGTGTCATTGTATTAAACCTTGGAACAGGCCGGGGTTACAGCGTCCTCGAAATCATATCCGCATTTGAGAAGGCTTCGGGGAGAAAAATACCCTATAAAATTGTAGGGCGTCGTTCAGGGGATGTGGCCTCAAGTTACGCTGATCCGTCGAAGGCGGAAAGGGAGTTGGGCTGGTCTGCGTGTAGAGGACTTGATGAAATGTGTGAAGATGTTTGGAGATGGCAGGCATCCAATCCTAACGGATATGAGTAGCTGCTTTGGGCATATAATGTTCTGAAGATGGAGTTTGGATGGGTCAATCCGTCAATTCGAAATCCGTATCCATGACAATGATTCCAGCGGGGGACAGGTCTCTGACTATCCGGTTGATTGGAAGGCTCGATGCATTTTCCACTGGCAGTATCTGGCGTGAAGCGGTTGATGGCGTTAAGGCCAGGGGCTGGGAAGATGTTGTCGTTGAAGCAGACGGGCTTGATTACATAGATGGAACAGGAATAGGTCTTCTGGTTCAATTGCGGACGATTCAAACCGAAAGAGGTAACCGGATCGATATAAAGGGGCTCAGGCCAGAGTTTAAACGCCTGCTTGACATGTTTGATCCCTCCTTCTTTACAAACATTCCTCCTGAGAATACTGAGAAAAAAAGATTTTTAGAAAAGATCGGGTATGCATCTGCAGAGTTGTTTTCAGATATGAAAAGCCTTGTTTCTTTTGTAGGGGAAATATTTTCTGCACTTTCATTCGCTTTGAAAAAGCCTTCCCAGGTCAGATGGAAGGATGTATATCTTGTGTCTGAGAAGGCGGGTATCGATGCCCTGCCGATAATCATCCTGATAGGCTTTCTTATGGGGCTTATCATGTCATTCCAGTCAGCTTTAACCCTGGAACGCTTCGGGGCCGAATTATTTGTGGCTAACCTCTTAGGCCTTTCCATGTTCAGGGAACTTGGTCCGCTCATGACAAGCATCCTTTTTGCGAGCCGTTCAGGTTCGGCATTTGCTGCGGAGATAGGAACAATGAAGGTGAACGATGAGCTTAAGGCCATCAGTACCATGGGCATTAACCCTGTCAGTTTTCTGGCTGTTCCAAGAGTTATTGCGGCCTTGTCCATGACTCCTCTGTTAACACTTTTTTTTATTTTTTCCAGTCTTATCGGAGGAGCTGTTGTAATGCTTTCCATGGGGTATCCTCTGACCGCATATATATCAAGGGTTTTTTCATCCTTAAATATTAGTGATTTTCTTGGAGGAATGCTTAAGGCAGTGATCTTCAGCATTTTTGTTGCGGGGATTGCATGTCACAGAGGCCTCATGACCGGAACCGGAGCAAGCGCGGTAGGGGAATCAACTACCAGCGCGGTTGTGAGCGGGATAATCCTCATCGCGGTTGTAGATGGGGTCTTTGCAGTGATTTATTACTGCCTTGGGATCTGATTTTAATGTCCTGTTAAATTCGTTGCAATGAAAGAAAAAGAGCCGATAATCAGCGTACGTAATCTGACCTGCGCCTATGGCGAAAACGTAATAGTGGATGACATAACGTTTGATGTTATGCCAGGGGAGATCTTCGTTATAATGGGAGGATCAGGGTGCGGCAAAAGTACTGTGCTTAACCATATGATAGGCCTTGATATCCCGGGCTCAGGGGAGATCCTGATAGATGGTTTGAATATTGTATCTGCACAGGGCGAAACCCGACTAAAGATACTTAGTAAAATCGGAGTTATGTACCAGATGGGTGCGCTTTTCGGTTCCATGACTCTCCTTGAAAATGTGCGCCTGCCCATGGAAGAATTCACAGACCTTCCCCTTGAGGCCATGGATTTTATAGCCGGTATGAAGCTTGCGCTTGTCGGGCTCAGATCATACTCAGGCCTGATGCCATCCGAAATAAGCGGAGGGATGAAGAAAAGAGCTGCCATTGCGCGGGCAATGGCTCTTGATCCAGGAATACTTTTCCTGGATGAACCGTCGGCCGGACTTGACCCGGTAACTACGGCTGAAATTGATGAGGTCATCAAAGGCCTTTCAGAAGATCTCGGTGTTACATTTGTAATTGTCAGCCATGAGCTTTCGAGCATTTTCAATATCGCTGACAGGGTTATCATGCTGGACAAGCGGTTAAAAAAAATTGTGGCAGAAGGAGATCCACGAGAGCTCAGAGAGCATTCAGATGATCCCATTGTAAGGGAGTTTCTCCAAAGGAAAGCGTGGAATAAGGAGAGCATATGAGCCGTCAGACAAATTATTACAAGCTTGGCCTTTTTATTATAGGAGGTACGGTTTTATTTGTCCTGGTAGTAATTTTTCTTGGGGCAGGAAACTATTTCCGTGAAACACTCCTGATGGAAACTTATGTGGATGAGTCAGTTAATGGCCTTGAGGTTGGATCGCCAATCAAGTTCCGCGGAGTAAAGGTGGGAAGTGTATCCAGAATAGATTTTCTGAAAACCAGGGATGGTGATTTTCTTTCAAGCAGATACCGATACGTACTAATCGAGGGCATCCTGGGAGAGAAATATTTTGAAGGAAGTTCAATCGAAGAAATAAAAAAAGGGCTGCAGGAGGAGATCAAGAAAGGGCTGAGAGTGCGTCCGACATCCCAGGGCATAACCGGCCAGCTCTTTTTAGATGTGAATTATCTAAATCCAAGTCTGAACCCGCCGCTTGAAATTGACCGGAAACGTGAAACGCTTTATATTCCTTCCGCTCCAAGTACCTTGAGCCGCATCGAATCCGCATTCAACACTATTAGTGAAGCAATGCGCTCGATTGACAAAGCAGAATTGAGCAGTGCGGTTCAGGATTTCAAGAAACTGGTAGAAGGCTTCAGGGGTTTTCTGGCCAAGGCAGACATGGGCGATTTTGGCAAGGATTTTTCCTCCGCCAT
Organism: Deltaproteobacteria bacterium; assembly: GCA_016927455.1. Lineage (GTDB taxonomy): Bacteria > Desulfobacterota > DSM-4660 > Desulfatiglandales > Desulfatiglandaceae > JAFGMQ01. Next base: position 4,216 of record JAFGMQ010000016.1, read on the forward strand.
AAAGGAGGCTCATATAATGATAGCACGAATAAACAGATTGCTGGAGGCGCCTGAGATTGGAACCATACTGCCTGATGCATCCAGTAGTATGGCTGGGCTTAGCCTGATAGTTGGCTCAGCGGGTGATGATATCATTTCCGCAGCAAAAGCAATAAATGAAGCTGCTGAGGGCTTGAGCACGGCATCAAACCAGGTTTCTGATTATTTAAAACGACCTGAAATGGAAGAAGGTATTGAAAGCGTTTTCGAGGCTATGAAGAATTTGAACACAGCTTCAGTCAAGGTTAATATTGCAGCCTCGAGGCTTAACGAGGTTATGGAACGCGTTAATGGAATAGTTGCAGGCCAGCAGATAAATATTCAGGCTATACTTGAAAACACAAGGCTTGTTCTTGAAAACCTGAAGGAACTAAGTGATGATATAAAACGCTATCCGTCGGAGGTGTTATTCGGTGAACCTCCGAAAAAGGTGAGGGCCAATCAATGAGAAAAATTATATTTTTGAGGTTTCAGTTCAGGGCTTTGCTATGCCTTTTTACTGTATTGACATCCGGCATATTTGCCTTGAATTCCTGTGTGAAAATGAACAGGCAGCCTCTTGAAAAACGTTATTATAACCTGGAGGTGCCTCGCACTCAGGAGTTAAATGAACCACTGCTGAATGCGGTTGTAAGGGTGCAGAGGCTTCAAATATCTCCTCGTTTTTCAGGGCGTGAGATGGTATATAAGACGGGCGATTCAATATATGAGGCTGATTTTTATAACCTCTTTTTTATCACACCTTCTGATATGCTTACGCAGGATCTCCGGGAATGGATGCAGGAATCGAAGCTGTTTTCAAATGCTGTTGACCCGTCCAGCCTTGTCCGAACCTCTTTTTCACTGGAAGGCATTGTTAACGAGTTTTATGGCGATTTTACAAAAGAGAATGGAGAAGCAGTTGTGGAAATGCAGTTTTTCCTTATAGATAATACCTATGCGGTCAAGAAATTAATTTTTTCCGGATCATATAAAAAGTACGTCTCCATTGATAACAAATCTGCCATCTCATTGATTAAAGGCTTTAATCAGGCCGTAACGGATGTTTTCATACAGTTGGAAGCAGATCTGCGCAAGCAGGCCGAAGAGATTGTAAAAACACATGCCCACAACTGATCAAATATTTGTCTGTTTGTGCTTATGAGGCTGTTAGTCGTCGTTATTTTTCAATTTAGCTATCTCTTCTCTTAATCTTGCTGCTTCTTTTCTAAGGTCTTCTTCTGTCTCCTGAGGTTTTTTGCCTTCCTGAATGATGTCACCAGCTGCTTCATCAAAGACGTTTCGGTATGCTACTGTCAATATGCAGGCATGGATTGGAGCAGTGATAACCACACCGATTCCGCATGCAATAGCACCGATCCCGCCGATAATTCCTGAGACAATCGAAAGACCTAAAAAAGGCCAGAAATTGGTTTTTACCCTGTTGAAGCTCTCGACCGATGCCGGCCAGAAGTCCATTCGCCTGTCAACAATCAGAAAAAGCCCGAACATCAATGCTGCCTGAGCTGCGTAAAAAAGAAAAATTGTAAGGATCTGTCCTAAAATAGGTATAAAGGCCAGGATAAATGAGGCCACAAAAAAGGCTATTCCCCA
>JAFGMQ010000108.1 GCA_016927455.1 Deltaproteobacteria bacterium
AAAACCTCTTTTTCCATTGCTTTGCAGGGAAGGCACCAGTCTGCATAAAAATCCAGCATCACCGGTTTGTTTTCCCCGGCAGCCTGCAGAAGGATGTCCTTGTCATAGGGGATCCAGTTGACCGATACTCTATTTCCCTGGGAGGATAGAAACAAAAAGATACCGGCGATTATCAATATCAGGCTCAGCAGCTTTTTTATGTATGCAAAGACTGCTGAATCGTTTACGGTCCTGTCAAACCATCCCAGGTGCAGGCCTGCAGCAACTGATACTGAAGCTAAAAGAACTGATCTGCCGATTTTCCCGGGTACAAGGGGCAGCAGAATGTAACACGCCATCCCGACAAGAACCCAGCCAAGCAACTTCCTGATCCAGACCATCCATTCCCCTGACATGGGCAGGTTTTTCAGGGTGCCGGAAAAAACCGCCAGCACCGCAAGAGGAAGACCCAGGCCAAGACTCAAAACGAAGAAATATATAAAACCGGTCAGGGGGTCTCCTTTCTGGCCCACATATGCAAGAAGACCCAGAAGAAAAGGACCAATACAGGGTGCGGCCACAACCCCGAGTGTCAGGCCCATGAAAAATGTCCCGAAGTATCCGCTGAAATTTCTTGTGGCAAACCTGCTCATCCCATGGGGAAGCTGCAGCTCCCAGAATCCGAAAAAGCTCAGGGCAAGCGCTGCCAGAATCCCTGCGACTATTATCAGGACAAGAGGATTCTGGAGGGCTGATCCCAGCAGACCCCCTGTCAGGCTGACTGTTACACCGAGCAGTGAATTTGTAACGGCAAGACCGGCGATATAAAGAAGGCCATGAATGACAATCTTTTCCCGCATATGGCCGCCGCTACCCCCAAAATATGAGACGGTAACAGGAATAAGGGGATAAATGCACGGTGTAAGATTAAGGGCAAGCCCTCCAAGGAAGAGACCAAAAAGGACAAGCCAAAGGCCGGAACCCTCTTTCAGCCATGGAATTGAATTAAAAAGACTGCGGTCTTCATGGCCGGGTTCGAAAAAGGCCTGATTCACCATCTCAGGCTGAGTCCCGGGCGGTGCAACAGGAAAAGATACGGGTATATTCACATCTTCAGGAGGCAGGCATGACTTGTCGTTACATGCCTGATAAGACAGCAGCCCCTGCAGAAGGTGACTTCCTGCAGGGGTGTTTTCGCCTATAACCAGTCTTGCAGGAATGAGGATTTCTTTCGAGAAGACTTCAAGGGGCTCCTTTGAATATTCAAATCGCTTTTTCTCGGGCAAGGGAAACCGTATTTCTTCCACCTTCAGTATTGGCGAATCAGGGAAGGAAAGGACAGTGGGAACAAGCCATTCATTGGCTTTTTCTGCTCCGTGAATGTACCAGGGGCTCGAAATACTGATACGGAAGATAATGTCGTAGTCTCCTCCGGGCAGGTATTGATCCTGAGAATGAATGACCTCTACTTTTGCTACTGATGCCAATGAGTTGCAGGGGAAGAAGGCAAAAATAAAAAATAGCAGAAGAAATATGATTTTTAAATTTGGGTGTATTATTCTCGTCATTGAAGTAATTAGTGAACTCAGAATTTTATTTCAAGTCGCAATGCTCATCGGTAGTATCCGCTGCCGACAACCCATCCAAATGGTTCAAACAGGAGAACATAAGATCTTTTGGGCTGCGGAGAAGCCTGTCCCAGCTTTGTAAACCAGTACTCAACATAACCTCCACCGGCCTTGGCTTTTTCGATGAATTCCTTTACATAGAATATGCCTTTTTTGTCCCTGTCTGCCAGCCTATTACGTCCCTCCACATCTTTTCGGCCATAGAGCACCACATTAACTCCTTCCGTTGTATCGGCCCAGAAGTATCCATCGAACCCGTACCTGAGTTCCCGCAGAAGATCCGCCCCGAGCTCCTTTGACTGCTCAAGAGTCATTATCCCCTGCTGATATTTTTTGAAAAGTGCATGCAGCATGCTGACCGCAGTTTCCACTTCACTTTTTACGAGTACATCCTGAGTTGAAGGATTCTCCTGTATTACAGCCTGAGTTCCGGCAGGCGAAACCATAAAAGCCACACTAACAAGAACCATACATACTGTTATCAATAATCCTTTCATTCTTTGTCCTCCCTTGGTTGTTTATTGTGCCTGACAGGCAGCAGACCTGTACAATTTTCAAAGCGATTCATTGTTTGACTTAGCTATTGCTCTGAAATTTATATAAAATTAATTATTTTATCAAAATTGGGGAATAAGGTGAATGATATCATCCAATATTTTTATAAAAGGTTGAGAAAGGCAAACTTAAAACAGAATATTTCCAGGGAAAACGCTAAATCCCATTATAAAAAATGGCGGGCGATGCGCGATTTGAACGCGCGACCTCTGGTTCCGGAGACCAGCGCTCTATCCACTGAGCTAATCGCCCAATAAAGATCATAATTAACAGGTTTGTTGAAATAGGTCAAGGATCGATAGTGTCCCCAAAATCCGCGATTGGCTTTTTTTGCGGTCTGTAACGATTATTCTTGCCCGGTCAGTAAATGAGGTTATTACTGTTTTGTAAGCGATTTCCTTTATATTGAACTTTACCAGTTCTTCCGGATCAGGTTCATCCTGTTGTTTAGGGAACTGTATATGAACGGTGTTTCCGGATTTTCTGCAAAGGCCAGTTTTAACTGCCTGTTCTTTTTTAAATCCTCTGCCCAACTGAATGAGCTGCCTGATAAATTGAGCCGAATAAGTTGAAACCTGTTTGCTTTACTTATATATTCGGACCAGATATGGTCTATGTCTTCATCCTTGAGTATATTGTTATTGGAAAGGTCTGTGAGAATATGTTTTTTCTTCCTTAATTCCTGTTCTCCGGTTGCCAGAACAATGAATCTCTGCAATACGTTTGGAGGTAATGGTTCGGCTGTTTTTGAAGCATGGGAGACAACAGCCCGCATGATTTCATTATGGTCATAGTTTTTAAGGAGAAAAAGAATTATCCTGTCCCGGAAGAGCGGGTTATCCTGCCATAGGACGGATATGATGTCATAAGGTGATACCAGTTCCCTGAGATATATTTCCCTTTTCTGGAGGATCGACCATATCATCTCCTTTATTTTTATGTCTTTCTCCGACCTCAGGCAATTAATCAGGGCTGTTGTCATCCTTTCAGGCAGAAAATGCCTGTTCGATGCTGCAGGCGCCTTGCCTTCAAATATAAGGCTGCATATCCGTCTCATAGATACTTCATCCCCATTCGTAATCAGCCGTAAAAATATCTCCAGGTCCTCCAGTTTCTGAACAGCAGTCAATGAATTGAAATTTCCTGTGGAAAGACTGGAAAGAAACCACAGCAACCTCGTTCCATTATAATCAAGGAGATTCTGATCTTCCATGATGTGCGCCAGACTTTCCACTGCAGTCATTGAAAGGCCGGCATTCTTTATTGCCAGTGAAAAATCTCTTTCAGGAATAGCCATTTCAGGAATGCCCTGCATCCACGTCTAAAGGTCAATATTATGATGAAGATTTCTGAGGACATTGATCGCCTTACTGTAGTAACTGCATGTTTTCTGACGCTCCATCACCTCCCCGAGTTCCCTTTCCAGAAATTCAGTAAGATGAATGCACTGTCCCCCTTTAACGCCGCGTACCTCCATGTTAAGCTCCCCGCTCTTTTCGACAACCACCTTTATATCCACACTCATATTTCCCCTCCTTCAGGCGACCTTTCTCAGGACGATCTCCACCTGGCCGTTCATATTGGTTCTGTTCGTTATTACGGAGTAACCCTTTAACCTTGCGCTCCTTATGACTTTTTCACTCGAATATGCCTGATAAATACGATTTAAGATCTCTTCTCTCTTCTTTTTGCCGACATTCCAGTCTGCCAGGATCTCAAAATAATCATCATCAGCCTTTGAACGCCTGAAGCCTATGACTTGTCCATCACCGGCTGCGGTGAACTCAACGGTTACATCTCTTCCCGTTCCATTAATTCTTGAAGTTGAGCCTCTTCGGTTAAGTTTGAATCCTGTCTTTTCAAGAACAAACTTCAGCACATCTTCATCCTTTAACCTGGTCTTTACTTTAGTGATATGGGACATTGCATATTCCTCCTTTCTTTTCCTGCAACAATTTCCGGATTTGAGGCAAAGCGCGTTCTCGATGAACAGTATCCCCTGAAAGAAGATATCTTTTCCTCCATGCCCTTTGCCATGGGAACCACCTCTCTGACGATGCCCAGAAACTCAAACATGTTAATTTTCTTTGAGCCTCCGGAAGACTGATACAGGGCTTCAATTACCGCCTGTTCAAGCTCTGAGCCGCTGAAATCAGCGGTTGCATCAATAATTATATCATCAATGTATACCTGATTCTCCAGCCCGTATTTTTTCATCAGCAGATTAAGAATTGCCCCCCTTTCTTCCCTGTTGGGAATATCAACAAACCAGACCGCATCAAACCGCCCTGGCCTCATTATTTCTGCAGGCAGGTCGTGGATTGCATTTGTGGTTGCACAGCAGAAAACCCCATCCCTCTGCCCATGAAGAAAATCGAGGAACATGCCAAGGAGCCTGGAAAGAACTCCACCGTCAGACTGGTTGCCTGCGGCATAGGGAAAAAATTTTTCAAATTCGTCAATGAGCAATACAATGGGTCTTAATGCCTTGATTGTTTCAAGGGCAGTTGAAAAATTTTTCTCGGTCTGGCCTACCAGTGATGACAGTATTCGGGATATGTTCAGTCTGGCAAGATTTACTCCCCATGAACCGGCGAGGGCTTCTGCAAGAAAGGATTTTCCGCATCCCGGAAGGCCGGTGAGGATTATACCCTTTGGAGAGGGAATACCCTTATTGGAATCCGTTATACTGCTCCTGAAAAAGGGCTCCCTCTTTTTCAGCCATTTTTTAAGGATGTCCAGGCCTCCGACTTTTTCCAGATCTATATCTGGTTTGCACAGCTCGATAAGACCTTCAGCTTTCTGTGTGATAAGAAGGGCTTTCTCCCTGTCGATGAATTCATGATCCAGCTTTTTTTCCTTTGCCAGACTCAGGGAAATTACATTTTCACATTCCAGGGCGGACAGCCCTTTCAGGCTGCCTGTCAGTATCTTCCTTGCATAATGATCCAGATCCGTTTGACAGCTGTCCAGTATTTCATGAATATCTTCCGGTTCAAGGGTATATGTCAGGACCTTGGGAATATCCCCTATGATTTCAGGAAGACGGATGCCGCATGCCCCAATGAGTATGACAGTTTGCCGGTGACAACTGCTGTCATTGATGATCCTCAGCTTTGTCAGTATCAGCGGGTCCTGGCTTTCCAGGAGTAAATCAAAGTGCTCGAGCAGGATAAGTCTCCTTTTGTTTCCGGAATGCTGATTGTTCATTTGAATTATCCGGTTAAGCATTTCTATGGGGTCGATACTGGTGTTTCTGCGTTCTCTGCCGCTGTTTACCCATAAACCGTCAGATATATTATATCTGTGGATTTCCATTGAGTATCTGCTTCCGAGCTCCATACACCGCCTGAGGAGGACCTTCTGATTGGGAGTTCCCAGGTAAAAGAGGCTGCAATATGATGCGATCAGAGATTCTATGTGCTCCTGATATTCCACAGTCAACTACCCGCAGGGCCTGGGTTGGGGGAATTCAGTCTCTCCGAGGCATTCGGCAATGAATTGAATGTCTTCATCATTCCAGGAAAAGACAGCGGTATCATTTTCTATAATCAGTTCGATATCCATCAAGTTGCCTCCCGGGATCAGGTTATCCGATGTTCGCTATAATCGAACACTAAGTGTAAAAAATATATGGGAAAATCGGCTAAATCAGCGATCCGGATTATTCCATCCGACAGGTGTACCGGTCATATTTACCAGCATGCCCAGTTCCTGCATCCTTATGATCATTGCGTGTTTGGAAACGTTTGAAAAACCGCCTGCTTCCCTGACGGCATCTGCAATAAAATGCCAGTTCATGACGCAGGGCTCAATATATAAACCGGAGCTGCCTATACAGCCCCTAATATTTTCAAGCACCAGGACATCTTCGCAGCAGACAGTATCAAATGCCTTTCTGATATCATGCTCAGGCATGAGAAGACAGGCCGCGAAATAATCCGCCTGCCATTCAATACGCTCTTTGGTATTGACTGTTCTGCATATTATTGCATCCGATATCTGCCCTTTTCGCGTTGCTTCATCTATCCGGGACCGGTGCAGTACCCAGTGGCCGGCCTCGTGAGCACAGGTAAATATTATGCGACCTTCAGATCCGCCGCGCAATAACTTCTCATTTATACAGATTTTTCCTGATCTCAGGTATATGGCGCCCAGAACATCCTTTACGCCCAGTTTATCTTCAAGATCTTCAAAGCTCAGACTCAGCCCCAGTCCTTTCTCAATGATCTTTTCAACAGGTATCGGAGGGAGAACACCATGTCCCAACATCAGACTATAGGTTTTCAGAAGGGTTGAGGCCTTTTCATTAATTGAGCTTTTATCAAGCCATGGGACATTCATTCCTTAACCCTCTTTGTCTTGCCTAATCCGGCGTTTGTAACCATTTTGGAAAGCTTTTCCCAGTCATTTGTCTGGAAATTCTGTTCCTTGGCCATCCTCAGAAAATCCGCCGCTTCCGGCTGGCCCGCCACATAGTCGGAGAGTTCAGGATCGACTTTTCGGGCGAGTATCAGCAATTCATTCTGATTAGCCTGCAGGGCCTGGGCTATCTTGATAATAAGAGATTCTGATGGAGGGGGAACGCGTCCGTTCTCAACATCGCTGAGGTATCCGGGAGACTTATCTATACGCCGGGCCAGCTCTCTAAGGCCGAAATCGGCGTCCACTCTAAGTTCTCTCAATCTTTCGCCAAATAATTTTGTCATGGTTTCCATCTATTGAAGTGATGTTCTATTCTACCGAACAGATGGAGCCTGTCAAGGAAAAAATATCAAAAAATATCAATTCGTCATTTGCGGCTTGAAATGAAGTACGGTTTATTTTAGCATAACAGCCTGATTCGCTGGCTCAGTTCTTACTGGTTCATCATAGCAAATATCTAACTGAGCCAGCGAAATTTTTTCAGTATTTTTAAAAATCACAATACAGTAAATCGCGGATCTTGAATTTTGTCGGGACAGAGCAGTTTTATGGAAAAGCCATGTTATGTCGGCATGATTGGAGCAGGAACCTGCTCTGATGCCCACTATAATATTGCCAGAACTCTGGGATTTGAGATAGGGAAAAGAGGCTGGTACGTCGTCTGCGGCGGATTAGGGGGTGTCATGGAAGGAGCAGCAAAGGGATGCACGGAGGCTGGTTCAATAACTGTAGGGCTTTTACCCGGCCTTAAAAAGGAGTCTGCCAACCCTTATATCCGGGTACCTGTGCCTACAGGGCTCGGTGAAGGACGAAACCTGCTTGTTGTAAGCGCGTCTGATGTTGTGGTTGCAATAGGAGGGGGATACGGCACCCTTTCGGAAATAGGCCTTGCCCTGAAAGCGGGCAAACCGGTAATCGGGCTTGAGACATGGAAAGATATTGAGGGAATAGAATATGTTTCGGACTGTGATGAAGCCCTGATGATGATCGGTAGACTGCTGTAAAAAATTGAACTTATTGCCTGGCATTCATATAGTTATACTTTTGCTTATATTATTTACCTGTGCCATGATCTCGGTCTTATCAAGGGTCTTAAATTCTCTGTTCTTCATCAGCACCTTCCCGTTGACAATGACATCCTTTACATCTGCGCCGTTTGCAGAGTAGACGATTGCCGAAAAAGGATCATATATGGGGCAAAGATGCGGCGCATGGGTGTCAACCACAATTATATCCGCCTTTTTACCCTTCTCGAGGGTTCCTGTGTCCCTTTCAAGGCCCAGGACTGAAGCGCCCCGTGAGGTTGCCATGGCCAAAACTGTTTTTGCATCAAGACTGACGGGGTCAAGATCAATAACCTTACTCAGCTTTGCCGCAATATCCATGACCTGAAAAAGATCCAGATTATTGTTGGATGCACACCCATCCGTTCCCAGCCCGATATCCAGCCCCATTCCGGCCATTTTTGACACCCTGGCCGTCCCAACGCACAGTTTCATGTTGCTTTCAGGCACATGGGCTATCCTGACTCCCTTTTTACTGAGAATTTCCATTTCCTCAGGGTCAAGGTGTATTGAATGGGCCGCAATGAGGCTGCTGTCCAAAAGCCCTATCCGGTCAAGATAATGAACCGGACGAACACCTTCCTGCTTCATTATTTCATTTACTTCCTCAGAAGTCTCAGAAAGATGAATCTGCAGGGGCAGGCCGAAATCCTTTGATATTTTGAAGGCACCTGTCAGGGTCTGACGTGAACAGGTGACAGGGCTGTGGCAAAATATTCCCGGCGTGATCAGGTCAGAGAACCCGATCCATTTTTCAATAAATTTCTGCGCTGTCTCAAGATTTTTCCTTGGGTCATCAACTCCCGGTGCAGGAAAGTCAATAACGCCCTGGGCAATGAGTGCCCTGAGCCCGGACTCGTGAACGGCCTGAACTGTTGAGTCCTGAAAAAAATATCCGTCTGCAAGGCATGTCGTACCTGATGAAATCATTTCAAGACATCCGAGCAGAGCACCCCAGTAAACGGTATCAGGATTGAGGAATCTGGCCTCAGCAGGGAATATCTTTTCAAAAAGCCACTTCTTTAGAGGAAGGTCATCGGCAATGCCTCTGAAAACAGTCATGGCGGTATGAGAGTGGGCATTAATCAGGCCGGGCATTATAATGGCATCATGTGCATCGATAATCTCTGCCTTCAGATCTGGAAAATGGTCATTGACATTGATTTCTCTGATGTCAGTAATTATACCGTCAGTAACAAAGACTGCTGCATCCCGGATCGGCTCCATGTCGCCTGACATGGTAATGACAGTGCCTCCCTTTATTATTAGATCCGGATCAACTCTCCTGTTCTGGAAATTGTCACTGTCCTTTTTTTCAATAATCATATACAGTCCCCTCTGTCGAGTTAAACATTATGTATTTAGGGTCAGGAATTTAAAATCAAGTGTCAAGTTCACTATGAGCCATGAGATGTAAATCATTTGAAATCAAATTTCCTTGACACCTCTGCATGTTCTGGTAAAAAACAGAATTCTATATTTCAGTATATCCTATTTGCAAGGAGAAAATATGGCAGTCGTTACCCCTTTCAAGGGAAGCACATATAATTTGAACATGCTGGGAAGTCTGGAAAATCTGGTCGCCCCACCATATGACGTGATATCCGATGAGGAACAGGAAGAATATTATAGAGCACACGAATTCAATGTCATCCGTCTGATCCTTGGCAGGAAGAGGGCCGGGGATTCCGACTGGGACAACAGATACACACGTGCTGCGGAACACTTTAATAGATGGGAATCTGAAGAAATAATTGTCAGAGCAGACAAGCCCTGCATGTACCTCACTTCTCTGACATATGACCCGGGAAACGGAGACCCTCTGCGGACCAGGTGGGGTTTAATAGCCCTTGTTCGAATAGAGGAAATGGATTCCGGTATTATTCTCCCGCATGAAAGGACTTTTTCGGCTCACAAGGATGACCGTTTAAAGCTTATGAGGGCCTGCAATGCACAGTTCAGCCAGATATTCAGCCTCTATGAAGACGGGGATAACGCCGTATTAAAGGCATGCAGAGAGACAGCCAATTCTGAGCCGGATGTGGCATTTGAATTCAGGGATGGGACAAAACACCAGATGTGGGCACTGCAAGACATGTCCTTGTTTAAGTATATTTCTGAAATTATGTCTGATAAACACATCTTCATAGCTGATGGCCATCACAGATACGAGACTGCACTTAATTACAGGAACATCATGAGGCCGAGATACGGCCGTCAAGGCTCTGACAGGTCTTATGAATATGTGATGATGTACCTTTCCAACATGAATGATGAAGGATTGACCATCCTGCCCACCCACAGGCTGGTTAAAAAGGCCCCTCATTTTGATCCGGAGCTTTTTCTTGAAAAGGCAGGGGAATGGTTTAGGATAGAGGCCTTTCCATTCTCAGGAGAAATTCTTGCCAGGCAGTGCAAAGAAATTAAGGACGGGCTTGAGAAGGCCGGTCTTCCCGATACGGCCATTGCCTTTTTTCATTATAAGTCGGATAGATACTATCTTCTGTCACTGAAACCCGGAGCGAGAGAAGAACTGGGTGCTGATCTGCATCCTTCACTGAGAAAACTTGATGTTGTGGTTTTATCCAGATTTATCCTCCAGAAAAGTCTCGGATTCAGAAAAGAGGAACTTGATGACAGTGAAATAATAGGTTATCAAAGCAATATGACCGCATCCGTCTCCCAGGTGCTTTCAGGAAGGTTTCAGATGGCGTTCCTTATGAACCCCACCAGGATAGAACAGGTTAAAGAAATAGCTGGCAACTCTCTGGTCATGCCAAGGAAATCCACCTTTTTTTATCCAAAGATATTGACAGGGCTGGTGCTCAACAAGATAGACCCCGATGAAATCATCCAGAGACCCTGAAATCCAGCTCCTTTCTGATGAATGCGTTGACCGTTTCATGAACGGCCGCCTGCAGGTCATTCAATCCAGGGGAGGCTACAGGTTCTCGATTGACGCGGTTCTGCTGTCAGAATTTGTGACAGTAAGGAAGGGAGATATCATAGTTGATATCGGAACAGGCTGCGGCATAATCCCGATGATCCTGCTCCTTACAAAGCCGGTGAAGCATGTCTTCGGGATTGAAATCCAGAAAGGGCTTGCCTCTCAGGCGAAACGAAATTCCTTTCTAAACGGTTTTGGCGACGTATTTGACGTAATTGCAGGCGATATTAAATCGCTGCCTCTTCCCAAACACATGGCCGATGTGGTCGTATGTAATCCTCCCTATCGCAGGGTTAGAAGCGGACGAATGAATCCTGACCCGAGGAAGGCCATTGCAAGGCATGAAATTATGGCCTCAATTGATGATGTTATCGGCGCTGCAAGGTATCTTCTCAGGAAGAAGGGGAGGCTTGCGGTTATATACCCTTCAGTACGGCTTGTGGATGTGATGCTGAGTATGAGGCGTTTCAATCTGGAGCCCAAAAGGGTGCAGATACATTATCCCGGTCTGGAATCAGAAGCAGAACTGGCCCTTGTAGAGGCATCCCTGGACGGCAGGTCGGGTTTAAAAATCAGCCCTCCGCTCCTTGGGCAGGGGAGTTGGGAAAACCGGTAGAGCAGTTTCGTTCTCAATCCTTTCTTAACGGTTCCACCCTCAGGTCTATCTTCTTAACTGCCTTACGCCCAAGCGTTCTGTTTAATTCGTCTCTTATGCTTATTTCAGAAAACTTTAACTCCTGGAGCCATATAGGATCGGAAACCGCAACCCGGAGAGTTCCCTTCCTGATCCACAGCGGCTTTGCCCTGAGCGAAATGTCATGGCCAACCACATCGGGCCAGACATCCCATATTTTTATATCATCAGGATTGATCGGCAAGCCGCCATTGCCAAGCAGATTTCCTACTATATCCTTTAAAGGGGTCAAGGAGCCCCTGGATAAACCCATACAACTGTCTCCTGTCTTCATCTGGCCCGGGCTTTCAAAATCACTAATGATCCGAAAGACAAATTGTCAGATTGCAGACGGTATTGATTTTAAACACTCTTTCCTTTGCAAACTGAGACAAATTATTATATTTAATCAAGATTGGAATCGCAACAAGTAAACCTTTTTGTTATGGGGCAAAATCCTGTTATGGATTTCCGAAAAAAGCTTTTCCTGAGCTATTTGCTTATAATATCTATTTCTGCGGGACTTTTTTTGCTGGTCAGGAAATTCAGATATCTTTTTCCGGAAATTCATGATTTCTTCCATCCTGCCGTCCTGGTTTTTCTATTTATACCGGTGCTTATCTCCTTTCTCTTCAGTCATATTTTTTCACTGCGTATTAATGAGATTCTCGAAAGGCTCAGTGAAATTCCCAGATCGGGAAAGGGCAGGAATATCCCTTGTAGAAAAGATGAACTGAATAACCTCTCCGCAATTGCAGCGGAGATTTCCTCAAAATTCAGAGAAGAGGAACAGAAACTGAATATTCTCTTCGAGATTACAAAACTTGTTTCTTCACTTCTTCATTTACAGGATGTGCTTGATACAATAGTGGAGCTTATTACAAAAGAATTCAGACTTGATGCATGTTCAATCCGGCTGCTGGACGACGATGGCACACTGAGAATCAGAAGCCATAAAGGATTAAGCAGCAGGTTTGTTGAGGCGGCATCGAGAAAGCCGACTATTGACAGTTATTCAGGTGAATGTTTTCTTGCCGGAAAGATAGTAGTGGTTAACAATCTGGATGAGATAAACAAACCCATCTCAACGATCCTGCTTGCCGGAGAAGATATAAATTCCTTTGCAGTCAGTCCTATAAAGGTGGAGGGCGAAACCATCGGGGTTCTTGTAACCGCCTCAAGAAAAAGAGACTACTTTCACGAAAGCTTTGATGAGCTTATTTACACCGTATGCAACCAGATAGGGATCGGGATAAGGATTTCCAGGCTATATGACGACCTTTATAATTTCAGCCGGCAGCTTGAGCTTAATATTCAGGAGAGGACCGCTGAACTGAAAGACAAAAGCGAAAGACTGGCAGAGGCCCAAAGACTGGCGGTTCAGGGTCAGATGGCGAACAGAATCGCGCACGAACTCAGGAATCCCCTGACAGTGGTCGGAGGATTTGCGAGAAGGATGTATGAAGCGGCATCTGATGATGACAGGGACAAAAAATACCTTAAGATAATACTTGAAGAGGTGGAGATACTGGAAAAAAAGGTCACTGAAATCATAAAGTTCAAGCCTGAAGAAGAATAACCCGTTGTTTCCCGGCATGAAACCCAGTAACAAGGTGTTTTTATAAAGCCGTCAATCTCAGTCTTTCAATAACTGAAAACGTATCGGGATTTTTACCCACATATCAATCTTTTCATCTCCCCT
>JAFGMQ010000109.1 GCA_016927455.1 Deltaproteobacteria bacterium
AGCTTTTTATTGAGCATATGATTATAATCGGCCTGATACTAACCCTGGTGAACTGATGAATCAATTAGTAAGGGGACTGGTTACAGCATATACCGAGACGGGTTAGAATAGAGCCGTAGTATTCCCTGGAGCAGAAAGACCCTGTTCAAAAACAGATTTATCTATTCGCTGTAAAGTGCAACTTTATTAATAAGGATGTGCTGATGATAAAAACGGATAAAATGAAACAGACAAACAGCAGGAAAGAAGTATGATATTAACAGGAAACCTGGATTTAAAAACATCAACAACAGAAGAAACAATGTCCTGGATATAGACCTTGATTGAAAGAGGCAGAAGCAATATGTGGGAATCCTTTCTGAGCTCAGATCTAATATGGCCCATGACCGGAGATTGATTCTGGCTTGAAAGGACACCCCCTTTATCGCCTTTCTGTGCGCTAATATGGCCCCTTGCCGCAGCAGCTCCCCGGGCCCGCACACCCTGCCATTCCCGGGGATGAACCGCAGCAGGCCGTGTCTCCGGCACCCGGTAAATCATGCTTTGATGCGCCTGATAAACTCGATGGCGCAGAAAGGAGCCTTTTCAGGTTTTGACTCCCGCACGATCGGCATTGCTGTACTTCATCGTTTTTTGAAATAAAAATTTCACTCACCGTATTGCAGTCAAGGCAAAGATAATCAAATATAGGCATTTTTCCTCCGTAATGAACTACCCGGCCGCAAAGCAGCGGGGTATCTTGAAAAGCATTGAACAACCCAGGGGGCGGGGACTCGTCCGCCCCTGGGGGATTAATGATGACACCCGCCATTATGGCTGTGTCCTGCACAGGTCATATTCATAAGGAATTCGGGGCATCTCCCAAAAAAACATACTGCAACTCATGTAAAACAGTATTCTGAAGTTTAGTAAATCAAGCCTGTCAGGCATTTTATGGAAAATAAGGTGAGTTATGTCTTTTGTCAAGGAAAGTTCGGGAAAACAGGCTGCTGTAATTGAGATGAATACACCTCTCCGTCAACTAATTCTAAGGACTCATGAAAATTTTCAGCAGGTAGATCAAAATACAGTTCATTATTCCTTTGAAAGCTGATAAATCAATGCATCTTCTATTTCATTGACCTGTTGTTCATTTTCAATTTTTTGCCCGTACATGTCCCGCACATAAAACACATCTGCAATTTGATCTCCCTTAACACCGATCTTGGCAATACGTATGTCAAGCTGAAGATCAAAAAGGGTCCGTGTAATTTGATAAAGCAGGCCAATCCTGTCGGATGCAAAGACCTCCACCAGGGTAAAAAAATCAGAGGATTCGTTGTCAATAATAACCTGCGGAGGTCGGGTCGGCTTTCCCCTTTCTGACAGGATGGAAGGAGATGCCTTCCTGCTCAGACGATAGGATAATGAAAGTCTGCCGCTGAATATGTTTTTTAAAAGTGTTGTTATCTTATCCCAGGTTTCACTGGGATGAATTGGATCAAGGGGTTTTGTTACATGGAAGATATCAACCGCGGTTCCGTTTCTCCATGTATGGATACTCGCAGACAGGATATTGATGTCATTTAAGGCCATTACCCCTGCAATGTCGGAAAAAAGACCGGGCCTGTCTTTTCCGACAAATGTCATCTTCCAGAATCCGTTGTATTTATTCTCCCTGGCGTCAATGATAAATGCTGCTGTTTTTTCTGCATCGACTTCCTTTTCGA
The DNA here is from genome assembly GCA_016927455.1 of Deltaproteobacteria bacterium. GTDB lineage: Bacteria > Desulfobacterota > DSM-4660 > Desulfatiglandales > Desulfatiglandaceae > JAFGMQ01. Next base: position 1,710 of record JAFGMQ010000109.1, read on the forward strand.
GCCTTAGTACCATCTCCATGTGTCGCAGGATATCTTCCGGGGATGTGCTGAGCTTATACCTTGGAGACATGGCATCAAAAAGCCTTTCAAATTCAGATTGATTGATATTTTCGGACAACTTGCGTTTGAGCCCTGTCCTTAATTTCATTATCGTCTGAGATGAATCGGGAGTTGCCAGTTCCCCTCCTTCAAGGATGTGCAGTACCTTAAAAAACAACTCCTGAACCAGATTTTCCATCCATTCGTTCCATGCCCCTGGCCCCGTTGCCTTTGAATCTGCCCACGTAAGGAGGTATAAGCCCTTTAAGCGGTCTGTATCGCCTATAATTCGGGCAGTCTGAATTATTACCCTTTCATCTTCAAGGTCCCTGCGCGTAGCTGTCTCGGCGAGTAAAAGGTGATTATTTACAAGAAAGGATATTTCTTCGGTCCATTTTGAAGGATACTCCATTCTCTCAAGGATAGTACGGCAGATTTGAGCACCCCTTCGGGCATGTCCTTTTCCTGTTTTGCCTATATCATGAAAAAGACCGGCCAGAAAAAGGTGTTCATGATTTTTGATATCAACGAATATGTCAAAGAGAAACAGGTCTTTTTGCCTTGGAAGACTTTTCAGGTTGGCAACAGTTTCAAGAACATGCCTGCCAACAGGAAAGATATGGTATGCATCAAACTGCACACGGTCCCTTATGACCCCGAACTCAGGTATAAAGGCATCAAGAAATCCCGTTTCAAACATCTGATCAAGTGTTTCGACGCAATTGCGCCCGTTAATAATCCTTAGAAAACAGCTCACAACCCGCGGGGAACATTTAAAAGAGTCATCAACGAGATAGAGATATTCCTTTACCTGCCTTCTCGCCTCCAGAGAAAGCGGAAGGCCCAACCCGCAGCTCTGTTCAAAGATATCCATAATTACAGGAGGATCACTGACTATAATATTACTCGAAACGAAACCAACCTCATTGCAAGATACCAGAATCCCCTTGGAGATATTTTCAGGGACAGAATTTTCTTTCACGTTTCGTTTTGGCGCATGAATAGACATGAAGGAACGGTGAATGGTTTTTACATTTTCCATGCCGGAATGAAGCCTGCTTAGAAATTGCTCAACGGCCGGGAATTTTGGCAGATTCTTATATCCTGTTCGTTTAGCTATTTGTTCCTGGTATTCAAAATTCAGGCGGTCGTTTTTCCTGCCGGAAAGCTGGTGAAGATGGTTGCGTACAAGAAGGATAAATCGTACGCAATCCTGGAGGCCGATGAATTCATTGACGGAAAGTCTGCCAAGGCTCTCCAGTTCTTCTGGTTCCCTAACGCTCAGAAATGCCTTGGCCATCCACAGGATTTGATGATATTCTCTTAACCCTCCTATGCCTTCTTTGAGGTTAGGTTCGAGGAGATGACTGGCATCCCCAAATGTGGTCATCCTCACATCATTAAGCCCACTGATCCATTTTACGAATGAAGATGCACTTTTTTTTATTACCTTTTTCTGTAATGCTTCCATGAGACTCAGAAAAAGCTGTGAGTCACCGCAGATAAAGCGGGTATCAATAAGGGAAGTCAATACCTCAAAGGCATCTTTTGACAATGAAATGCAGTCCTTGACAGTACGCACACCATATCCAAGGTCCATTCCGAGGTCCCAGAGGGGGAAAAACAGTTCCTCTGCAAGGGCCTTTGCCTGAGGTGGTATTTTTTTATCAAAAAGAATCAGGGTATCAATATCCGAATACAGGCATAATTCCCTGCGTCCGTACCCGCCTACTGCAATCAACGCAAAACGCGTTCCTTTTTTGAACAGCAACTGGCCTGTATTGCTTTCCTGTACAGTCATACGGAAATATAAGTCCACCATTTCCGTGTAATCCTGTTGAAAGGAGTCCTGAACCTTTCCCCTTAGGAAATCGGAAACCAGGATTTCCCTTGACTGCTTAAGAGACTGGAAAGCTGGGATTGGAAGCTCCTTTTCAGACACTGGATTTCCCGCACTCATGCCTGGTTGAATTGATTTGCTATACATTATTTGATGTTTACCCTGAATTTAAGGATTAAAATCAGATTGCATCTTCACCTTTTTCACCTGTTCTGATTCGTATCACCTCTTCTACGGGCATTATAAAGATTTTGCCGTCTCCTATCTGACCTGTTAATGCCTTTTCTCTTATTACCCTGACCGCTTCAGGTACAAGTTTGGTGTCTATTACGACCTCTATTTTTATCTTGGGCACGAAGGCTACCTGATATTCCGCACCTCTGTAAATTTCCTTATGACCACGCTGCCGCCCGAATCCTTTTACCTCGCTTACAGTCAATCCCTTGACTCCTATCGAGGAAAGACCTTCCTTAACATCATCCAGTTTAAATGCCTTTATTATTGCTTCAATTTTTTTCATGATACACTCTCCTGATATTACTCTGTTTTACTGTATGTGACTGAAACATCAATATCTATTACAAGTTATATCCGGTCTCGTTATGCATGGTGATATCAAGACCTCTCTCTTCATCCTCTTCCGAGACTCTTAATCCAATTACCATGTCAATCCCTTTCAGGATGACATAAGTCATTGAAAAAGCAAATAGCATAGTTACAGCAACGGAGACAAACTGAGTCAGGAGTTGACCGGGATTGCCAAAGAAAAGACCGTTTAAACCGTCAGGATTAATCGCCTTGCTTGCAAACAGGCCGGTTGCGAGGGCGCCCCAGGTCCCTCCTACACCGTGAATTCCAACCACATCCAGCGAGTCGTCATATCCGAGTCTGGATTTTAACATTATTCCTCCATAACAAATCATCCCTGCAAGGCCTCCAATAATTATTGCGGACATGGGGCTCACAAAACCGGAGGCCGGAGTGATGGCCACCAGACCTGCAACAGCTCCGCTGGCAGCGCCGAGTGTGGTCGGTTTTCCCCTGTGTACTCCTTCCATAAGTATCCAGGTAATTGCAGCAGCAGCGGATGCCACATGCGTTACTACAAAGGCGTTTGCGGCCAGTCCGTTTGCTGCAAGTGCACTTCCTGCATTGAAGCCGAACCATCCGAACCAGAGGAGTGCGGCACCGGTTATTGTCATCGGTACGTTGTGCGGTATATAGGCCGTGCTTCCAAAACCCTTTCTCTTTCCGATAATTATTGCAGCGGCAAGTGCCGATACCCCGGAACTGATGTGAACTACTGTACCGCCTGCGAAGTCAAGTGCGCCCATCTTGCCCATCCATCCGCCTATGCCCCATACCCAGTGACAGAGGGGATTATATACAATCGTAGCCCAGAGCAGGATAAAAATAAGAAAGGCGCTGAATTTCATGCGCTCGGCAAATGCACCGGTAATGAGCGCAGGTGTAATAACCGCAAACATGCACTGGAATATCATGAATGCAAGGTGCGGGACTGTAGTCCCATAATCCGCACTTGGCTCCATGCCTACACCTTTTAGAAACATCCAGTCCAGGCCTCCTATGATACCACCGTAATCAGGGCCGAAAGACATTGAATATCCCCAGAGCACCCATTCAATGGAAATGACACCAAGGATAATGAAACTCTGCATTATGGTGGCCAAAACATTCTTGTTTCGAACCATTCCGCCATAGAAAAGAGCCAGACCCGGAGTCATTAGCATGACAAGGGCTGCTGACATTATTATAAAAACAGTATCTCCGCTATTCATTATTTTGCCTCCTTCTCTCCATGATAAAAAACATAGTATTAGCCGACTTGGCCAGCTCAGGGGTTCTTCAATTTGCCAGGAATTCCGGCAACGGAACCCTTTATGAAAGCTGCCTTTTAATGGGAGAAAAAGCAATGTTTATGCCAATTGAAATTCAATTGCATTTTTGCTGTATAATAAATATGTTATATAAATATTCAGTTTTTGCGATTTTTACTAAATGACAAATTTGTAGTTTGATCAAGGAATGTATACAATTTGGTAATAGGGATAATTCTATAGGGGAGATGCCGCAGGATTGCTGCTAATGATATAAATCCAGGGAGCTATTGCCATCAAGAGTGCCCTGAGTGTCAGTAATATCATACAATCAGGTTCAGGAAAATTATGTCTATCAGTGCAATTATTTTTTCAAAATCGGCATTCCTGACTTGATTATCTTTCCAGTTCCAGCCTGACTGCCTGTCCGATTTTGTGCAAGAGATATGGTTTTTTGATATAGGCGCCCACCCCTATCCTCTTGGCCTCTAATATCCTTTCTGTTTCAGAAAATCCGCTTGCGATTATGGCCTTCTGTCCGGGAGTGAATTCGAGAATTTTCTTATATGTATCAAGGCCGTCCATGCCAGGTTCCATAATCATGTCCAGGATGATCAGATCTGCCCTGTTGAACTTCAGGAATTCAACCGCCTCTTCACCGCTTGAAACCGATGCAACGGAATACCCAAGGCTTTTAAGCATTTCAGACGCTATCTCCCTCTGTTCTTCAACATCATCAACAAGCAGAATAGATTCACCCCTGCCCTGATAATCCTGACCAGAACGGTCGGATATGGCTTTTATTGACTGCTTTCTGGTTGCAGGAAAATATAGAGTTACAGCAGTACCTTTCCCCTCAGCGCTTTTAACCTCAATATGCCCGTTATGATCTTTTACGGTCCCCCAGACTACCGTCATGCCCAGACCTGTTCCCTTTTTCCCCTTTCGCCTGACCGTATAAAAAGGCTCAAATATTCTTTCCCTGTCCTCCTGAGATATGCCTACACCTGTGTCTGAAATAACAAGTGTTACATAGTCACCTTCCTTCAGTTCTTCGGAAAGACCTGAGAATGCCTCAAGGTAACTGTTTTCTGTTGTTATGAATAAATCTCCGCCGTCAGGCATTGCCTCTGCGGCATTGACGATCAGATTCATTATTGCCTTGCCAAGGTGAATGGAAGATCCGAGGATATTCATAAGTCCCGGGTCAAGGCTGGTTTTTACCCTAACCCCGCCATTTGACGTCATGAGTCTCTTATGTTCAGTGCTTTCCAGATATTCGGAAACAACGCTATTGAGATTCAGCGGCTCACTTCTTACCTGGCCTCTCTTTGCCAGGGACAGCATATCCTGCACAATAGCAGCGGCCCTTTCCCCTGATTTTTGAATCTTTATAATATGTTCCCGAAACGGGTTGTCATCCGGCATTTTCATTAACAGCAACTCGGGATAACTTACAACGCCCGAAAGGATATTATTAAGATCATGGGCTATCTGACCGGCCAGAATTCCAATGGCCTCCATCTTCTGAGCCCGCTGCAGAAGCTCCTGTGAACGGGCCAGTTCTTCAGCCCTTTTTTTGAGGATTATGTTCTGCTCACTAAGCAGACGGTATATCTCAAGGCTTTCTATTGCATTGGCGGCATTAAGAAGTATGGCGGACAGAAGTGTAACAGAGGAATCAGGAATATGCTGTCCCGGCTTGAGGGGCAACAGACCGACAAAAATCCCCCTTATCCTCCTGTATGTTGAAATCACATGCAGGAGGAAACGCTTTGAATGATCTCTTGATGAAAGAAAAATCCCTCTTTTTTCACGCAGGGCCCAGGCAAAGAACCCCTTGTCAGTCATAAAGGATACCTCTTCTTCAAAAAAGGGCCTGAATTGTTCAGGGTTGCATACACTCATAAGGAAATTAGAATCATCCTGATCAACCAGGTAGAGCGCCTGAGCTTCAAAAGACATAAGGTATCTTATTCTTTTCTCAGCCTCTTTAAGGATTTCAGCAGCAGAATGCCTCTTTTCAATATTCTCCTGAAAATCACCCAGGGATACAACCATCTCAAGGGCATTTTGAATAAAGCGTCTGTTTTCTTCCAGATACTCTATGCGGTTCTGAAGTTGCTTTTTATTCTGGCTTTTTGTGATCCCCATTCCTCATCTCCTGAGACCTACTGTAGAAATGCCTCAAGGACAAAAAGCTGATGGTTTGCCTGTTGGATGATAACCTCGAAGCTGTTCGGCGAAAGCCCAAGGCTCTCCCATGTCTGATTGTCGAGGGGAGGAACATATCTTTCTCCGCTGCTTCCGATTCCCAGCCCGTTGACCATAATGTCAGCCAGATGAACTATCCCTGCATGAAAGGGGTTATCGGCATCTGAAGGATTGTGGTGATGAATAATATTATCTGCCAGAGATGGGGGAAGCTTCCATTTCTCCCACAGAAATCTGCTTATATGGGTGTGATTGCATCCCATTGTTTTCATCTCTTCCCGAAAAAAAAGGTTATGAAGTTCAATAGCGCGCCTCAATATGTTTTTTGCTTCAACAGGGAAATATTTATAAAGTATCAGTTTTCCGACATCATGCAGCAGTCCTGAAACGAAAAACTGTTCTGTCAACTGCAAATTCATGTATGCGGCCAGGATCCTGGATACTATTCCGCATGCGACACTGTGCTTGACGAATGCATACATGTCCACAATATCACCCGGGATATCCCTGAAAAGTGCAAGCGTGTTTATTCCCAGCGCTAAGCCAGTTATTTCTTTAGTGCCTATTAATGTAACAGCCCTTGATATGCTGTCTATTTTTGACGGCAATCCGTAAAAAGAGGAATTGACTATCCTCAAAAGGCTTGCTGTAAGGCTTGGGCTTTTGCTTACCACCTGACTGATATCATTTGCTGTGCTAAGGGGATTAACGATCACCTTGTTTAATTCGAATACTATGGAAGGTATTTCGGGGAGTTTGATTTTTCTCTCTATTATTTTTTCTCTTATATCATGGAACTTAACTGAATTATTATTATCCGGTTCAATCAGGTCTTTTTTTACTGTTTTGGCTTCATTCTGAGGCCTGAACAAAACCGCAAGCCTGAATAATTCCTTTACGGCAGGGTGAGAAAAATCACAATGCCTGAAAATGTCTTTTGTCTTCTCATTATGTTCTTCAAGCTGATCAGGTTCGGCAGACAAGACTGATACCTTTTCTCCAATAGAATCAATAATATTTACTTCTGTAATCCCCCATCTCTTAAGGGTTTTTACATGGTTCAGATCAATCTGAAGGCCTTTTTTCAGAAGAAGCCTTCCGGCTATGTCTCTGACATCACTGTCCAGGACCATTCCCTGTTTCAATTTATCCGTACTGATAATACCCATGTTTCACCTTCCAGGAGGCAGGGAACATCCGTACAAAAAACCTGAATACGGTCATTTCCTCTCTGATCTCTTTAATTCCATGGTAACGAGGTTAGAAGTGTCAGGGCATTGCACCTGTATGGAATCTCCCTCCCACCAAGGCATGCTCCCTCCAAACTGAAATGCTGAAAGACTGGGAAAAATATCATGATAAAAAAACCCGCACAAGCCGTCCGGATTATGACAGCTTATTTCAAAAACATCGCCCTTCTTATGACCTGCGCTGCATTTTCCTTTTACGCTTACAATTCTTCCCGTTACTTTTTTACCTATCCCCGGGTCCTCAGCCATATCTTTTTTCTCCTTTTTTACTTAAAGTACTACGGCTTGATTAGTTGACGCCATTCAGCATAAATCTGCCCAATGGTTATTAAGCTCCATTTTATCCACATTAACCTAATTAGAATATAATATCTGATTTAAATTTAAAAGGCAAAAAATGGCTTTATAAAAAAACTGAATGGCCTATAATTTTAATCATGAGCTTCAGAGTGGAAACCCTGATAATACAACCCTTTTAAACACATAAGGTGTATCAATCTGGATAAAAATAATATATTCTGATTTTGTATATTTTTGAATTCACAGGGATAAAACTCTGGATTAATAATCAAAGACTTGGAATTGATAAATTCAAGAGAAAATTAATGGCACACCTTTAAGTCCGGCTGCGAGTTTCAAATTCAATGACTTTGTTCGACCTCCAAAGGTTTTAAACACAGCTGCGTGGAAAAGTATTAATGGATGATCATTCAGGACACACACTATTTCGATCTCAAATGGGGCAGCTTCTATTTCTGACATCAATCTTTTTCTTGAATTTCATCGCCAGGATAATTTTTTCTCCTTTAATGCCTGCCATTGAGAAGGATTTAGCTATCTCCCATGCAGATGCCGGTTCCCTTTTTCTTGTAATTTCAATAGGGTATTTTGTTGCTCTTATCAGCTCAGGATTCGTTTCTTCCATTCTGACCCATAAGAAAACAATTGCGGCCTCAGCAATGATCCTTGGCTTGTCACTTTTCGGTATTTCTTCATGTGACAATTTGTGGGGTATGCGGCTGGGTCTCCTGTGTCTTGGAATGGGGGCGGGCCTTTATCTGCCCTCCGGCATTGCAGCCCTGACCTCGATCATAAGCTCAAAGCACTGGGGAAAGGCTATTGCATTCCATGAATTGGCTCCCAATTTGAGTTTTGTTGTGGCCCCCCTGATTTCGGAAGCCTTTCTTTCCTTTTTTTCATGGAGAGTTGCCCTCAGATTTCTGGGTATCATTTCTCTGTTACTGGGCATAGCATTTTTCCACTGGGGCAGGGGTGAAAAGCTGCACGGCCAGCCGCCGGGTTTCAGCTCTTTAAAGACCCTTTTCATGATTCCATCCTTCTGGCTTATGATATTACTTTTCGGCCTGGGAATATCAGGTACTCTCGGCGTATATACCATGCTTCCCCTTTATCTGACTTCAGAACACGGATTTGACAGAAACTGGACTAATACCCTTCTGTCACTCTCGCGAATCTCAGGGTTGTGGATGGCATTCCTGTCCGGATGGGCTACCGATCGCCTTGGCCCCAAACTTACTATCGGTGCAGTGCTACTGATTACAGGATTAATGACCCTGCTTTTAGGGCTTTTATCAAGTAAATACATGGTTGCCATTGTATTTCTTCAGCCTGTGATTGCCGTGTGTTTCTTTCCTCCGGCCTTTGCACTCCTTTCATTGATTGGACCGTCAAGTATCAGAAATGTTGCAGTCTCCATGACCATACCGGCAGCCTTTCTTTTCGGCGGAGGTATCATTCCTGTCATAATCGGTATTATGGGAGACGCTGGCGCTTTCGATATGGGCTTATCCATTGTCGGAGTCCTTATCATCGCAGGGTTTTTACTTTCTTTTTTCCTCAAATACAGAAACCAGGAAGAAACAGGTAACAGTAATTAGATAAAAAACAACAATGGTTCAGCCTTCAAAAGTGTGGTCGAATACTCTGACATATTGATTTTATCTGTTCTACTGGTTATGCTTTGAAAGCAGTTTAAGGCTTTATCAGCCTGCAATAACAGGATCGGTCTGCAAGTTCAGAAAGTCGGGAAATTGGATAATCGAAATGTATTACATGGGAAAAAAACTGAAAAATGAGACCCTGGATTCAAAACCGGAAATAAATGGAGATGCCCGGGAAATCAAGTTAATTACATGGCTTGGCCTGATAACAAACCTTATGCTGTCCGGATTTAAATTCCTTGTAGGGACACTTGGATGCAGTCAGGCTGTAATCGCCGATGCGTTTCACAGTATTTCAGATGTATCAACAGATCTGGCAGTTCTCTTCGGGGTCGATTACTGGTCTGCTCCGCCTGACAAGAACCACCCGTACGGCCATCGAAAAATCGAGGCTGTGATTACCGTTGTTATCGGAGTTATACTGACAGGAGCCGCAATCGGAATCGGGTACAGGGCACTGGCAACCATACGTGAATATCACCTGAGACAGACTGCCTGGATTGCGGTAACCGGCCCTTTGATTTCAATTATTTTGAAGGAAATAATATATCAATTTACCATTAAGGTCGGTGGACGAGTCAAATCGTCAGCGCTGATTGCCAACGCCTGGCATCACAGGTCTGATGCCTTGAGTTCTGTTCCCGCACTGATTGCTGTTTCCGTATCGACATGGATTCCTGAATGGGCGTTTATTGACCACCTGGGAGCCATGATCGTTTCTCTTTTCATTCTGAAGGTGGCCTGGGATATTATAAAACCGTCATTATCAGAGCTTGTTGACTGCGGAGCAACACTCAAGGAACATGGGCAAATCAGGCAGATATCGCTTGATGAAGAGGGCGTAAAGGGAGTTCATGCCATACGCACACGAAAGTATGGTTCATATCTTTTTGTTGATCTGCATATTCTCGTCGATGCAGATATGAGCGTAAGGGAAGGGCACCAGATTTCGGAAAATGTAAAGCATGCCCTTGTAGAAAGAGGTCCGGCAGTACTGGACGTTGTGGTACATCTGGAGCCGGAGGAGTAAACAGCCAAAACTTGGGGGGCAGACTATCTGGTCTTGATCAGGCCAAAAATAAAAGCCCCCACATCTGCTTAAGAAGTGCAGGTTAAAGTAAGGGCTTTTTTAACATTCACGTTATTTCTCAGATTCTATCCCCGGCCGCCTCTGCCGCCACCATAGCTGCCTCTGCTTCCGCCTCTTCCACCACCTCTCGCGCCACCCGCGCCGCCGGCGCCACCAAAGCCGCCTCTGCCGCCACCATAGCTGCCTCTTCTGCCGCCTCCCTGTCCTTCTGTGCGGGGACGAGCCTCGTTTACATTAAGGGCTCTTCCTTTCAGTTCCTTGCCGTTCAGCCCTTCAATCGCAGACTGCGCTTCAGCTTGAGAGGGCAACTCAACAAAACCGAATCCTTTTGATCTGCCGCTGTATTTGTCTTTAATAACGGAAACTGACTCCACCTGTCCGAACTGCTCGAACGCGTTCTTCAGATCTTCTTCATTGACCTCGTACGACAGATTTCCAACATAAATCTTCATCCTGCTCTCCTTTTTCTACTAATTATGGTTTTCCACATCGCAAATAACGTCGTACATGATCATTTTGAAATGCCACTCGGCTGTTTCAATTTGTGAGCGACGCAGAGGTGGTGTGCCCTGGATGGGCTTAACTCAGGGGATTAAGATTAACCCCTAAACTTCATGAAAAAGCACTAAAAGCGCATTCCCCCTTAGCTTGGGAATATCGTTTGTGTAACAAGGAGCTGTGGGGTTAGCGAGTTAATGTAAGAAACAGAAAATTCTTACATTTTGATCTATTAGCATTAATTTTATCTAAAGGCAAGAAAATTCCCAAGATCCGTAATTGAAGGTATTATTGATTATCAAAATGATTGAAAAACCTCGTTGAATCAGGTAGATATATATTGTTCTAAAACAAAGCAACCTGAACCTGCGAGGGGAAAATATATGATAAAACAAACTGTGCTTCCTTTCAAGCTGGAAATGAAGAATACCCTCGACGGATGCAACGGGCAACTGGTTGAGGCGGAGTATGACCAATGGGGGACTTGAAGGTTTTGGAGCGGAAAATCGATGAATATTGAAACATGGGCTGAAGAAGGAAAAGGAGAAAGGTTATACTCTGGATATTGATGCGACAGGGATTGAGTCGGAGAAAGAAACGGCGAAGATGACCTGCAAGGGGTATAAGGGTTATATGC
>JAFGMQ010000110.1 GCA_016927455.1 Deltaproteobacteria bacterium
AAAAGCCTCCAGGTTCAAAGGATGTCCTTTGACAGGCTCATGATAGAATCACCTGAGGGTCATCATTTTTCTGATTTTAACTTTTCAAGAGGGGATTTAACTTGTATACTGCGATTCCAGAAAACTTTACAAGGGTTTTAAACCCGGGTTATGGGTAAGAGGTTATGGGTGATGGGCAATAACTGATAATCAATAACCAATAACCGATCACTCACAATCTTATTTATTGTTCAATCCGCCGGAGACATCCATATGGAACGCGAAGAAATAGTGCTGGGAAACGGGGCCATTGCCATGGGTTTAGTGGAATCGGGGTGCCGGATATTGACATCCTATCCAGGGACACCGAGTTCCGAGATCCTCCCCGAGGTAGTACGAAGGGTGAAGGCCGAAGGGCTTAACACATATATTGAATGGTCTACCAACGAAAAGGTGGCCCTTGACAACGCCTTTGCTGCGGCAGTTGCAGGCAAGCGCTCTGCCTGCTGCATGAAGCAGGTGGGATTGAATGTGGCGGCGGACAGCCTCATGAGTGCAGCCTATATCGGCAATATCGGAGGGCTTTTGATCATATCGTGCGATGATCCAGGGCCCCATTCCTCGCAGACTGAACAGGATACACGATTCATGGCAAGGCTGGCCAAGGTTCCTGTTCTTGACCCGGCTGACCCGCAGGAAGCAAGGGAGATGGTAAAATTCGGGATGGATTTGTCCGAAGAATTTCAGATTCCTGTTGTCTTAAGGCCTGCAATCCGCGTATGCCATGCAAGGCAAAATATCAGCCCCGGACCGATCAAAATAAGTGAGCAAAAGGCCTCTTTTGAAAAGAATCCTTCGAGATGGGCTGCCACCCCCAAATTCCGGCTCAAACTTCACGGCGAATTGAACCTGAAACTAAAACAGATCGGTGAAAGATTTTCGTCAGCTCGCCAGTTTAATTTTCATAATCTTGAGCAGGGAAGTCATTATACCCTGGGCATCGTTGCAGGAGGGGTTCCAAGTGCGGTGATCAGGGATATACTTGCGGAAGAGGGAAGAGATGATATCCCTCTGCTGAAGATCGGCACACCTTTCCCTTTTCCGGATGCACTGGCCGATGAGTTTGCATCGGCCTGCGACAAACTGCTCGTAATTGAAGAGACGGATGCCCTTATAGAATACCTTCTAAGGGACAGAAACAAGGTCATGGGAAGGCTTACAGGCCATGTGCCCGAACAGGGAGAGCTGGTCCCGGAGGTAATATACGGAATTATGAGAAGGGTTTTGAAGGATCTGGGTCTGAAACCCTTTTTAAAGAAGGAAGACCGTGATGTCAAAGAACTCGTTAATGGGCTCGGACTGCCTGTGAGAAGGCCCAGCCTGTGCCCTGGATGCCCTCACAGGGCTTCTTTTTACGCTATTCGCAAGGCGAGTCCAAAGGCCATATTCACATCCGATATAGGGTGCTATACACTGGGACTGAATCTGGGGGGTGTTGACACATGCCTGGATATGGGAGCCGCCATTACTATGGCCTCGGGCTTTTACCATGCGTTTTCACAGGATGAAAAGAAACAGCCCATTGTAGCAACAATAGGAGACTCGACATTCTTTCATTCAGGAACAGCAGGTCTTTTGAATGCAGTATATAATAATGCCCGGTTTGTACTCGTTATACTGGACAATGAGATAACTGCCATGACGGGCATGCAGCCTACACCAGGTATTGGCATAAGGGCCGACGGAACGGAGGCAAGACCCATTTCTCTTGAGCGTGTTACAAAAGGCTGCGGCGTCGATTTTGTAGAGGTGGTTGATCCCTATGACCTGAAGGGCATGAATGATACTCTTAAAAAGGCTTTTGCCTATACCGAGGCTGAAGATGGCGGCATTGCCGTGATCATTGCACGTCACCCATGCGTTATCAATAACCGTGAAAATGCTATTCCGGAAAGAATCAGGGTCCGTGTGACCGATGACTGCACTTCTTGCAGTTTCTGCCTGGAGCGTTTTGAATGCCCTGCACTTTACTATGATGATGATCTGGGCAGGGTCAATGTCAACAGGGCGATATGCGCTGATTGCGGCCTGTGCATCCAGGTCTGTCCACAGAATGCGATCGTGGAGGTGAAAGAACTGTGATGGGAACAACAAACATCGTGCTTTGCGGTCTTGGAGGCCAGGGGATTCTGTTTATGACCAGGGTACTGGCTGAGGCTGCGCTTGACAGGGGTCTTAATCTGATGTGTGCTGAGACACACGGAATGGCTCAGCGTGGCGGTTCTGTGGTATCACATTTGAGGATAGGCGATGTCAAAGGCTCACTGGTTCAGGAGGGTACAGCCCACCTGGTTATGGCCCTGGAAGAGAATGAAGGATACAGGAACCTTCCTTTTCTTGCGGAAGGTGCCGGGTTTTATGTGAACGCAGACAGCAGGAGATTCCCGAGGGAGGGCCTTGTGCCCTTCTTTGAAAAAAAGGGTATCAGGTTTCGATCTGTTGATGCCGGAGAACTCGCGATGGAGATTGGTGCTCCAATGTCCCTGAATCTGGCACTTCTGGGATTTTTTGCAGCCTTCGGAGACGGGCCGCTGAGCCATGAAGAGATAAGAGGCACTGTCGGGAAGATAACCTCAAGCCGGCTGAGGGAGATCAATTTAAGGCTTTTTGATGCGGGATTTGAAAGAGGCTCAGCTGCGGCAGAGGGCAGGGGAGGGCAATATGGGAATGAATGAATATTCTATAAATTCCGGCAGGAAAAAAACTCCTCATAATATGCCATTTGCTGAAATCCTTATTCTCATAATCTTATGAACACATTCCTTGATAAGATGTTATATTGATGTCAGTATTAGCCGGCGCCGGAAGACCTTGAAAAAGGATTAAAACCAAAGCGACAAATTCCATTATTGTCTTAGAAATTATGGTTTTCCGGAGCCGGTGTCCATGCCCTTTAACTGCTGTTTATATTTAGTCAAATGCCATTTCAGGTTTCCATTCTTTCCATACATTGCCGACCAGTTCAGGCCCCGGTTTAAGGGTCTTCTTGCCCGGTCTCCAGCCCGAAGGAGTTGCTTCTGTTCCCTTTGATGCTCTTATAAGCTGATAGGCCTGGATCTGCCTGAGCGTTTCGCTGATATTTCTTCCCGCCGGCGGTGTTAAGACTTCATATCCCAGAATGATTCCATCAGGATCAATAAGAAATCTTCCGCGGTTTTCAACGCCTGCGTCCTCATCATAAATACCATATATCTTTCCTACTCTGCCGCCGGCGTCTGAAAGCATGGCAAAAGGAACACCTCCGTCCACCATTTTGGACAGTTCATGGTCATTCCACATTTTATGTACGAATATGCTGTCAATGCTCACTGATAAAATTTCAACTCCGAGCTTCTGAAATTCAGGGTACTTTACAGCAACTGCTGATATTTCCGTTGCTCAGACAAATGTGAAATCACCCGGATAAAAACACAGTACAACCCATTTCCCCATGTAATCTGATAATTTTATGCTAATAAATTTGCCCTTTTGATAACCTGGTGCAGTAAAGTCAGGTGCCTTTTTACCGACTTGTATCATGCTTGTGACCTCCTTTTTTTCATAAACTTTTTCATGGGTTTCTTCAGGGACAGTTTCTCCTACCGGCCCTCCCGTGGGTCGAGCACAACCAACCTTCAGTTCTTCTGCCATAGGCCCTCCTTTGCTTTGAATTATGATGTTTACTGGTTCTAAAACAGTACTATGACCAATTTCAATTGACGCCGGAAGCTTCGCGAGGGAATAAGCGTAGCTTTTGGCGTTCAAACGCAACATTTGAAATATGTAATGTGAGGTTATAAGGTAAAGATATTATGCAAGTGAGTTCTGCATGCACTGCAATACTAAAAAAAATATCACAGGCATCATTAGATGGCAAGGCTTTTTAAGGCATTTACCATTTATGCTTGAAAACAAAACAGGATAATGATTACAATATAACACCCGTAAGATAAAGAGTAATGAAGCTATCCATTGCTCAGGAAGTCCTCGATAAATATCCCTGACACAGGGATGCCGTACATTTGGTATTCAAACTGTTTTATACGGAGCCATACATGGCTGACAGGCCAACAGAACTAAGGCTCAAAGAGCTTCTCAAATTCTACCGGATGAAAGACGTTCCGCTCGACAGGATAATAGATTTCGTCGTGGAGGAATGCCGGAATACCAGCGCCAGTGAACTTGCCTTTGTCAGCTTTGTCAAAGAAGATGAAACCATCATGGATACCCGCCTGTGGTCCTGCAGTACCAAGGAACACTGCCTGGCAGAGGGCAGGCGAACTGTCTTCTCTTTTTGCGATGCCGGGTTGTGGGGCGAGGCTGTACGGCAGAAAATGACAATTATCGTAAATACATGCCCAGAGCCTGATCCCTGCAAAAAAGGGTATCCTGCGGGTCATTTTCCCATCATGCGTTTCATGGCCGTCCCGGTTGTGGAAAGGGGCCGTGCTGTTTTAATTGCAGGCCTTGCCAACAAGAAAGAACCTTACACCGAATCGGATGAGATCGATATTTCCTTCCTCCTGGAAGGATTGTGGAACCTTATTCAGCGTAGAAAGATGGAGGAGCAGTACAGAGTGGAAAAAGAGAGGCTCTCCATCGTGACAGATAATGCACCCTTTGGTCTGGTAACTGTAGAAAAAGACGGTAAATTCAGCTATATCAACCCCAAGTTCACCGAGGTTACCGGGTATGAAATTTCAGATATTCCCTCAGGAAAAGATTGGTTTAGAATGGCCTATCCTGATGCCTCCTACAGGCATGAGGTAA
>JAFGMQ010000111.1 GCA_016927455.1 Deltaproteobacteria bacterium
GCGTCCGCGTTTTTCTCGTTTATGGATTTCCCTTTTATCAGACTTTCTGCCGAATCTACCCGGTAGGGCATGTTGTGCACTGCATTCAGGCATATACGCGCATTACCTTTACCTATCATCGCGGCGCAGTTTACAATGGGGAAATCAATGGAACTGCGGATTGCAAATTTCATGAATGAACTCCTGACTCCCCTCGCAGGTGTGGGCACCTGTATCTCCGTTACAATCTCGTCCGCAGCAAGTATGGTGGAGCCGGGTTTAACCGCATCCCAGAAATCCTGAGCATCTATCAATCTTTTACTGGTCTTGATCTTTGCGTTCAATGCCACAAGGGCGGGAGCCGTGTCACTGGGATTTACGGCCATGCAACCCTTTACAGCTCCGAATATAGAATGGTACCGGTTTTCTCCGGTGATTGCATAGCATTTTTTCCCGCCCTTTCGTATGCAGTTGAACCTGTTGTCAGGGTTCCTGAAGTACCAGCACCTTGTGAGCTGGCAGATATTTCCTCCGATTGTTCCCATCTCTCTTATATGCGGAGACGCGGTCCTGTGCGCTGCCTGTGCAAGGGCAGTATATCCGGTTCTTACCACACCGCTTTTTGCAATGTCTTCAAGTCGAGTCAATGCCCCGATTTTCAGCATCCCAGCCTCTTCCTTAATATAATCCATGCCCGGAATGGTCTTGAGGTTTACCAGGATTTCGGGATAGTCTGGCAGTATTTCAAACCTCATTGTCCCCAGTATATCAGTGCCGCCGGCTATGATGGATGCATTTCCTTCTTTTAATATTGACGCGGCTTCTTCGACTGTTCCGGCATTTACGTGTTTGAATCTTTTAATTGTTTTCATGATTTTGCCCCCTTCAATACCTGAGCAGCCTCAAGCACAGCCTTGGGATGCTGCTGGTATGTACCACACCTGCACAGGTTTCCGCCAAGCGCGTCCCTGACATCCGCCTCTGTCGGATCAGGATTTCTGTCTAACAGGGCCTTGGCGGAAGTTACAAAGCCGGGCGTGCAATACCCGCATTGAAATGCATTCCATTTAATATAGGAGTCAATAATCGGGTGTTTTTCTTTGGCAATCCCTTCTGCTGTTTCAATTACCGCCCCGTCACATTCGCAGGCCAGGGTTAAACATGATAGAACAGGCCTTCCATTCATGATCACTGTGCATGAACCACACGCTCCAACCCCGCCGCACCAGTCTTTGGGCGAAGTAAGACCTGTCTCGTCCCTCAAAAGCTGTCTCAGACTCCAGTTCGGTTCTACCCTTAAGCGGTACTTTCCGCCATTGACTGTCAATTCAATGGTGATTGTATCTTCTGAACACTGCGCCAGTGTCTCCGAAGTTTTATCCGCTTCTGACTTGTGCTGCGCTTGAGCCCCTGAAGTAAAGGCCATTGAACCCACTGTAGTGCCGCCTATGACCAGGCCTGCATCCTTGAGAAAATCTCTTCGGGATAAATTACCAAACCCTTTTTTCGTTTTTTCTTCTTTTCCTTTTTTTTCTGACATTTTATATCCTTGTTATCACATCATTTGCAGTAATGTTTACAACAATCCCAACTGAATATTTTAGGTGGCATGTAAAATGCCACCCTACGAAAAACTCAAAGAAACATAGGGTGGGGTTTTATACCCCACCTTATTTCTGTCAAATCTTTCCAAGTGCCTTTAGAACCCTTTCCGGAGTCACGGGATATTCAGCAACCCATTTCCCGGTTGCATTATATACCGCACCAGCGGTTATACCTGAAAGAGAGGCGCCTGTATCTTCTCCAAGGCCGCAGGCCCCGTATGATGAATACCCCAGGTGACTTTCATTAAGAATACACTCGATCTCAGGATAATCATTCATCGCACCAATGTGGTAATTTATATTGTCAAAGTTTAATCCGACACCTGTATTCGGGCAGTAAATCTTTTCCTCGGTTGCGCTTCTTCCCAGTCCCATAATTGCGCCGCCATATTGCTGTGCTTCCGCTCCCCGCCTGTTGAACAGATGCCCCACATCATTAACACACACCAGATTGGTGACTATTACTTCTCCTGTCTCAACATCCACCTCTATTTCAATAAAGTGGGCCTGCCTGCTCATTATATACATCTGTGGATGCGGCCTGCCCTTCAGTGTTAATCCTGATACGC
This sequence comes from Deltaproteobacteria bacterium, assembly GCA_016927455.1. Lineage (GTDB taxonomy): Bacteria > Desulfobacterota > DSM-4660 > Desulfatiglandales > Desulfatiglandaceae > JAFGMQ01. Next base: position 2,153 of record JAFGMQ010000111.1, read on the forward strand.
CGGGAACAACAGGGTGTATGATCGCCGGATCAATCCCCCAGAATGAACCTGCCACCTCTTTCACACTTTTTTTATTTGCCGGGTTCGCCTTTTCAAAGACAAAACCATCTTTAACATCAAGTTCTTCGGCCTTTTTACCGGGGAACGCGGATTGGGCAGGTTTGGCCCCAGGAAACATCGGCGCGGATGGAGGTCGCACAGCATAGTTGATAATCTTCTGCTTGAGCTCCCTGGCCGCGACTATCAATTGAGGGGTATTCCTGGTTATCCCCATTGCTCCGCCCGGAACCCAGAAACGATAGGTGTTGGCGTCGGACCGCTGCTGCTGGAGCACTATATCATCATATCTCAGCCCTGCCTCTGCTGCTACACAGTAACGAAAGGCCGACTCTGTATCCACGCCAAAATCCGCGCGCATCCCGATGATAGTAAGCTTCCCGTTTCGAAGAACCAGGCAGGCAAACTCTCTTCCCGGCATCCAGCTCCACTCGTTAATATAGACAAATCCCAGTCCGTGCATTCTCCCATTTTTAAGTTTTTTGGCGCCCGGCCCATGCCATTTTTTGTCCCAATCAATTGCCTTCTTGCCCTTTTCTATAACCTCCTTAAGGCTGTGCCTCTGCGGAAATCCATTTTCCTTCTGGTATTGAGTTATCCAGTCCCAGTCATATCCCTGGCAACCGTCGTTTTTAAGGGCAACCTCTGTCGGGTCCAGGCCGAATTCCGCGGCAACCCGGTCAAACATCATGTTATGCGGGACACAGCACTGGGTGCCGTGTCTGAAACAGATATGAGGGCCATGATTGATCAAAGCCCATTCCTGGGTATTGCGCAGGTTGGGGATATTTGTGCACTCATGGGTTTTATCAATATGCAGTTCCCCTACAGGCCCTGTAACATGCCAGTCAAGGGCCGTGATTGTCCCATCTTTTTTTGCCCCTATCCTGCACTTGTAGGTTGCGGCGTCATCCCCTGTAAGATAAAAATGGCTTTCATCATATAATAATTTCACAGGCCGGTTTTGCGCCCTCTTTGCGAGTATCGCGGCCATGCGTATAAATGCGGTGGAATATCCGAGCCATGATATACCTCCATACCAGGCGCCCTGGTAGGGCACGGTTACATTTATTTTATTTGGTTCACAAACAGGAAGAAGAGGATCTTTTCTGTCCTTTGGCGGGGATGTTACATCGGCATCTATGCTCCCATATCCAAGTGAAACAAATGATAACCCCACGGTGAAAAGGCTAGGATTACAAAGTATCTGCTCGGCATGTGACGCATGATGTGGCCATATATCCAGGAAATCACCTCTCCACTGTACAACGCAGGCCATTCCTTCAACACCTGCGACTGTATTTGGACCTCTTGTAAAGGTATACTCTATTACCTTATCCGCCCCGGCAAAGCCTTTTTGCAAATCTCCGATCTCGGTTGTTTTTGTCAGGACAGTATTAGGCGCCTTTGCGCTTTCATTCAACCGCAAAACATCAGGCATGATCCCGGGGGCGTCAGGATTAAGTGATTTTTCCATATCCAGAATAAAAGGCATTTCCTCCCACTCTATTTCTACAAGCCTGAGCGCGGAATCACATATTTCTTCACTGTCAGCCACCACCGCTACACCCATAGGGTGCTGATAAAAATCAGATGTCCCGGGAAGAGTCAGGATATTGTAATTGCTGGAACAATATCCGCCTGTGGTATTTTCATATACAATATCGGGATCATCAAACTTCAGTATGTCACGAACCCCTGTGAGCGACTCTGCTTTGCTCGTATCCATACTTTTAATCCTGGCGCTGGCGTATGGCGATGTAAGTATCTTGGCATACAGCATGCCCGGAAGATCTATATCCCTTGTATAGACTGCCTGGCCAGATACTTTATCGTGACCGTCCTGGCGGGATGCGTTGTAATCGAGGGCTGAAAAATTTTCAGGCGGCTTCCATGTCCATGGTTTGAAATCTTCAGACATATGGTTCCTAATTTTTAAAAGTGAGGCATTCAGATTATTGATAAGATTCTTTATTTTGAGGAGTCTAAAAAATTCAACTTCTTAAGTCAAAGAAAATATTAAAAACGTGATATTCCATCATTTAACCTGTATTAATCCTTTCATTTTCTTCCCTGTTTCAGTTATATTTCCATAACCTGATTCAACCATCAGCCATCATGAGAGCGCAGGAGATGTAAATATCTCACGGAATGAATATAATTATCTGTGAAGAGATTAATTCATATAATAAATAATGATTCAACATACAGGGAAAGTAATGAATCTGATTATACTTGATAAAAAAGATATATATGAAGGAAATGCTCAAATAACAGGCAGAAGGCTAAGGCATATTCTCACATATATAAGACCTTCCACAGGTGACACACTTCGAGTGGGAATACTGAACGGGCTCATGGGAGAAGGAGTTGTTATAGATGTCAATGAAGAGAAACTGGTTCTTGAAGTAGCAATAAAAGATCCTCCACCTTTGCCTCTTCCTCTTACACTTATCCTTGCAATGCCCCGACCCAAGGTTTTAAACAGGGTAATACAGCATGCAACATCAATGGGAATTAAGGATATATACATTATAAAAACATGGAGAGTTGATAAGAGCTACTGGGAGAGTCCGGCAGTAGGAGAAGAAAACCTGAGAAACCAGATGATAATGGGACTTGAGCAGGGCAAAGATACAATTATGCCCCGAATACAGATAAGAAAACGTTTTAAACCTTTTGTTGAAGACGAACTCTCATCGATTATCAAACATGGCATTGCGCTTGTTTCTCA
>JAFGMQ010000112.1 GCA_016927455.1 Deltaproteobacteria bacterium
ACATACTATATTGCAATGGAATATCTGTACGGTAAGGATCTCAAAATTGTCACAAAGCAGTATAAAGAAAAAGGAATGCAGCTGAGCCTTGGTAATGCGCTCTACATTGCCACTCAGGTCTGCGCCGGGCTAGATTATGCCCACAAACTTAAGGATTTTCAGGGCAAACCCCTTAATATTATTCACAGGGATATAGGCCCTCACAATGTTTTTATAACATACGACGGTCAGGTAAAGATCATAGATTTTGGTATTGCCAAGGCGGCTACCCAGGTTAATAAAACCCAGTACGGCTCCATCAAGGGCAAAATCACATATATGTCACCTGAACAGGCCAAGGCCGAAAAGATAGATCACCGGTCTGATATTTACGCCTTGGGCATATTGCTCTATGAAATGGTTACCCATGAAAGGATGTTCGATGGAGAGAATACCTATGGTGTCTTCAGCAAGGTTCTTGAATCGGAATACAGACCTGCCCAGGAAGTAAACAAGGACCTTCCAAAGGATCTTTGCAGGATCATTGACAGGGCACTTGAGAAAGATCGTGAAAAGCGTTATCAGTCGGCAGAGGAAATGCTGGCTGATCTTGAAAAGTGTATGCACAGGCTTTCGATAATCCCTTCCTACAGGAATCTTGCCCGGTTTATGAATAAACTTTTTGGTGAAGGGCCAGCTGACGAAGCCGAAGAAACAGAAAGAACCGAAAAAAGCACCACCCGGAATATATCCGAGATGTCCGATATTATGTCTGACAAGACAGTGCTTCTTTCGGAGGCAGCTTTGCCCTACAGGAAAAAGCTGATACCAAAGTTTGCATTTTATGTGCTGTTTCTGATTGCCTCAATATTTATATTGCTGGTTATTATAAAAAAGCCTGAACCTTTACTTAATACCTTATTTAATTATTTTCATTTTGAGGTTTCCAGCAATGAATCGGCTTCCGGACCAGTATCCGGACCTGTTTCTAAACCGATCTCCAAACCTGTCAATAACATGCACTCTGCCTCTGACCAGGAAAATGTCATTTCGGTGCAGGATTCGTCCGATTCGGTCGATTTGTCTCAGGCCTATCAAACCGATACCGATTCTCCCAGGTTAAAGGAAGGGATTGCGCTTCTTACGGCAGAAAAATTTTCCGAAGCTGCAGCCATCTTTGAGGAAATCCTGGCAACTGAGCCTCATGTCGGAGAAAGGGTATCGGCATTGTATGCTCAGTCTTTAGTCGGGCAGGCGTCGGGCATTTTAGAGAAGACGCCCGAGAGGGCAAAGGCGTTGCTTCTGAAAGCGGTAAAAATAAATCCCGGCAGTTCACAGGGCCATTTTTTATTGGGGCGCATATATACTCAGCAGAAGGATTATACCAGCGCAATTGCCTCATATCAGACTGCTACGGAACTTGATCCTCAAATGCATAACGCCTTTTTTAATATGGGCTATATATACGCAATTAAAAAAGACTATAATAAGGCACAGGAGATGTTTGCCCGGGTTGTCGCCCTGTCTCCTCCATTTCTGGATGAAGCCCTCTATAATCTTGCGATTGTTCAAAGAAAAATGGGGAATATTCAGGAATGTATAAAGAATCTGGAAAAGGCAATAGCTGTTAATCCTGAAAACAAAAACGCAAAAAAACTGCTTGAGACATTGAAAAAATAAAGAAAGAAAAAAGGATATCAACTATGATTAAAAAATCAGGTCTGCTCCTTTTATTATCAGGTGTTACATTATTGGTCTGCAGCGGATGTAACCTGATAGGCGCGAAAAAGACAGAAACAGAATATCAACCTACAGTTACTGTAAACAGGCCGCCCTATGTCCATACAGTAAAATACCCGGGAGAAACACTGCCTATTATCTCCAAATGGTACACGGGGGATGAGAATAACTGGGAAGCCCTTGCAGACGCCAACCCGTATATGGATTATGAAAAGATGTCGGCGGGGGACAGGTTATTTATTCCTGAAAACCTGCTTAAGACAGCAGAACCGCTATCTGAAGAGTTTATTATCGGCTTTAATCAAAAAAGCAAACCTGTAGAAGAGATCAAACCTGTGGTAAAAGAAGAAGAAAAGAAGGTGCCGGTTTCAAAACCCAAACCCAAGCCCAAAAAGGATGAAGATTTCGATCTTATTGGGCCAAAATAATTTTTGAGGAGATGCAGATGAAAAAAAAGATACAGGTTTTTATATCCATCTATATTATTTCAATGGTATATGTCCCCCTTCTTTTTGCTGCATCGGTAACATATTCGTCACAATTAACAGTGAGTGATGTTACAGAGACCCTCAAGAAAAACAGGGTCTTCCGAAATTCAGATTTAAGTAAACTGGATTTGACTGAGATTGATTTAAGCAAAATTTCTCTTCATAACTCATCATTGAGCGAAGCAACCCTTAAAAAATCCAGGCTTGCAGATTCCCTTTTGATAGCAACGGATTTGAGTGAATGTAATCTGCAAGGCGCAGAGATGACCGGGTTAAAATCCGATAACTCAAATTTCACAAAGGCGGATTTAAGAAATGCGAACATGACCTGTGTGGCCCTTATTTCAACCATTATGACAGGGGCTGATCTTTCAGACGCAAATCTCCGTTACGGAATAATCAGAAACAGCGATCTGAGCAATACAGTAATGAACAATACAAACCTGAGCTTTTCTTTAATAAATGCGGATATGAGTAATGCGGATCTTAACAGGGCGGATATGCACGGGGCCTGCCTCTCGAATGTAAAACTTGTGAACGCCAACATGAGCAATGTTAATCTGAGTACAGCCAAGATGGATGATGTAAACATAAAAGGCTCGGAAAAAGGAGGAACTGTTCTTGCAAAGGCAAACCTCAGTTATGCCCATATCGAATCATCAAAGATGGATTACGCCCTTATGGGCGGGGCCTACATGAATGGTATTACAATGAACAGGGTAGACCTTAACTTCGCGGACCTGAGTTATGCCAATATGAGCAACGCCTTTATCAGAAGTTCCGAATTTAATAACGCGGATCTCCAGTATGCTGTCCTCGCTGATTCAAGCTTTGTTGGAATTGAGTTTAAAGACGCTAAAATGAGTAATGCCGATTTAAAGAAGGCTGATCTTTCAGGTGCTGTTTTAACCGGGGCAATCATGATTTCCGTAGACCTGACAGGATCTGATCTGAGCAGGGCCAACCTTAAAAATACAAACCTGACCGGAGCAAAGATAGAGGATGTTAAACTGGAAGGAGCTGATTTGACAAATGCCATGTTAGACGGGGCAATATTAAAAAATATAAATCTTAACAACGCGACACTAAATGGTGTCATGCTTAAAAATGCCGACCTGAAAGGATCGAATCTGAGCGGTATCAAAATGAACAAGGCCCAGCTTTCAGGATCATATTTTAATGAGGTGAACTTCAGCTATGCCGACCTGAGTTTTGCTGTTTTATCAGGGTGTGACCTGACGAATGCAAGTTTTCAGGGCGCAAATTTAACCGGTTCAGAGTTAAGCGGAGCAATACTGGAAGGGGCAATTTTAAAAGGATGCAACCTGAAGAATGCTGTTCTGGCAAACGCGAAAATGAATGGAGCGGATCTTGAGGGTGCAGATATAAGAGGAGCTGATTTTACCGGGGTTGATATTACATCTGTCAAAAATTTTGAGCTGACAAAAAACCGTGACAAGGCAAAGGGGTTATCAAATATTACACCCCCTGCCGAGTAAAATTAACAGATTTTATATCCGCATTATGACAGGCGCAGGATGTTATACATCTCCTTGTATTGATACGTTTTTTTTCCGGCAGGTTCATTCCCTGATAAGATCCTTTTATACTTTAAGGCCGTATTTATCTCCCTTGACACACTGTGGCAATTGATGGTTAAATAACTTTTTTCAGCAATATTCAAAGTTTATCAAATATTTTTTTCAAAGTTATTAATCGGCTGATTAAAAAATATTTTAAACCCAACCTCGGAGGAGAAGATGGCTGATAAGAACAAAGATTTTGAAAAGGCTCTTGAAATAGGCAGACCGCCAAATATAAAAACACTGTTTCCTAATTCAAAGGCCCTTATTGTGAGCGGAAAGGTTATTGACCGGGCCTTAAGGGCAAAGGGAAAGGCAATGACCATAGCAGCCAACGGAAGAAACCAGGCTGTTGTAAGAGGGGCTCTTATGGCGGCCCAGAAGGCGAATGCCGCAATTATCCTTGAGATTGCAAAGTCAGAGGGCGGCGCGAGCGCCTATTGCGCTGTAAATTTCTGGAACCTCGCCAGGCTGGCCGATGATATCTGTAATGAACTCGGCATCACTGTTCCGGTCGCGATCCATGCAGACCATTATGGAATAAAATCCGACAAAGACATTGAAACCGCAAAAACCGAAATACCCAGCATGTTTGACGCGGGTATAACTTCCATTGCCGTTGACGCTTCACATCTTCCTGATGACCAGAATCTTCTGGCAAATCTTGCCCTCAATCCATATATTCCCGAATGGGCAGGATATGAAACTGAGGTGGGTGAGATAAAGGGCAAAGAGGGGCTTTCAACGGTTTCTGAGGCCTTATTCCTGATTCAGGGTTTGAATGCAAATGGCATATTCCCCGACTGGATAGCACTTAACAACGGCACTACCCACGGCATAGAGGCGAGCGACGCGGGGATACAGGTGGAACTTACAGCCGAGATCCACAAGGCGCTTGAACCCTACAGCATTTCAGGCGCCCAGCACGGAACATCAGGAAATAACTCGGACAGGTTAAGGCGTATAGCCGAACAAACAGCCACAACAAAGGCAAATGTTGCCACGGCATTGCAGATGATATCATGGGGCGTCAAGGTGAATGAATACGGGAATGCCTTCCTGGATGAAAATAAGGAGTTTGTAAAAGTCTCATCAGATGGAATGACAGACGCACTGTGGCAAGATATGGTTGCCTATGCTAAATCAAAGGAATTAAAGGCCGGAGACTATAAAAAACTTAATCTTCCCTTTGAGAACAAGATTCTCGGACAGAGCAAAGCGATCCGGGACAGGATGTCAAAGGGCGTAGAGAATTTTGTATATGATCTTCTGGTTAACGTCTTTAACGCAAAGGATACTGCGCCCCTGGGGATAAAGGCTATTCTCGACTCGGGTTCATACAACCCTGGACCAAAGGCACAGAGGATAGAAAATCCTGATGAGTGGACAACCGAAAAGATAAAAAAACGCGCAGCGGGATTGTCGTCAGACAAAGGCCCGAAAGGTAATTTTGATGACTAACGAGGGAATGCCCCGATCTTCAGGAATAAAAACGCATCTGTGGGTACAGGATATAAGAGAGGATGACATCGTTAATGACCGGTACCTGGTTAAAACCAAGAGAACAGGGCAGACAAAAAATGGGGGCGCCTTTTTAAGCCTTATCCTTTCCGACAGGACAGGCGATATTGAGACCAGGGTATGGGAAAGGGCGGATGAACTGGGCACCCTTTTCAGGGAAGGAGACATAATAGAGGTGTCAGGAAAGGCCGGATTATACCGTAATCAGGTGCAACTGACATTGTCCGATATATCTCTTTCAAAGGAAGACGACCCGGCCATCTTTCTTGAGACCACACCCTGTGATATAACCGCCATGATGAGAGATCTAAAGGGTATTATCAGGAACATAAAAAACGCCGGCCTGCGTGATCTTGTCAATTCCTTTATTTCGGATCACAGGTTTATTGAAAAATTCAAGGAGTCTCCCGCAGCAAAGAATTTTCACCATGGCTATTTAGGTGGTCTTCTTGAGCATACGCTGTCGGTATGTCGGCTCGCAGTGCTTGTGAATGAACAGTATCCTGAACTGGACGGAGACCTTCTCATAACAGGGGCGTTTCTTCACGATATAGGAAAAATAAATGAGTTTTCCTATGGCCGGACAATAGATTATTCTGACGAAGGACGCCTGCTGGGTCATCTTGTCCTGGGGGTCTCCATGCTAGAGGAAAAGCTAAAAGGCCTTAAAAATTTCCCTCAGGAAACAGCCCTTTATCTAAAACACATGATCCTGAGCCACCATGGTGAATATGATTTCGGTTCTCCTAAACGGCCCAAGTTTCTTGAGGCCTTTGTGCTTCATCTTATTGATGATCTCGACGCCAAGATGAACGGAATAGCAAGATTTATTACAAAAGATAAAAATGAAGGCGCATGGACAGATTTTAACAGGATGTTTGAAAGGTATCTTTTAAAGGAAAGGCTTAAACCCCTGGAGGATGAACAGGTGACGGCCCCTGTCCGGGATGACAGGCAGAAGGCCTTGTTTTAATATATTCGTATTTATTTTTTAACAGTATTAATGTTAGACAGGTGCAAGTGATTAAATGAACAAGATTATAATGGTTGACAGCAGTAACCGCAAGATTAACTACCTCAGGCTTTCAATAACCGACAGATGCAATCTAAGGTGCATGTATTGCATGCCTGAAGAAGGAATAGAATTTTTACCCCATGAAAATATCCTCAGCTATGAGGAGATGCTCAGGATGGTAAATCTATCAGTATACAGGGGAATACAAAAGGTCAGGATCACGGGCGGGGAGCCACTTGTACGCAAGGGGTTTACCGGGTTTCTGAAAAGGCTGAGTGAGATAGAAGGCCTGGAAGAGATAACACTGACCACAAACGGTGTTCTTTTAAAGCAGTATGCCGAGGAGATCAAGAAATGCGGGATTCACCGCATTAATATCAGCCTTGATTCGTTAAAACCTGAAAAATTTAAAAAGATAACAGGCAGGGATTATTTCAAACAGGTATGGGAAGGTATCCAGGAGGCGGAAAGGCTTGGTTTCTCACCTGTAAAGATAAATGTTGTCGCGATAAGGGGTGTTAATGATGATGAGATTGAAGACTTCGGCAGACTGACTCTAGAAAAACCCTATCATATCCGCTTTATCGAGCATATGCCCATCGGCGGGAGCAATAACTGGAACTCCGAAAAGTTTCTGCCCATACTTGAGATATATGAGCGGCTTCAAAATGTAGGCCCTCTTTCCCCGGTTCAAAGAAGAAATAATCTGGACGGACCGGCGCAGCGTTACAAAATCGAAAACGCCAAGGGAGAGATCGGACTTATAGGCGCCCTGAGCAACCATTTCTGCGCCGTATGTAACAGGTTACGGCTTACAGCCGACGGTCATTTAAGGAGTTGCCTTTTTTCAGAGAACGAGATCGATGTCATGCCCCTGTTAAGAAACGGCGCGGGCGACGAATCAATACTTGCACTTATTGAAAAGGCTATCACTGAAAAACCGGAGCGGCATAACCTGAGTAACTACGGACACCGAAGCTGCACAAGACATATGTCCAGCATCGGGGGGTAGAAATTTTTATCGGGTAAAAATAAGCTTCCAATGCTTCCAAAAAAAAGGTTTCCCGGGTATTTCCCCCTGGTTATTATTAACCCGATTACTCGCACTTCATGAGGTTTCGACCCGGGATATGATTATCATTCATAGACCATCAATACTCCTGGATCAAATTTTTTGTCTTTAAGAAAATAATGACGCATAAAAGGGCAAAATACAGACATTCCATCCTGTAACTTTTCAAAATAATTAGAAAAATATTCTTTTTTTTTTCACTGAAATTATATATAAGATAAAAATTAAATAGAAAAAACTAAGCAGCAATGCGGCAGCGTTTTTTTTAATTTCTCAATCCTGTCATTATTATATTTATCTGGTGCTTATTAAGGTGCTCATTAAAAAATCTGCACCTAACAGTTAAAAGAATTTACGCCTGCCCGGTTCTTCCTATTCTATTACGTTTTTTATATCTTTGTATCCACAGGAAGGGGTCTAATATGTATTCTTCTATTTCAATTGTTCCGCCTTATTTTTCATCATCTCTTAAGGGGAGATGTGCTCATGTTTTTTTTATCTATTTTATGTTTTTGATCTTTTCTGTGCCGGCACATGCATATGATCTGGTTGATATTTATAAACTTGCACTAAAAAATGATGCAACTTTTCAGAAGGAGATTTTCAGGCATGAAGCATCTCTGGAAATATATGACCAGGCCCTTTCCGAAATGCTGCCGGTCCTTGGTCTGGAGGCATATTATCAGCGTTCCAAGCATGAAATTTTCGATAATGAAGTTGAGATATACGGAGACAGTATTGCACGTTATCCAAGCAAGGGTTTTGACCTTGTTTTGCGTCAGCCCATATTTAAATATTCCTCTGTGATTGGTCTTTCACAGGCAGAAGAGGAAGTAAAACGTGCTGACCTTGAGTTTGTTGCTGCCGGACAGGACCTGATCCTGAGGGTTACCGAGGCATATCTAAAGGTTCTTGAGTCCAGGGATATTTTAAGATTCAGCAAATCCGAAGAAGAGGCAGTCAGCCAGCATTATAGACTTGCAAAGGAGCGGTATGATAATGGTCTGGTCCCAATTACAGACTATCATGACGCAAAGGCCAGACTCGCAGCCATAATAACTAAAAGGATAAGGGCAGAGCACAGCCTTGAAGACGCCCTCGAAGGTCTGGCGGAATTGACGGGCATAAGGATTGATTTTCTGAAAGGCATAAAATCCCCTGAAATTGAAACAGATGCCTATTATTACCTGCCCGCTGAAAAGGTTGATGCCGGTATTTCTGAAGCAGAAAAAAGTCAGGTTGCAAGTCCGCCGCAGGGAAATCTTTTCAACAGCCTTGTTCCTCGAAAAGAAGAGAAATATGACGGAGATATTATCCCCCTGATTACACCTCTACCTGATGATATGGAGGAATGGGTGTTGGCTGCAAAAAAACAGAATCTTGACATCCTTGTTAAAGAAAAAGAGCTTTATGTTGTCAGGCAGGAAATCGACAAACAGCGTTCAGAGCATCTGCCGACTCTTTCACTCGTAGGAAGGTGGAAGCAGGATGAACAGGGAGGCTCTCTTTATGGCGGGGGAAGTGATATTGAGAAATGGGAGGGATTGGTGGAATTGAAAGTCCCTCTGTTTAACGGATTTTCTACATCATCAAAGGTACGTGAAGCCAGACTGCTTGCAAAGGCAGTCAGGGAGGAACTTGAAAAGGAAAACCGAACAGTAATCCGAAAATCCAAGGTTGCTTTCCTCGGTATTAAGAGCTCAATCGAAAATATCAAGGCTTTAAAACAGGCAATGATTTCCAACCAGATTGCACTTGATGCGAAAAAAGAGGGCTTTAAATCAGGGTTGTTTTCGAGCCTTGCTGTCACAGATGCAGAACGGGATCTTTACCAGATAAAGCAGGAATACGCAAAATCACAGTATGAATATATTATATATAGTCTAAGGCTTAAAGAAGCAGTCGGGCTTTTAAAGATGGATGATATCGTTGTTGTCAACGACTGGTTGGACTAGCAATTTCTTAATAAAATAACGGGTTATATTCAATATAAGAATTTCATAAGGAGTAATCCTCAAAATGTCACAACTGAAAAAGATTGCCCATAAGTTAAAGTCCTTATCAAATAGACCCTCCGGTAAAAGGGGACCGGAGAGACGCAGGATGCTCTTTGAAACTCTTGAAAAGCGCCTGCTTCTTTCGGCAGACCCCATAGCAGCATCTCAGGACTTGCAGCAAAAGGACCTGATGGCAGATGCCGTCCCTGTTTTTACCGTGGAAACCCTCTCTATAGATACCGGCAGTACGGATTTTCAGCACGCTGATGTCCCTCCACTATCTGTTAAAGCTGATGAAGGTGTGCTATCAAAGGAAAATATTTCATCGCAGCTTTCATATCTCCTTTCGGAAGATATTGGGAGTCAGATTGTCATCATAGATTCATCAGTCCCTGATTACGAATCCCTGATAGAAAAATTATTTGAAGTGTCCGATAGCGCTGAAAATAAGGACGGCCATAAGGCGACGGGCATGAATTCAGATGAGGGTTATAAAGCTCCATCCTATGAAATTATGGTCCTTGATTCGGACAGGGACGGGATAGAACAGATTACAGAGATTCTCGGGCAGTATGATCAGGTAAGTGCCATACATGTAATCTCTCATGGTTCAGGCGGAATGATGCATCTTGGAAACAGCATCATAGACAGGGACAGTCTGGAAGAATATTCCGGGACGCTCAGTGCATGGCAGGAAAGTCTTACCGAAGAAGGGGATATCCTTCTTTATGGCTGCAATATAGCGGATGGTGAACTGGGTATTAGCTTCATCACAGAACTGAGCAGACAGACAGGGGCGGATGTGGCGGCGTCTACAGATGCCAGCGGAAGCCAGGAGCTGGGAGGTGACTGGGAGCTGGAGTACAGCACCGGTGTTATAGAATCGATGCCCCTGTTCACCGGGCAAAACATGTCAGCCTATTCCCACCTGCTTGCTGATATCAATGTGGATGGAACAACAGGGGATGATACTATCACAGTGGATTTTGAATCTCTGTCTATCACAGGCGGTTCTGCACCTGTTGCACCAAATACGAGAGACAATTACCTTATAGACGGTCTTGGCGGAGACGATACACTGATTATTCAAGGCACTTCCGGCGATGATACCATTGATATATCTGATTCCGGGATAACCATAAACGGGACAACCTACAGTATTCTTCTGAATAGTATTACCAGTATCGAGGATTTAATGATAATTGGGGGTGATGGAACAGATTCGGTCACCATATCTGATTCACTCGCGATTGCCAACGTGAACCTTAGTATAAAATCAGAGACGATTAGTGTTAATAACTCAATAGATACAGGATCAGGTTTAATCAGTCTTGATGTAACATCAGAGGATAACAGTGTATTTGGTAATTCGAGCTCATACATAACAATAAATAATTCAACACTTCGCGGGAGCGATATAAATATAAGTGCTGAATCGCGTGTAACCGCAGAGGCATCCCTTGAACTGAACCTTCCCGTGGATGTTGCCCTGATCAATGTAACCTCTGATGCCATCGTTTCTATAACAGGGGCATCGCGCCTTGAGAGCACAGGCGATGTTACCATCAACGCCACGTCAACGACAGAAACTACAGCACGGTCCCTCGCATCCATGAATGGAAGTATCTCTGCGGATGCATCTGTAGCTACATCCATAGTTGCCGGATCAGCGGCTGTCCGGGTGACCGGAACCTCGGCCTTTAACGTGGGCGGAGCCATAAGTATAAATGCAACAAACAACAGGACAGTAACAACCATTGCAGACGGCGCTGCCGGCGGGGAGACTGCTGCCGGAGGAAGTGTCGCAGTTGCAACTATTACAGGAGACACAGAGGCATACCTGGGTGAAGGGTCAACAGTTGAAACCGCAGGAAGCATATCAATAAATGCAAACAAGCTGGACCGCATAACAACTTCAGCCAAATCAACCTCAGGCGGGGCATCAGAAACTGAAGGATCAACCGCGACCGAAAAGACCCTGAGCGATAATAATGCTGAGACCAGCGAGGGGGCAGTCACCATAGCAGGTGCTGTAGCAGTTAATACTCTCACAGGTAACACAGGGGCGTATATTGACAGCAGCCAGGTGGTAACAACCAGCGGCATGTTAAGTGTTAATTCCATGGATAATACAGATTCTTCGGTTAGGGCTGATGGAAGTTCTGTGGGGTCAGCATCTGCTGGAGTAGGAGCCGGGGTCGCCATTAACGTTGTGCAGATCAATAATGAAGCATACCTGGGTGGAACGGGTATAATTACTGCCGGTAATGTGGAAGTCAATGCCGGGATGGCTGAAAAGACAGGAGAGGAGACCCTGTCTGGTATGTTATCCGCCGAGGCAATATCAGGTGCAAATGGCGGCACAGTGGGTGTTGCTGGTGCGCTTGCTTTAAATGTGGTGGATGCCACGAGCCGGGCAGAGATAGAGAGCGGGGCGCAGGTAACGATAACAGGCGGAGGGGATGTAAGCCTTACAGCTGAGAACACGACAGAGAGCAGGGCTATAGCGCAGCCTGCAAATGAAGGCGCTACAGCAGGGAGCGTGGGTGTAGGTGCATCAGTAGCTCTTAACATAGCAAACACGACTACCATAGCACAACTTGCGGGCACATCGGTATTAACCGGGGCTAATGACCTGAGCCTGAAGGCTACATCTGATAATACGGTAGTAACAACCGCGAAGGCAGGAGGAGCCGCGAGCGGGGGAAGCGGGGTAGGTGTAGGCGGAGCCATAGCCATAAGCGTAGCCAATAACGAAACGAGCACGATAATCGGAAGAGGAACAGACCTGACGCTGACTGGAGCTCTGAGTGAGGAAGCTAACCATAAGGGCAGTACGACCACCTCAGCAGACGGATCTGCCGGAGGAGCCAGCGCAGGCATAGGAGTAGCGCTTGGACTTAACGTAGTAAACGACAGCACAATAGCAACAACTGAAAGAAACATAACGGCTGGCGGGGATATTATGTTCGCAGCACATGCAGCAGCGGCGAGCTCGGCAGGATCAAAGGCAAGCGCGTCCGGGGCTGAAGAGGAAAGCGATACACCTGATGATAAGGGAGTTGATAAGAAGATCGGTGCTGAAAGAGGTCTTGCGGATAAAAAGGCTGAGGAGAGGGGAACAAAGGGGACAGGAGACTCGGCAGATACACCTGCGGCAGAGACAAGTAGTGGCGGGGTAAGTGTTGCAGCGGCAGTGGGAGTAAATATTGCTGAATCCACGGCCAGCGCCTGTATCCCTGATGCCGAGATCCCCGGTAATGGATTGATCATAACATCAGGAGGACTCCTTACTTTATCATCCGGCAATAATACCGATGCCACAGCCAAGGCGGACGGAAGCGCAACGAGCGACGGAGGTACAAGTATAGGAGCTGCGGTGGCGATCAACCTTGTAAGCGCGGTAAATGAAGCCTATGTTGGAGAAGATAGTACTATAAACGCAGACTGGCTGACGATAGAGGCGAAGAAGACAGAGGAGTCGGGGGATACTACAGGGAAAATAGGGGCAGAGGCTATATCCGGGGCAAGCGGAGGCAAGGTGGGGATAGCAGGGTCTCTGGCTCTGAATATAGCGGACAGCAGGAACGATGCCCTGATAAAGGACGGTGCAAGAGTAACCCTCAATGAAGGTGATGTAACCCTGACAGCCGAAGGCGCTACAGAGTCCACGGTCCTTGCGACAGCAAAGGGTGCTGCGGTTGCACCGGAAAATAAAGTTACAGCAGCAGGCGATACCGACCTTATTACAAAGGACACGGTGATAGGCGCAGAAAAGGGTCAGTTGTCTGTTGAGCCTGCCGGAACCGGCACAGATGATATCAGGTTTACCCTCAGGGACGGCAGTACCATAAGCGTCAGCCTGAACGGTATAACAAAGGTCCAGGAGATACTGGATAAGATAAACAATGATAGTGAGAACAATGGAAAACTGTTTGCTGAGTTTAACGAGGCAAAACAGCGGTTTGTTTTAACCGATAAAACAACGGCAACAACAGGGGAGAGCTCAGAATCCACCTCTGTGACCATGACAGGAAACCCGGTGTTTTACCGTCGGGAAGGCGGCACAG
Source organism: Deltaproteobacteria bacterium (assembly GCA_016927455.1). Taxonomy (GTDB): domain Bacteria; phylum Desulfobacterota; class DSM-4660; order Desulfatiglandales; family Desulfatiglandaceae; genus JAFGMQ01. The sequence goes on from JAFGMQ010000112.1 coordinate 13,466, forward strand.
CGGTTACTGCCCCAACATCAGGATCAGCAACATCAGAAGAACTGAACTTTGCCCTGAGGGTAGGAACCGAGAACCAGCGATTTTATGTCACGGTAGCTAACAAGACATATACCGGTACAGATGCAGAGATGAAGGCCGAGTGGCTTTCTGATATCAAAGAGGCTATAAGGCTTGAGATGGTGGCTGCCGGTCAGCTTAAGGCCGCTGATGCCGCAGTAGTAGATGTGAAGTTTGTAGCCGGTAAACTTGTGTTTGGGTCAACAAAGACCATGACCATATGGACAGACACAACAGAGGGGTCTGCGGTAAGCTTCAAGGTAGAGGCCCTTAACTCATCCAAAACAAGAAGCCAGCTTGGACTAGAGAAAACAACATCAAATACGGATGGAACGGTCATAACCGGAAGTCTCTTAAAAACTGTAGGAGGAGAAGAAGCAACCCCGGTAAGTGATGGCGGTTCACTCGGGATAGGAGCATCGGTAGGCCTTAACATATCGAACAACACATCAACAGCCCGGATAGAAAACAATGCGATCATCGAAGGAACTGTTAACAATATAAGTCTGTCAGCTGACAGCGAGACAAAGGCCACAACCACATCTACTGCCGGAGGCGAGGCAAAAGGCGGAAGCGGAGTAGGGATAGGCGGGGCCATCAGTATAGCGGTGTCTAATAATGATATGACAGCGGAGGTAGGCAGCGGTCAACTTCTGGATATTGATGGAGATTTTGCAGCTTCAGCAACCCATAAGGGAGAGACCATAACCAAGGCGGATGGATCAGCCTCAGGCGGCAGCGCTGCCGTGGGTATCGCTCTCGGACTCAATGTGGTTAATGACAGAACTTTGGCCACAACAAACAGGGTTATAGATTCTGCTGGTGATATGAAGTTTGAAGCTGTTAATACATCAACCTCATCTTCTGAAGCAAAGGCCAGTGCTAAAGGCGCAGAGGGGGAATCCAGCGAAGGTGGGTCATCGGAAAATGTGGATAAAAAAGTTGGTGATCAGAGAAAACTGGCTGACGACAAGGCTGAAGAAACTGGGAAAAAAGGGACTGGTGATGCTGCTGAAACACCTGCAGCAGAAACCTCCGATGGCGGAGTGAGTGTGGCAGCTGCCATTGGCGTCAATATTACATTGAGTGAGGCAACAGCCTATATTCCTGACAACGGTCAGGTGATATCCGGAGGAACCCTGACCCTTACCTCTTCAAACAATACGGATGCCTCATCAAAGGCAGACGGAAGTGCTGTAGATCCTGAAAACACAAGCGTTGGAGTTGGTGCCGCAGTAGCCATAAACTATGCGGATGTTACAAATATCTCCCACATAGGTAAAGATGCCCAGGTCACGTCAAACGGGCTTGTTCTAAACGCGGACATGACCGCGGACGAAAAACCCTTTGAACTGACAAATATTTCAGAGACAAGGGACAGTATTAACCTGGGAGAAGACCATGGCCTCCAGACAGGAGACATGATTGGCTATGATAATGGCGGCGGTGACAGTATTGGAGGTCTGACCAGCGAACAGACCTATTATGTTGTTATGGATGATACCCGGTCCTTCAATATAATACCGCACAATATTGATGATCTGGGTGTGGAGGCACTGAATACCTTCAGAGATGGAATGGCGAAGGTTGGGATCAATATTGATGAAATAGGCGGGTCAATAGATTACTCCGAAAACTGGATAGACCTGGGTGCGGATCATTTTCTCAAGGACGGAGACCTGGTTGTTTATTCCAAGGGGAATTTTCTCAACAGCGGAGCAATAGGCGGCCTGAAGGACGGGGCAACCTACAAGGTTGATGTTGATGAAGCAAGCCCGACCCGCATTAAACTTCTGGACCCGGATACTGATGCGGTACAGGACCTGACATTCTCTGCAGAAAATATAAGCTTCTTTGATCACAAATTTACTATTGTCAATCCTGTTGCAGTAAAACTTGCAGCCATACCTGAAGATGCCATGAATGGTAAGACAATAGATCTCATGGCCGGTGCGACAGGAGACGAACAGAAGCTCATTGAAAAGAGTCATAGCTTTAATACAGATGCAACATCAGGTGCCGGTGCATCGAATGTGGGTGTTGCCGGTTCGCTGGCACTGAACATAATTACAAATCATACCGAAGCTGTTATAAAAAGCGGTGCATCAGTAGAAACCGGTACAGGTGATATTTCAATAACAGCAGAGAATATTGAAAATGATTCTGCAAATGCCGCTTCAAAGGTCTCGGGCGGAAAGGTGGGAGTAGGCGCATCTGTTGCAATGAATATACTCCCGGTCAATGTCACACGGGCCGAGATCGAAGATACTGCCGTCCTTACAGGCGGCCATGATCTTACCCTTAATGCCGAGTCAGGGCATTCGGTATTTACAACTGTCAAAGCCGGTGCAGCTGGTGGAACAGCTGTAAGCCCAGCCGTAGCAGTTGCTTATATCAATGATGACACGAGTTCCAGCATCGGCACACCTGACGGGGACGCCATCGATGTGACAGGAAAAGTAAATATGCAGGCCAGTCACACGGGAACGGCAAAAACCACCGTAGACGCGTCTGTTGCAGGAGAAAAGGTGGCAGTAGGAGCAGCGGTCGGCATCAATATTATTACCGATTCAACAATTGTGACAGCAGAACGTGATATCTCGGCAGGAGGCGCTGTTTCAATTGATGCGATTACAGATCAATACAGCAAGATGGATATCACTGCCAGCGCAAAGGGCAACAAGAGCGAAGATGAGACAAAGGAAGGAGAGACAGCTCCGAGAAACAGTGATGACGAGGCCCAGGCCCAGGCAAATGCGGCAACCGGCGGTACAAAAACACTGCCAAAGGCGAACGACAGCCTTGATAATGCAAATAATAAAGCAACAGAAAAGACCGGTGATGAGAACGGAGAAAACGGAACAGGATCAAGCAGTGTAGGAGTGGCGGCAGCAATTGGAGTAAACTGGGTGATATCCGATAATGAAGCATCAATAGCCGATGGGATTAATGTTGAAGCAGGCGGAGCTCTGGAAGTAAAGGCCGAGAGCGAGACAGATCTTGACACAAAGGCGATAGGTGCAGCCCTGTCTTTTGACAGTGATACGGGTGTGGGCGCTGCGGTTGGGCTTAATGTTGGAATAGTAACGAACAGTGCAACCATAGGGTCAAGCTCTAATATCGATGCAAACGGGATTTCCGTCCAGGCTGTGACACCGGAAGACAAAACCAATGATTTTGCTGTATGGGCACTTGCAGTGGGAGGCGGCAAAGACAACGGAGTAGCAGGTTCAGCAGGCATCAACGTTATGGTTATGGATACAGAAGCCTCAGCAGGGCATGACGCGACACTTGCCTCATCTGATTATATTGATATCGAGGCGGAAAATGACACGTCACATCAAAATATCGCAGGGGGCGGTGGTGTTGGTAAAAAGGCCGGGGTTGGTGTGGCCGTAGCTGCTAACATCATCACCATGAATACGGACGCCTATATTGGAGAAAATACCCATGCTGATGCAACAGAAAAAATATTTATCAATTCCGATTCATCTATAACACCGGTTAATTTTGAAATCCCCGGCATGGGCTCCCTGGGTTTCGGGGTGTCCTCCATTGCAGCAGGGGGCGGTGTAAGTACCAGCAGTGAAGGGAAGGCCGCCGTGGGCGGATCTGCAATAGTAGATGTTATTATACAGAATACACAAGCCTATGTGGCGGATGGCGTACAGATCAATACAGACCCCGCACTGGTAGCCGGTATAGACCAGGGTGTTGTTGTTGATGCCACAAGCCTGACAAGAATAATTAATGGTGCCGGAGGTCTTGCTGTTGCCTTTGGCGGAACGGGCGTAGGCATAGGGCTCGATGTGGGTGTTATCGTAAAGGATACATCTGCATATATAGGCAATTCTGCAACAGTAAACGCAGATAATGATGTCACAATAAGTGCTGCATCAACAGAAGACATTACATCTGTAGCGGTATCTGCTGGAATTTCAAAGGAAAACGGGATAGCAGGATCCCTGGCGGTATTTGTCCTGACGGCCGGTACGCGTGCGGTAATAGAGGGTGAGTCCGGAAAGATCACCACTGTCAATGCCGGCGGGAATGTAACTCTCTCTGCAACGGACAGTTCAAGCCTGAACACCATTGCATTTACCGTTGCGGCTGCAGGAAAGACCGGGGTAGGGGCAGCAGGCTCGGTTAATGTTATTACAAACAATGTCCTGGCAGAAATATCCGGCTCAACAGTAGGTTCAGAGGGAGATGTGTCTCTTACAGCCACATCATCGCCAATAATCAGGTCACTGGGTATTGGGGTTTCAGGTTCAGGTGAAAATGCCGTGGCCATAAACGCCTCTGGAAACGGCGTTGCAAATACTGTAAAGGCCTTGATAAACGAAGGGTCAACAGTTACGGCAGAAGGCAATGTGCATCTCTCTGCAAAGGATGAAGCAGGGTTTATCATTCCCACCTGGATGATCGATGAAGGCGTTCAGGAGGACCTGAACACAGCCCTTGAAGAGTCACCCATAGATCTTAAGTCAAGCATCCTCGCAGTAAATGTAAGTGTCGCCGGAAGTGGTCAGAAGGCAGTGGGCGTTTCTCTGATGGGTAATGTGGTCACGAATAATATAGCGACTGAGATCAGCAGCTCAACTGTAAGGGCCGGGGTAGATGTAGATGACATTGACACAATAGTTAATGCCGAGGCAGATGTCTCCATGGATGCCTATTCAAAAGCAGGTATCCTTGCAGTAACCGTTGGTGTTGGTGCATCAGGAGACCTTGCTGTTCAGGGTACAGGCTTTGGGAATGTAATAACAAACAGGACAGAGGCCTTGATATCATCCGGCTCGGTTGTTCGGAGTGCTGATGATATAACCATTAAGGCGGAAGATGATTCATCAATAAAATCCCTTGGGTTAAGCATCGCTGCATCAGGCAGCAATGCCATAGGCGCAATTGTCGGCGCCAATGTGATTGTTAACAGCGTAACATCGGAAATTGCCGGTTCTCAGGTAGATAGTGGAGACAGTCTTGAACTTAAAGCTCTGGCAAATTCCGATATAATGGCATTTACCGGAGGGGTTGCGGCTTCCGGTTCTACTGCCGTTCTTGTGTCTTTATCTGCCAATGTAGTTACTAATACCACAAGGGCTGTTATCAGCGATCAGGTTATTAATAATGTAAATCACAGGACTGATATTGATGCTGGCGGTACAGTCGACGTCTCGGCTAAGGACAGTTCAACCATAGATTCACTTGCCTTTGGTGTTTCAGGAAGCGGAAGCACTGCTGTCGGTGTGGGTATTGGCGCAAATGTTGTTGCCAATACCATCGCGAGTTCGGTTACAGGTTCTGACCTTGAGACTGATTCCACACTTGATATCACCTCTGAATCATCGGCCATAATCCGCACCCTTGCGATAGGGGTATCAGGTTCAGGTTCAGTAGCTGTCCAGGTAACGGCCATGGGAAATGCAGTTACAAATACAGTCTCATCCACTATTTCCGAAGGATCAATAGTCACGGCAGCAGGGGATGTGACGATTACTGCAAAGGACATAGCCCCGAGCCTTATCCCTGACTGGATCGTTTCAGAGGACAGGGCAGATGACCTGACAAAGTCCCTTGATGGAACGCCAATTGACCTTGACGCCAATATCCTTTCCGTGATGGTAAGTGTGGCGGCTTCAGGTTCTGTAGCGGTAAATGCGGCACTTGTTGGAAATCTGATAGCCAATACAGTAACAGCGGAAATCAGCGGGTCTGATGTTGAATCGACTAGCGGGGCTATAGACCTTGATGCACTGTCAAAGGCGGGCATTATTGGCCTTACCGTGGGGGTTGCAGGTTCAGGGTCTGTTGCAGTGAATGCAACAGGCTATGGAAATGTGATAACTAACCGGACCAAATCCATTATATCTGGCGAATCAACCGTAAAAGCAGATGATCTGATTGGCCTGACCGCAAAGGATAGTTCACAGATACGTTCTCTCGGAGTAAGCGTGGCAGGGTCGGGTGCTGTATCGGTAGGTGCGCTGATAGCAGCAAATGTGATTACAAACAGTATTGAAGCCCTGATATCAGGCTCAACAGCGGAAAGCGGCTCAAACCTTAATCTTTCTGCTGAAAACGATTCGGATATACTTGGTCTCACTGTTGGCGTGGCCGGTTCAGGTGCAGGGGCAGGCATGCTCTCACTTACTGCCAACACCATAACCAACACAACAAGGGCAGCTATTACAGGAGAAGAGGGAGTGAGGTCGGATATTGACACAGATGGCGCAATAAACCTCACGGCGTCCGATATATCGGAGATAAATACGCTTGCTATTGGTGTGGCAGGCACAGGAGGAGGGGCTGTTGGCGCAGCCCTTGCAGCAAATATTATTATTAACAAGGCTGAGACAGAGATCAGCGAAAGCGACATTATAACAGGTTCCACCCTTTTACTTGACTCATCAAATTCTTCAATCATACGCGCCCTTGCCATAGGGGTTTCCGGTTCAGGAGGGTTTGCCGTTCAGTTAACCGCAATGGGTAATGTTATCTCAAATGAGACATCATCAGTTATAAGCGGTTCAGACGTGGAGGCAGCCGGTAATATTAACCTCTCGGCAGAAGATAAATCACCATCCATGATTCCTTTTATGGATGCTGTGGGTTCATATATTACAGATGAAGACACAGTCCAGGATCTGAAAGATGCCCTGTCAGGCTCCCCAATTGATCCGACAGCAAATATAATATCTCTAATGGTCAGTGTAGCCGGTACAGGCGGTGTGGCTGTAAACGGCGCATTCACGGGAAATGTAATTACAAATAACATTGAGACATTGATACATGCTTCAGAGGTTGTTTCGGATACAGGGATTATTAACCTTGATTCTGACTCAAAGGCAGGCATCCTTGCCCTGACAGTTGGTGTGGCAGGTTCCGGTGCAGTTGCAGTCAATGCAACTGGATTTGGAAATATCATTACCAATACGGTCTCTTCAAAAGTGACAGGGGGTTCAAGTATTACAACCAGCTCCGATAGCGGTGATATCACTCTTAATGCGGACGACACCTCCCAGATAAGGTCTGCCGCAGTAAGTGTCGCCGGCACCGGCGGTATAGCCGCAGGGGCCCTGATTGGTGCAAATGTTATTACCAATTCGGTGATAACAGAGGTTAGAGGATCAACCGTCAACAGCGGTTCAAAACTGGAACTGACATCTGAGAATGATTCAGATATTCTTGGCCTGAGTGTTGGTGTGGCAGGAGCAGGCGCAGGAGCGGGGATCCTTTCTCTCACTGGTAACACTATTACTAATACAACAAAGGCTGCTATTACGGGAGAAGTTAACGATCGGTCAGATATTGATACGACCGGTGCAGTAAACCTCACTGCCTCAGATACATCGGAAATCAATACCCTTGCCATCGGTGTGGCGGGAGCAGGTGGCGGTGCAGTTGGGGCAGCTGTCTCTGCAAATGTTATAGCAAACACGACTGAGACTGAAATAAGCTACAGCGATTTATTTTCAGGATCAACCCTTGAAATGGATTCGTCAAATTCCTCGATCATTCGCACGCTTGCAATAGGGGTGTCAGGATCAGGAGGTGGCGCCGTACAGATATCAGCCATGGGTAATGTAATAGCTAACAATACATCCTCAGTAATAAACAACTCAAATGTGACGGCTGATGGAAATATCAGTATAAAGGCAGAGGAAAAATCACCATCCATGATACCTCTTATGGATGCCATAGGTTCCTTTATAGTTGATGCTGATACCCGTGAGTCTTTTGCAGATGCCCTCGAAGATTCCCCGTTTGATCCAAGGGCCAACATTATGGCCTTCATGCTGAGCGTGGCAGGTTCCGGAGGTGTGGCAGTAAGCGGAGCCTTTACAGGAAATGTTATAACCAACTCAATCACAACAGAAATATCAGGATCTAAAGTTACATCTTTATCAGTCAGTATCAGTGAAGAATCTGTTTCAAGCGCAGGTATAGCGTCAATCTCGGTAGGAGTAGGCGGATCAGGTGCTGCAGCAGTCAGTGCAGTGGCCTTTGGAAATACCATAACAAACACTGTGAAATCAGTCGTATCAGATACCTCTGTCCTGGATTCAGAAGGAGAACTCTCTATCAATGCCACAGATGATTCGATGATACGTTCTGTTGGTCTGAGCATAGCAGCTTCAGGAGGGGCAGCTCTTTCTTTTATAGGGGCAGTTAATACTATTACTAACACCGTAACAACCGGATTCTCAGGTTCAACCCTTGAAAAGGGGACTAACCTGGATATTTCATCTTTATCAGATTCGAATATTTACAGCTTTACTGGTGGTATTGCCGCTTCAGGTGCGGTTGCTGCGCAGATTTCGTTATCGGGGAATATTATCAATAATGAAGTTACTTCGAAAATAAATAATTCCCACGTTGATTTAACAGGTACTGTCGATGTTTCCTCAATAGACAGTTCTACAATAGATTCGGTTTCTGTTGGGGTATCCGCTTCAGGGGCAGCAGCAGCAGGGGCTGCCCTGTCAGAAAATCATATTGGAAATACAATAAGTGCATCAGTGGAAGACTCCAATGTTGAGGCAGACCTGGATATTAATGTTATTTCCAGGGAAGCGGCTACTATAAGATCTCTGGCCGCCGGTCTGAGCGGTGCAGGCGGGGCCTCGGGCGCCGCATCAGTAACCCTTAACCAGATAGGCAACCAGATTGCATCCTCCATTAATGATTCAACAGTGACATCAGCAGGTGGAGACATAACTGTATATGCATCTGATGAACTCCCGACAGCAGATTTTGACAATATGCTTTTACCTGCAAAAGTAAAAAGTTCCAAGGCACTTAATGACACGGAATATGACAGGAGTGCCAATATTATATCTTTTGCGGGTAGTATTGCAGTGGCAGGTGGTGTAGCTGGAAGTGCGGCTGTTTCTGATAATGAGATAAACAACACAATCAATGCATCTATTGACGGGTCTTCTGTTGCGGCGACTACAGGTGATGTCCTGGTCGAAACAGTTTCAAGTGCAAAGATTGTTGCGGTATCGGCGGGAATCGGTGCGGCAGCCGGAACTGCTCTCAATGCATCTTCTTCTGAAAATGAAATAGACAGCACTGTTTTATCCGGCATTATAAACGGCTCAGTGATTGAGGCCGGAGACGATGTTAATGTAACAGCAAAAGATATCTCCGAAATAAATGCATTCTCCCTGAGTCTTGCAGGAGCCATTGGTGCGGCATTGGGTGGCGCTAAAGTGACAAATACTATCAGTACGGATACAATTGCCTATATGACAGGAAATTCAACAGATAGTACCAGGATTGACAATGCAGATGAAGTTTTGGCCAAGGCTTACAGTGGCCAGAAGGCAACAGGTAAAACGCTGGGCGCCACACTTGGTATTGTTTCGGGTGGTGCATCAATCGCGAGCGGCACAATTAACGGCTCTACCATGGCGTATGTGGATGATCATGTGGAGATCGGTACGGAAAATGGAAAATCCATTGATAATCTGAATGTCCAGGCTATCTCTGACAGTTCCGTAATATCAGAAGCAACAGCCATGGCAGCCGGTATTGGCGCAGGAACAGAAAACAGCGTAACTTCAACGATTACCCCGACAATTACCGCGTATATCGGTTCCAATGTTGTTGTGAAACTGACCGGTAGCGGCGGTATTATGGCACAGTCCAGGGTAAAGGCAAGTGCGGATACAAAGGGTATTACACTTTCATTGACCGGATCAGTCGGGGCCTCAAACGCCAAAACTAATGTTGCACCGGCAGTCTCTGCATATGTCGCGGGCGGATCAACAATACAGAGTGCGCCTTCAGTAACTGATCCCTATAACTTCGAGATTAGGGCCAATCGTGATGTCCTGAATGGTGATTCTGCCACTGCAACGGCCAAAGGGTCTGCCGGAGGCCTGCTTTTTGGTGCGGTTGGAACCAGCAGTGAATCTGTTGATTCAGGTACTGTAAGCGCCTATATCGGTGATGAGAGCGGCCTTTCAACTACTATTGCTATGTCCGGTACAACAACTGTTTATGCTGACCTCAATGCAAAGCAGACTGCAACAGCCAGCGGTAAATCAGGGGGGATAGTTGCTGCAGGATCAAACGAGGCTGTCGTAATATCCAATACCCTGACCGAGGCTTACCTTGGAAGCAATGTGACTGTAACTGGAAAAAGTCTGGATATTCATGCTGTTGGAACAGATGATAACTTTGCAAATGTTATAGCTGGAAGCGGTGGCCTGGTGGCCGGGAGTGCCTCGACAGGGAAGACAATTAACAATAGTCGTACCAGAGTTGATGTGGGCACCGGAAGCGGAACAAAGGTTGATGTATCAGGCGATTTTAAGGTCATGTCAGAACATACAGCCAATTTCAGGGCTGCTTCAGACAGTACAACAGCGGCCTTGGTGGGTGCCAGCGGTTCTACTGTTATTAACAGTGTTGAGGCTGATGTAAGTATGGATTTCGGATCCGGGATAGAGATAAATGCCGGAGCCATTGATGTGGATGCAAATAATATTATTTCCAAAATAACGGTAGGGTATGATGTGGTAGCAGGTTCAGGGGGTCTCGCGGGTGGACCTGCGGCATCAAGCAGTACCGTAATAACTGACAGGACTGAAATTACAGTAGGAAATGGTGCAAAACTTATTGTAAACGGTGCGGGTGGCATAAACTTCTTGAGTAATAATCAGGTTAACGCAACAGATAAGACAAAACTTGATTCCGGCGGTGCAATTGCCCTGGCAAAGGCAAAGACGACGATAGTAAACCATGTAAACACAAACAATATATATATTGGTGATGCTCTGCTTAGAAACACGGTGGGTGATATCGACCTGTCCGTTCGCAGCAGTGCCAATGTACTCAGCCAGTCGAATGCAAGCACATACGGAGTTGCAGGTGCGGCCCAGGGCGATTCATTCGCCTCGGTACACGCGAACAGTAAACTGATCCTGGCAGATGGTGCGGAAATTGAGGCCAAAGGGGATATCAGCCTGAAGGTGGGTGAAGGAAGCAACCTTGATGTGAAGGCCTACACTGATCTCTGGAATAAAACTGCATTACCTGTCAAGAACGATCCATACGCACATGGTGAGGCGATACAGAGCAATTTAATAGATATACAGAGCGGAGCGAGTGTAGCGTCCGACACAAATGTCTATATAGATTCACAAAAAGGAAGCACAAACGCAATAGGTAAAGGTAATGCAAAGGATCTGTACCGGGAAGTGCTTGCCGCTATTGCAAACTTCTTTGGTTCAATTTTCGGTGCCAAGCCGGTCTCTCTTGATATCAAGACTTCATCAAGCCGCTCGGATTCTTCAGGAAATATAAATATAGACGGTTATGTCCGGTCGAGTGCCCACAATATCCAGACACTTAAAATTGCCAATACGGATGAGCAGTTTGCCCCGATCAGCATCAGTAACCAGGGTAACGGCGAACCTGAAATTACCATTAATGCTGACAGCGACACAATATTACGTACAGACGGTGGAAGCTGGTCAACAGATGGTTTTGAAGAAGGTCAATTTATAGTTTTAGATGGTACAAGCGGAAGTGACGGTATATATCAGATAAAAACTATCGCAGGTTCTGAAATCGTACTGGAGGACGATCTTGTCGGTACCGGAACCCATATGGCAAAAGTATATGTAGTTGATAACTATATTGCAAATAATCCGGTTCAACTTGTTACATCCGGCACTCTGGATTTCAATGCTGCAAGTAACACCATTAGCCGAAATGACGGTATTGAGTGGAGTGTAGACGGGTTTAAGGAGGGTCAATACATACGGGTTAGCGGGGCAGGAAGTGGCAATGACGCAACATACAGAATAATGGATATAGCCGGAAATATCCTGACAGTGAACGGGTCAATACAAAGTGCACCTGGCATTACTGCCGGCATCGTTGTTCTGGCAGTAAGAGAAAATGCAACCTATGCCAGTATGGATCGAACACCTCTGCCTGATCTGACCTATACCAATAGAAGGACCTCTCTTCATAGGACTGATGGTGGCAGCTGGATCATGGACGGCTTTTTGACAACTTCCGACAATATAACAATAGGCGGAACCACATATAATGTCGTATCAGTTACAGAGAGTGAAATTATGCTCGATCAGGTTGAATTCACACCAGGACCTGCAACCGGTGTGAATGTAAGCACTCAGATAGACAGTCTCAATGCCAGGGTACGATTCGTAACACAGTATACGGATCCTTCAGAAATAGAATGGAGCGGTCAGAATTGGGGTGATTACGGATTTCAGGCAGGCGATACAATAAGAGTTTCAGATGCTGATGGTTCTGGAAACAACACTGTAACTGGATTTCTGATCCAGAGCATAGATCAGGAAGTGATCAGGCTTGATGCTGGAGTCAGTTTAACGAATGCAGTTGATACAAATGGTGTAACAGTCGAAAAAGATGTGGCCATCGCCAGTGGCACCACCCTTACCTTTACTGCCGCCACACAAACCATTACACGGAGTGGCGGAGACTGGGATCAGAATGTTTTTAAGGCGGGTCAGAATATTTCATTTACCAATGCCGGAACTTTAAATACAGGTACCTATACAATACTTTCAGTCGCAGGTGATACAATTACACTGGAAAATGCACCTCTCCTTCAAAATGATACAGATAATAATGGTGCAACCATCACCCTGAGTATAACGACTGCCGGGAATGTAGTCTTCAGGGCAACAGTTAATCATGATGCCCGGATTGAACGATATAACCCGGTAAACGGTAATCCTGTTGACTGGTCAAACACTTACCAGGCAGGTCATACTATTACCATCGCAAACGCCGATGAAACGGCCAATAACGGTACCTATACTATTAAATCTGTTGTAAATGACGTCATATCAATCGAAGAAAATATAGGTGTTGAAGACCTGGTCGACGGTGGTCTTTCCGGCACAAATGTCACCGTAAACGCGTCGACAACCGTAAATGTTAACTATGTTACCAATAATGCAAGAATCGATAGAAGTGTAGGATCATGGGCAACCGACGGATTCAATGGCGGTCAGACTATCTATATCACGAATTCCAGCAACAATAATGATGACGGAAACGGATATGTTATAAGCAGTATAATCAACGGCGGGCAGACCCTTGTGCTTGGTAGCGGTTACGACCTTCAGAGCGGTGTGGAAATTAACACTCCTGCCAGAATAAACACCCAGTCTGTAAATACCTTCAGGGCGCCTGATGGTACATACATGAAGCTTGTCAGGGGAGATGCCACCACACGCGACAGTATCGTTCTCACGGACGCTGCCGGAGATCCGATTACTTCAGGCTCCGACTGGAGCACTTATGAGTTTTACGCGGGTCAACACATAATGGTAGTGGGCACACAGGGCGGCAATAATGATGGTCTCTATGAAATCAACTATGTAGCAGCCAATACTCTATTCCTGTCCCCGGAGGGAGATAGATTCCAGGGAACTGATGGAGAAATTCTTACAGCTTCTGAAAATGTCGGGGTGCTGGGAGTCTATACTCAGGTTGAAGATATTGTTGCAGCAATGACTGAAGGCACCAGCCTGACATTTGCCACGAATAACACCATAACACGCGCAAGTGGCAGCTGGGTTACCGATAGATTCATAGTCGGACAGGAGATTGTTATTGATGGTGCCGATCCAGAAAACAACGGAACCTATCGTATTATTGATATTGATGATACAGGAACCGTTCTGACGCTGGATGCAAACAATATGCTGGGTAAAGGGGAAACCGGAATCACCGGTGCAAAAATCGTCTATAGTAAACCCCATACGGATCGAGTCACCTTGCCGGGAAATACAATTGTCAGCATCTATTCATCAGGTAATATAACAACACCCAATGCAATAACCCGGAATGAAGGGAACTGGTATGATGATGGTTTTCAGCCCGGACAGTATATCTTTATCAGTGGTGCAGTTGACTCAGGTAATAGCGGTATATACCGGATTTACGCAATAAATGACTCCGGGAATACCATGACGCTGGATGGCAGCCAGTCTCTCGGAAAAGATGAAACCAATATTGGTAATGTTAAAATAACAGGAGTGGTTGTAAAGGAAGGGGATGTTACTTCTCTTATCAGCAGAAGCGAAGGTGTCGCAATGCCCACGATCAGCGTGGAAGATCTTGCGGCAAATATCATCGCTGAAATAAAAGACCTTGAGGCAGAAAAACAGAAGTTTGGGGTTCAGGGGACAGAGGCCGAGGCAGGGTTAAATGCACAGATCGATCATTTGAACTATCAACTGGAAGAACTTGGTCTGATGACACCAAATGGACCAAAATCCATGATGGTTACATATATAGAAACACCGGAAATAGTGGCACAGTCCGGTGATATTATAATTACAGGGGACAATCTTACGGGCACCGGTCAACTTGATGCACCGGGTGATGCAACAATAAGTATTGAGAACAACAGTCCATACTATTTACGGGTAAATAATGAACTTACCATAAATAATGTTGGTGGAAATATAACCTTCAATGGCGCCCGTGTATACGATAATGAAACCATTCAGCAGCGTAACAGTTCGGGAGTTGCAAGCTTCAGCAGCATTACAACTTCAAAGAGCAGTCCGGATCCGCTGATCAAGATTCGAAACACGTATAATCCCCCTCCGGCCGGGGACCTGGCCACTGCCCCGCCGCCAGATATAGAGATTGTCGGAACCACAATTCTTAACAGTGACGGCACAGTTCGTATATATAACAAGGAAGGCAGTATATTTATCAAGGATGACAAGTCCACCGAACCGGCAACCCGGGTCAGTATACAGGCTAAAACAGTTGAGATAAAAGCTGGAAAGGACGTAATCATCGCAGTTGACACCCATAATGTCGGCAGTGATCCTGAAACAGCATGGAGCAGTATTGCTGCAAGTAATGAGGCAATTGATAAAATTGATTCCAGCGGTAATTATATAAACCAGAACGGGGATGGGTCATGGGGAAGTTCGCAGGGTCATGTATCTCAGGATGGAAGCACAATTGCGGGCAATAATGTTTTTATTACCGCGCGGGTGCTCAACATAAATGGTCCAATACAGAGCGGTATAGCCGAACACTCATTGACCCTGACAAACGGCATGATGACCCAGAGCGGAAGGACTCTTTCAGAGGAGATACAATTTCTCAGGGACTCCCAGAAAACAGAATGGATCACATTAATCGGTGATGACAGCAAGGCGCTCGATATTGAAGTTCAATATGATTACGCGACTGACAGGTTGATAGTTGATAATGTAGAAACCCAGGGCGGGTTGATAAAACTGACAGGGCACATTATCGCAACTGATACCGATGGTCTGCTTAAGGTCATGGACGGTTACGGCAATATCACAATAGACAATCAGACTGAATGGGATATTGCAATACAGAATCTGAAGACAGGAGAGGATAAGGAACTGCTGCTTTCGGGTGCCGCCTGGAGGGTATCCGGTAATGACTGGCTGATTAAGGCAAATGACACAATAAGCTTTAATAGCGGCGAAAACAGTATCACTCGACAATACGGTAGCTGGCAGAAGGATGGCTTTTATGAAGGCCAGAAAATCCTCATCAGCGGTGCAGAGGGCGTATATTCAGTAAATAATTCAGTTGATGAAAACGATGTCT
This sequence comes from Deltaproteobacteria bacterium, assembly GCA_016927455.1. GTDB lineage: Bacteria > Desulfobacterota > DSM-4660 > Desulfatiglandales > Desulfatiglandaceae > JAFGMQ01. Next base: position 29,153 of record JAFGMQ010000112.1, read on the forward strand.
ACATAGTCCAATCTGTGGGTGACAAAACTTTAATCCTGACTTCAGATAAGATTCTGGCTGCAAGCGGTGCAGCAGAAGCAACATCATCTTTAACTGTCAGTGGCCTCTGGCTTACCATTGCAGGAGATACAGTTACCCGCAGCGGAGGCAGCTGGATAGATGACGGCTTCTATGTTGATCAGTATATCCGCATTACAGGCTCAGCCAATACTGATATTTACAAGGTTGCAGGTTTTACCGAAACTGACCTTATTCTGGTAAACATTGATAACTCGCAGGCATCTCTGACAGGTGAAAGCAGCATATCTACACCCTTTGAAGTTGCAGGAAACTGGATTACATTCAGCAATAATGGAACTTCAGACATTATCAGCAGGAATGCAGGGAGCTGGCTGGATGAAGGTTATCGTGATGGAATGACTATCGTGGTTTCCAGATCGAACGGGTCCTATGATGGTGAATACCAGATTATTCATGCGACCGACACAACTCTGGAACTTGACACATCAGTCATGCTCAATAATGAAACCAATCTCGAGACAGGACTGGAAATTCAAGGTCTGGGCAACGGTATTGAGGGAAAAGTGGTAATTACCGATACTGCCTATGATCTCGATCCGTCTGCTGATGTTTATAAACCTCTTATAACAACCTATACAAGGATTGGTAATAATTTACAGATTACGGATAATAATGACATCACGTCCAACGTGGTCATCAACGACAGCCGTGTTGCAGGCTATCAGGCTCAACCGGGTCAGCGGTATTACTGGGTAACAGGACAATCCGAATCATCCTACAAGCGTGAATACTGGGTCAGCAGTTCATTCTGGGGTATTACCTATGCCGAAGGGCAGCCCTACGCCGATTATATTTATAATGAAGCCACCCCGCAGGAATTGCTGCCCTATGGGAACTTTCCCAATGACACCACGGCTGATGAATCCCTGGCGACCGTGGGATATCAGTATGAATTCGTTCCCCTGGATGTTAATACTTATGTGACTCAGACCAGATGGATTACAACAAGCGGATGGTGGATTTTTTCAACAGAGCATAATCATCTGGTTCAGGAAACCACAGTTGGCAGCGTCACCTACGATTATCACAGTGTAAAAGCTGACTATCCAATCGGAATCGAATTCATAGGCGATGATTCGGGAACCATAACAGTTAACTCAGTAAATGATATATACCTTAATGCAGTAATTACAAATACCCAGGGAACAACAACCATTACTTCGAGCGCAGGCTCTATTTACCAGGAAAAGGACAGGGCAATAATCAGAAGCGGAGGTTCACTTTATGATAATGGAAGCGAACAGTTTGTTGCCGGAGAAATAAACCTTAATGCACCGAACGGCAGTATCGGCAATTTTGATGAGGGTGGTACGCTCAAACCCGTTCGCACGGATCTTTCTGGCGGGGTATTTAATGCTACAGCTCAGGGTCTGATTGCCATAAGTGAGATAGAAGAGAAGCTGACAATAGGCAATGTGATTTCAAGTGGCGGTGATGTGTACATTACTGCTGACGGCGGTATAGTTGCCGAAAACGGGTCTTCAATGATTGTCGGTGAAAATATTAACCTGAATTCAATCAGCGGCGGTATAGGTGATGCTGCAATTGAAATAAAAATCAATTCCAATATTGATAATATCTATGATGCAAATAACAGGTCGGGTGAAGTAACAGCAAAGGCATTCGATGATATATATATAAGAGAAACAGATGGGGACCTGCGGGTTGTGTCGATGGAATCCCTGGATGGAGATATTCATGTTGCCACAGATTCAGGTGACCTGATAGATGCCAATACTATAGAGAGTGTTGATGTCCGGACAGAAGAGGAACTGGTTGATCTCTGGAACGGCATGAACCTGCTGGATGGCGGCGGCAGTGATGAAAATCAGCAGGCCTATAAGGATATCAGGACGCGTGAATACAACACCTACTGGAATTACCGTACCGGAAATTCACTTGTCTTTGATCTTCATACACAGGTTGATGGAGTTACAGAGGAAATCAGCTTTGATACGGACCATGGATTTACTACCGGAGACGCGCTTATTTATAGGGTTATCGACGGGTCGGAAGGAAGCTGTGAACTTGCTGACAATGTTACATATTATGCAATAGTTGTAGATGCAACAACCATCCGTCTTGCAGCCTCCCGGGATAATGCCCTGGCCGGGATTGGCATAGACATTGAGGCGGCTTCATCGGATGGGCATGCAAGCCTTACCCGCATGCTTGATTATGATCCGGACTATCAGATTGTCTTCTCTGCTGAAGAACGGGATATGTACAAAAGTCAGTTAAATTGGGATGATGCGAGAATTGACCTGGAGCAGAACAAACGGACCGAGGAATTCCACGATCTGCATAACCGCTACAGCGTTCTGGGGGATACATATAATCCAGACTGGACCTATGACCTGATCAGGCAGAATGGAATGCCGGATGCCAAGAACCCGGGGTATGAACCGGAATTTGACCCGGCTTCGGCAGTTGACAGTGTGAACAATACCATCACCATTGGGCCTCATCTGTTTTCAACGGGGACAGGCGTTGTCTACAATGTCAATGGCGGTACAGCTATTGACGGTCTTACGGACGGAACGCTGTATTACATTATCAAAATAGACAATTACACCATACAACTGGCAGAAAGTGAGGAGGATGCTTCAAACGGTATTGCGATTGATATAGATGCTGCAGGAGCGTCAATAAATCCAAATCCGGATGCTAACAATCTTATAAACACAGGCCATGAACTCTCGGATATTGACGCCATCGCATCCAATTCCATCTGGTCGGAGGATCAACTGAGGTATGCCATTGGTATAGGATGGCTGAAGGAGACCACAGATACGGACATCCGTGTTGAAGATCCAAATCTTATCGGGAAAAACATCGTTATGGATATCTCAGGATCAATCGGTGAGCATTTAACCGAGCAGAAAATACTTGTCCATTCCAATACCGATATGGAGATTGTAGAGGATGTGAGCATCTCATTCGATCCCTCTGCTGTTGACAATATTGCAAATTCCATTGCTGTCAGCGGATATCTTTACCGTACGGGTACTTCTGTAGTCTATAACAATGTAACTTCTCCTCCGGCAGCAATAACCGGCCTGGAAAATGGAAAGACATACTTTATCAGGGTTAACAGTGATAGCACGATTAGCCTTGCACTCACAGAACAGGATGCCAAGGACGGAACGAACCTGATTGACATCGATCCCAGCGGGGCAGCGGGGACTCATACACTGGACCTCGATCAGGTAGAGAAGACCAGACGTGCCAAAGCCGCAATAGCGGCAGCAGAAAAAGAGGACCTTATCTCAATCAAGGCTGAGACCGATACAATCAGTTTTGGTAATCTGCACAATCTTAATGCCGGGGATCCGGTTATATTCGGAAACAGCGGCACCATAGGTTTAAGTGATGTCCCCGGTGTAACCAATGGTGTTACCTATTATGCAGGGGTTGTTGATGAGTTCACTATTAAGCTTTATGCAAGTTCGGATGATGCTCAAAATGTCATTAACCCAATCGATATTACTGAAAGCGATGCAAGGATTGCACAGCGCGATGATATAGATATTCAGTCCGGTGGTAAGATTACAATTGTTACTATTGCTACTTCTGTTGGTGATATGGGTGAAGGCGGTACACCAGCGAATTTGACCGATGCTGAGAATGAAGCAATTAATAATGCCGACCCTGAGGATATCATTACGATCGATTCAGCTGATAATTCCATTACCTTCGGTACACCCCACGGTATCCTGACCGGAGATGCTGTCAACTTTGGTAAATATGGGACATTCAAAATCAGTGATATCCCGGGTGTAACAGATGATGTTACCTGCTATGCCAGGGTTGTTGATGATTTTACTTTCAAGCTGTTTGATACAAAGGAAAACGCATCGGGGACGGATGATACAGGCATTATCAACATTACTCAAAGTGAAATACGGATATTCCGGGCGGAGGAGAATTCCTACCAGGTTGATATAAAGGCCGGAACATTCATATTTATAGGATCAGAAACCGACATATATATCGGAGAGGTAATCTCAGGAACCTCGTCAACATCATTGACCAACATGGAAAGGGAAATTCGTATCAAGACAGGAGGCGGCATCTATGATTCTCAAGGCTCCTCTGCCATTAATTTTACAGGGGGGAATATAATTCTCGAGGCTGCTAACGGCAGCATTGGTATTGACGGGATCCCTGTAACACTTGATCTCTACCCTGAGGCACGCCTTACAGCCCGTGGAAAGAAGGGTGTTTATCTCAATGAAACTGACGGAGATATGTACGTTGACACCATGTTTTCTCCTGACCGTGTGGACCTGTTTGCTGATAGATCGATTCTGGATGCATTTACCGGGAATTACCTGAATGTCAGGACAAAAATACTCAATCTGAACGCAGGCATGGCCATAGGATCGAAGGATGTAACTGACATAAACTACCTTGAAATAGATCTCTATCCGGAGGGTCTCCTAAATGCCTATGCAGGAGACGATATCAATATATCCGAGACAAACGGCAATATGAACATTGGAGAGATTATCTCCTATTCCGGTGATGTTGGTCTACATGCCGCGGTATCGATTATTGACAGGGATGATGAAATGTTCCCCGATATTACAGGCAACAATATCACCCTTGAAGCACTGATAGGTGGCATCGGGGCTTCAGAAAACGATCTGGACATCGACAGTGCTTTCTCGGATGCCGGCAGCCTTAATAGCAGCAGCGCCTTAAATACATATCTCACCGAGACAAATGGGGATCTGGGTATCCACAGGATAACCACAGGCATGGATTATACCGCATTTATCGGGAGTGGCGCATCAATCCTTAACGCCAGGGTTGATGAAGAAGATAATATTGTATCCGGTTCTGCGTGGCTGTTTGCTGACGGGGAAATCGGGACAGAGGCCAGCAGGATAAGTACCACTATCGGTCATCTTGAAGGACGCGCTGTCCATGGCAGCGTATGGCTGGTTAACCAGGGGCACCTGATTATTGGCGGTGTTACTGAAGGAGATGGAATCACGGTTGAAGGCAGCCTGGTTATAACGGCGAGGAGCCCAATAACCGTAATAGAGCAGATTGAGGCTGGCAATATTATTCTCACCACAGAAGATAACACCGATAATGATAATCTGACTGTTCAGACAGGGGGCAATGTTATCTCCACCACTGGCTCAATTATAATGTATTCCGGTGACGACATTATTATTGAGGCCGGCGCAACCCTGCAATCCGCAGAAGTTGTAGAGCTGTATTTGGACTATTTTAACAGTGACCCCGGAACCGGCGGTCTCCTCCAAATGTCCGGGCTGGCGACAGGGGCTTCGGTTCAGGTATTCGGCAATATCGATAATGATACGATAGCGATAACAAATGTGGTTTCTCCGACGATCATTAACACAGCAGAGGGGGATGATACGATATTTTTAGGCAGCAATGCCTCCCCTGACAGCAATGTTGATGGTAATATCAGGAATATTCTTGAATTTATTGATATTGATGGAGGATCAGGCAATGATTCTCTGTGCCTGGATATTACCGGAGAGGTCGATGGCGTTACCGGAACAGTGACCGAAGACATTATTACCGGTTTTAACATGGGTACAGACGGAGAAGTACAGTATATAAATATTGAAAATCTGAATCTAAGCCTTGGAAATGGGAGCGATACTATCAATTTTCAGGGGACTTCAGCCGGTACAGTTACCAGCCTGGATGCCGGCGAAGGGGATGACATAATTAATATATCATCCGATGCCCCGGCAAACATGGGAAACCTGGATAATATTAACGGTATCCTGAACATAGACGGAGAAGCAGGAGATAATACCCTTAATGTAAGCGATGCAGGATCAACTGTCGCAGATACGGATGTGGTAATCACAGATACAAGTATATCCGGGATGGCGCCGGCTGTAATAAATTTTACAGCAACCGGCGGTACATTTGACGGCAGCATAAATATAATCATGGGAACAGAATCAGACTTAATATCCATTGAAAGTATAAGAAATGATGCAGTTACTGCAATATCAGGAAATGATGGGGATGATACAATCATTGTCGAGGCAACAGTTACTTCCGGTCACCTGGAGATACATGGAGATACCGGGAATGATGTTATTGATGGTTCAGATGCTCCGGCAGGCGCTGAACTGGTCCTGATCGGAGGTTCGGGTGCAGACGCATTAGCAGGCGGTCAGGGAACCGATGTTATGTTTGGCGACGAAGCGATAATAACCCGTGATAGCGCCCATAACATTATTCAGGTAGAATCAGATCAATCAGTTACCGGAGAAAATGATTTAATCCGGGGCAATGGCGGGGATGATATCCTTGTCGGCGGCTCTGGTGAAGATAATATTTGGGGCGGTGATGGCGATGACATGGTAATCGGTGATAATGGAAGTATTGAGTATACATCTGGAATAGTAACATTTATCGAAAGCACAGATGCCGGTGATACAACTACAGGAGATGATGTAATCAATGCCGGTGCGGGTGAAAATTATGTAATTGCCGGCGGTGGAAGCGATACAATAACAGGTGAATATGGAGCCGATTATGTAGTTGGTGATCACGGTTCCATGGCATATACTGCTGCAGGAATTATTACTCAGATAACAACCAGGCTGGATAATCTTGGCGGTGACGATACTCTGAATCTGGGAGATGGAAACAATGTTGCCACAGGTGGCCAGGGTTCGGATCTAATAACAACCGGAACAGGTGCTGACATTCTCCTTGGAGATTCAGGTACGTTTAATATGGATGCGACCGGAGTCATAACTTTAGTTGAAAGCAGCAGCACTGGACAGGGTGGAGATGACACTGTATACTCAGGTGATGGTAATGATATTGTAATCGCCGGGAATGGATCAGATACGATCGATAGCGGAGCGGGTAGTGATATCATTATAGGCGATAATGGATTTGTCCGGTTTGCCGATGGTATGCCGGTGGTGGCCGAAACAAGGAAGACTGCCTTGGGTGCAGCCGATTATCTTGACGATGGAGAAGGCACAGATATCCTGATTGGCGGTGAGGGCAGAGATATTGTTAAAGGCGAATTTCCCACTGATTCCATTATCTCCAGATACGGAAGAGTTGTTCTGGAGGATCTCAAGATTATCACTATTTATCCGCCTTTCAGCCAGATACCGGGAAGCTATATGTCGCAGGAGAGATACTCTCTTCCTGATCAGGTTCCTTTAGCAGGGCCTGACAGGTCACTGTTTATGAATAAAGAAACCGAAGTCATAACGTCAAGTCCGGTTATCTCAGGACCTGGTGAAGCTTCTGGTCAGGATCTTTATTACAGTCAGGAGACAATGATTGCGGGAAAAGAAAACAGAGAGATAGTAACCAGGGTCTTGCCGGGCGGTGCAATAGCAAAGAGCTATCCCAATGGAATGGTAAGAATTATTGAGCCTGACGGATCAGTTATTGTTGAATCACCTGAGGGTACAGAGAGGATCATCGGGCTTGATAATATTGTAACCATTCTTTATCCGAACGGTATTAAATTAGTCAGGTATCCGGACGGTTCTTCAATTACAACATATCCTGACGGCAGGATAATAAGGGTACTGCCCGATGGTACTGTAATCAACAGTTCTGCTGAGCTTGAAGGTGAAGAACTCAGGCTCAACAGGTTGATGCTGCAGGCCAGAAGGGATACCGATGGTGTGTTTGATATTGGTGAAGAAAGAGAAGGTTTTACCAACTTGAAAAGAGGGAATAACTCTGATAGGATTGCGCCGAAAATTGATGTTGGAAAAATGGTGGCAGGTCTGACTGGGTGGGGATTGTTCTCTTTAAAGAAATCCAGTGATGGGAACCTGATTGACCGGGACAGTTTCAGTAAACTGGACAGAAAAAACAGACTGCGACATTTTATCAAATGGAGTAACTGAGAACTGGAGAAGAAGGCAGGAAAAGAATTATCTTTTCAAAAGAAAAGAGACTTAAACTAAAATCGGGATACTGTGATCTTTTAACCCGGTTTAAACTCGAAGTTATTAAAATTTTGGCTGTTGTAAAAAATGAGGAGGATATATGGCCCAGAAACAGGATGAAAAGAAAGATGTGAAAGATGAAAAAGTTGCAACCCAGACCTTGCGCTGGGATGATTCAAAAATGACCAGTACATATGCCAATGTATGCAATGTCTCCAGCACCAGGGAAGAGGTTACACTGCTTTTCGGGACAAACCAGAGCTGGTATACGGGTCAGCCTGAACTGACAGTCCAGCTGTCAGATCGAATAATCCTGAATCCTTTTGCCGCTAAAAGGCTGTCCATGCTTTTGAACAACATTATAAGGGAATATGAGGCGCGTTTCGGTGAGTTGAAGATTGAAATGCCGAAATAACCCCAGGATATCACCTTCTGCTGTTTTCACAGTTATGATATTTTTTAATAGAAAAGGGACTTGGCTGGCAGGGTTAAGTCCTTTTTTTATTCCGGCCCGGAATTTGACTGGGCATAAAGGCCGCCGCGGGATAATACTTTTTTAATATGGGATAGATTGTGGGTGAAAGCAAAATTGATGAAGAAATGAAATTTCGGCCCAGGATTGACAGCCAGTTGTGGTCAGAATTTATCTATGCACATGAAAGAGATGATTTCAGTCGTTGCTGGCTGACCCTTCAATGTTCGATCCTTTCCAATGTGAAGCAGGGGATTGTTATTTTAGCTGATCACGGAAAGGAAACATATACGCCTTCTGCAATGTGGCCTGAACAGGGTGGGAAACCTGAGAGACTTACTGAAATATCTGAGCGGGTCCTGGAAGAAAAATGCGGTATGCTGGTTGAACTCAATCAAACTGAAAACATTCTGCCCGTTTCCATACGCAGTTATGGTATGGCATATCCCATAATGACGGGTGAAGAATTTTGCGGACTTGTTGCACTGGAAGTAGTTGCAGAAACAGAAGATCAACTGAAGTATACCATGGAACAACTTCAATGGGGGATCTCCTGGATGGAGGTTATGCTCAGGCGTGAAAAGGAGAAAAATGTAAAGGGCTCTCTTGAAAGACTCAAATCCTCTGTTGATCTGCTGGCAGGCGTCCTTTCCAAAAAAAGCTACATCAGCGCCTGCATCTCTTTTGTTACGGAGCTTGCAACATGTCTTGGATGTGATCGGGTGAGCCTGGGTTTTGTTAATAATAGAAAGATCAGGGTTGAAGCTGTTTCACACAGCAGTCGGATTTCAGATAATATGAATCTGATTCAGGCGATTGTAAAAGTAATGGAAGAGACTGTTGCTCAGCGGAAAGAGATTTGTTATCCACCCTCTATAGATGATCGCCGGATAATCAGGGATCATGAGATACTGGCCAGGCAGCATGGGGCAGAATATGTCCTTTCCGTCCCTTTTTATGATGGACAGCAATATTCTGCTGTTATCACCCTTGAAAAATCAAAAGGTCTCCCCTTTGGAATTGATGATGCATTGTATTGTAACAGTGTCGCGTCACTTATAATACCTGCGCTTGAATTAATGCGTCAAAAAGAGAGGACTATCCCGCTGCTTGCATTTGATGGATTAAAAAATCAGATAAAAAAATTATCAGGATCCGAATACACAGGAAGAAAGCTGCTGATCCTTTTATTAATAATCCTGGTTATTTTTTTCAGCCTTAAAAAAGGCGATTATAAAATCTCCGCAAATAGTGTCCTTGAAGGCGCATTAAAAAGGGTGATTGTCACGCCATTTGAAGGTTATATAAAAGATGCCTTTGTAAGAGCAGGGGATTATGTAGAACAGGATGAAAAGGTATGCCTGATGGATGACAGGGAACTGCGGCTTGAGCGGTTGAACTGGGCAAGTAAGATTACCCAGTACCAGAAGCAGTATGAGGAAGCACAGGCCATGCATAAAAGGGCTGAAGCAAAAATAATAAAGGCCCAGCTTGATCAGGCTGCTGCCCGTCTTGAACTTGCAGAAAACCAGATACAGAGAACTCTTTTGACAGCCCCTTTTAAAGGGCTAGTGCTGAGCGGGGACCTGAGCCAGCGGCTGGGCGGCGCTGTGGCAAAGGGCGAAGTCCTATTTGAAATAGCTCCTCTTGATCAGTACAGGATTATCCTTGAAGTGGATGAGCGCCGTATTACGGATGTATCTGCAGGACAGCAGGGTATGATGGTATTATCAGCGCTGCCCAATGAAAGTATAGCTTTCACTGTTGAAAAGATTACCCCCATTACCCTGGCAAAGGAAGGTCTGAATTATTTCCGTGTTGAGGCAAAGCCATCAGGTTTTATGGGCAGGCTAAGGCCGGGGATGGAGGGTGTAGGCAAGATATACGTGGACAGGAGAAATCTTTTTTCCATATGGACAAGAAATATGCGGGAATGGTTTAGGCTTAAGATGTGGGAATATCTTTTATAAATGTCCTATTCTCTTTTCAGTGAATCCTGGTACAGGGTCGCGGAACTTAAACCGCGTCTACGCAGTCACGCCCGGATACATCATCATGTATACAGGGGAAGGGACTGGTATGTACTGCAGGATCATTCCACGGGAACCTATCACCGGTTTTCAAATGAGGCCTATTACATAATAGGGCTGATGGACGGATCAAATACCCTGCAGGAGATCTGGAAAACGGCCTGTGAAAACCTGGGTGATGATATGCCCACCCAGGATGAGGTAATTAATCTTCTATCACAGCTTCACCAGGTTGATATGCTCCAGAGCGATATTCCCCCGGATATCGCCGATCTGTATAAGCGTCACCTGCGCTATAAAAAAAATAGTATGATAAACAGGATCAGATCTCCGCTCTCAGTCAGCATCCCTCTGCTTGATCCTGAGAAATTTCTTTCTAAAACAGTATTTTTAACACGACCTGTTTTTAGCAAAATCGGAATTACCATGTATTGTATAATACTGCTGTCAGCAATATATCTTGCCATGGTTCACTGGTCTGAACTGACCGGCAACCTTGCTGACAGGGTGCTGGCGCTTGAAAATGTATTTCTGTTGTGGCTGGTCTATCCTGTAATAAAAATATTCCACGAATTCTCCCATGCATATACCATCAAACACTGGGGAGGGGAAGTTCATGAGATGGGAGTAATGTTTCTGGTATTTGTTCCCATACCATATGTGGAGGCATCTTCTTCTATTGCATTTAAGGAAAGGTATAAAAGAGTCATGGTTGGGGGTGCAGGGATCATGGCCGAGCTTCTGCTTGCCGCTCTTGCAGTCCTGGTATGGGTAAATGTAGAACCGGGAATTGTAAGGGCAGTATCATTTAATGTCATAATAATTGCAGGGGTGTCGACATTGCTGTTTAATGGTAATCCTCTGCTGCGTTTTGACGCCTATTACATATTGTCTGATTTAATTGAAATACCTAATCTGGCAATGAGGGCCAATAAATATATTGGTTATATTCTACAGAGATATCTCCTGAATGCGGAGGATGTCCAGAGCCCGGTAACCGCCAGGGGCGAGGCGCCCTGGTTTTTATTTTACGGTATGGCATCTTTCGTATACCGTATGTTTATCATGGTCAGAATCGCGGTATTTGTGGCAGGAAAATTTTTTATTATAGGGATAGCCTTTGCTTTGTGGGGGCTTGCGGGGATGCTGATTATGCCACTCGTAAAAATCTTTAAATTTTTATTTACAGATCCTTCTATGCAGCATAAAAAAGCCAGAGTAGCCGCTGTTACTGGTTTTTCATTGCTGTTTCTTGTTTTGTGTCTTTTTATAATACCGCTTCCCTCTTTTACTGTTGCGGAAGGTGTGCTCTGGGCGCCTGACAGCTCAAGACTCCATGCCGGAACAAACGGTTTTATTAAAGAAATACTTGTAACCCCTGGGAAAGAGGTCCAAAAGGGGACCCCGTTAATAAGGTGTGAAAATCCCGAATTGATTACAGAAAAAAAGGAGCTGGAATCCAGCCTGGAGGAGTATGAGTTAAGGCTTGAACTCGCAAGGACAAGGGACAGGACGGAAACAAAGATACTCCAGGATGAAATAGAGCGAATAGAATCCGGGTTAAAGGATCTTGCGGATAAACTTGACAGTCTTTTGATCCGCAGTCCTCATGACGGTATTTTTTTGCTTCCTGAATATGAGAATCTGCATGGTCAATATTTTATACGGGGCGCCCAGCTAGGATATGTGGTTGACTTTGATAAGGTAACTGCCATGATAGTGGTAACACAGGAGGATATTGACAGGGTACGAACAGAGACAGAAGATGTTGAAGCGAAACTTGCGGAGAATATAAAAGAAACTTACCATGCGTATGTAAAGAGAGAGGTTCCTGCAGCATCTCCTGAACTTCCAAGCCTTGCACTGAGCCTTGAAGGAGGCGGCGAACTTGCGCTTGATCCAAAGACAAAAGAGAAACTTAAGGCCTTTGAAAATCTTTTTCATTTTGAAATAGTAATTGAGAGCAGGCATTTATCATCAATTGGTGAAAGGGTGTTTGTCAGGTTTTATCACGGGCACGAACCTTTGTTTTCGAAGGGTTACCGTGCTGTAAGAAGGGTATTGCTCAGTAAATTCAGTGTGTAATTATGATTAGCCAGCCAGCAGATATTCCTCCAGCATCTCATATCATCCGGCCGGAAAGAGTGGATAAAGCTTCAGGTATGCTCGACATAATTAGCAGTAAGATCATTACCTCTGTGTCATCCTCTTATAAACTGCGCGGAAGGCGGATGAAAAAATTTTTAAAACGGGTGGAGTATTATGGCAGAGGGCTTGATAATTTAAGCGAAAAAGACCTGAGTGAAAAGGTCGAAATGCTGAAGCAGCTTCTTCATAAAGGTGGGCTGACAGAAGAAAACATCGCCGGTTCATTTGCACTGATAAGGGAGTTGTCTTTTAAGATACTGGGATTGCGTCATTTTGACACCCAGGTTACAGGCGGCAGGATCATTCTTGATGGGATGGTGGCCGAAATGGAGACCGGAGAAGGTAAGACCCTTACAGCTACTCTTGCTGCCGGGACAGCCGCGATGGCGGGCATACCGGTTCATGTCATTACAGTTAATGATTACCTTACCGAACGGGATGCCGAATGGACCAGGCCTTTGTATACTGCTCTTGGGCTTACATCAGGCTTTGTTATTCACGGTATGACCCCGGAAGAAAGAAGAAATGCGTATTCACAGGATATTGTATATTGCACCAATAAGGAGATAGTATTTGACTATCTCAAGGACTGGATAATTCTTGGTAACAGGCAAGACAGATTAAAGCTAAATGCTGAATATCTGTATGATAAAGATCAGCGGATAAAAAGGCTTTTACTAAGGGGCCTCCATTATGCCATTGTGGATGAAGCAGATAGTGTCTTGATTGATGAAGCAAGAACCCCGCTGATTATTTCCGGCCAGGGTGAAGGTAGCGCAGATGAACATGAGTTTTTCCGGCAGGCGGTCGATCTGGCGCAAAAATTGAATAAGGACACTCATTTCACTGTTGATAAGGCTGATCATATAATAAAGCTTACCCCTGAAGGGGAAGAGATGGTAAACAATGCTGCTGTGTGTCTCGGGCCTTTATGGAGGGGAAATGTCAGAAGAATGGAGATTGTCAGACTTGCCCTTTCATCGATTTATTTTTTTAAAAGGGATGAACAGTACATGGTCCGTGACGGGAAGATCCAGATTATTGACGAGTTTACAGGCAGGGTGATGCCTGACAGGTCATACGAGAAGGGGCTGCACCAGTTGATAGAGATAAAGGAGGGATGTGAAATCTCAAATCAGTCCGTAGTACTTGCACGAATCAGTTATCAGAGGTTTTTCAGGCGCTACTTGAAACTCGCCGGTATGACCGGTACAGCACGTGAAGTAAAGGGAGAGCTTTTATCAGTCTATAATCTTCCCGTTGTAAGAATCCCCACATATAAAAAGAAAATAAGAAAATCATATCCGGACAGATTCAGTGTTACGGAAAAGGAAAAATGGGAAGATGTTGCAGACAGGGTCACTGATTTTCATGAAAAAGGGAGGCCAATCCTTGTTGCAACCCGTTCGGTAGTCGCGTCCGAAAAGGTGGGAATGATTCTTTCAGGCAGAAATTTGCGATTCAGGATTCTTAACGCCAAACAGGACAGGGAAGAGGCTGATATAATCGCAGAGGCTGGAAGAGAAGGAAAGATTACAATTGCTACCAATATGGCAGGCCGTGGGGTGGACATCAAACTTGAAGAAAAAGTTAAAGCACTGGGAGGGTTACATGTTATTATCACAGAACGGCATGAGGCCGGGAGGATAGACCGTCAGCTGGCTGGGCGGTGTGCGCGCATGGGCGACCCTGGCAGTTTCGAGGCAATACTCTCGCTTGAGGATACTGTTCTTGAAAAAGACAGGGGGGGATTCTGGAAGATGCTGGCGCTTTATTATCCTCTGAAAAAGTCCGTGCCATGGCGTTTTTTTTTAAAAAAGGCGCTCTTAAGTGCGCAGAAGAAAACAGAGAAAATCCACGCAAAAATGAGAAAAAATCTTCTGAAGGAAGATGAAAGGCGTGGTAATGTACTGTCGTTTTCAGGCCGTTCGGAATAGAAAGGGATTATTATGAAATTATGCAAAAATCCGGTTATACGTATTTTTTTTATATTAATATTAGTTGCTTTAAATGCTCAGCATGTCCATGGGGAAGAAAAATATTTTGAGGGTATTATTGAACCAAGTGAGCTTGTTAAGGTAAGCAGCTCGGTTGAGGGTATTCTGGAAGAGGTTTTTTTTGATCGTGGTGAAACTGTAAAGAAGGATCAGATCATCGCATTTCTTAATTCCAATATAGAAAAGGCTGCGGCGGATCTTGCACTGGCCAGAGTGGATTTCAGCAGGAGGAAGGTTGAAAGGAATGAAGACTTGTATAAAAAACAACTTGTTTCCATACATGACAAGGATGAGATGGAGACTGAACTTAAGATAGCCGAACTTCAATACAAAGAGGCCCGGGAAAAGGTTGAGATAAAAAATATCCGAAGCCCTGTGGATGGCGTGGTTGTTGAACGGTTTCTTTCCAGGGGAGAGTATGTGGGCGATGAGCCGATTATGTCAATTGCCCAGATTGATCCACTCTATGTTGAGGTTGTTATACCATCCGAGGAGTTTGGAAGAATAAAGAAAACAACACCCGCCACAATAAAAATTGAAAATCCTGTTTTCAGGGAATTGACTGCAATAGTCAGTGTTGTGGACCCGGTTATTGACGCCGCAAGCAGTACAATCGGAGTACGCCTGGTTTTGCCGAACCCGGGGTACTCACTTCCTGCGGGTATAAAGTGTAAAGTGTTTTTCATCTCTTTGCAGTAACCCTTCCATATTAAACTATCGTGAAGTTAATTTGTAATCTGCACATGATATTGTGCAGTGATGCACAAATAATTGTGCATTTTTATTGTTTTTTCAAATAGAGAAATATAGTTGCATCACTCCTTCCTGAATTTGAATTTAACGAAGACTCCTGATATGCCATAATTTTCACTGTTTTTTCTTCTACATTAATACCGCTGAATGCTTCTGGCACAATCTTTGTAATAAGCAGGTTCAACCTGCCAGAAAAACAGACTGAAACTTTTTAGCCTGAAGGCTGAAGTAAAAGCCTTTCCCATAACAGCCTATCCTGGCCCTGCAAAGTCTTGACGACGGCAGCCTGTCTTTAAAACCAATGGAAGGGTGAAGTCATGAGCAAAGTGCAATCCATAAAAATAGAAGATATTGTTCTGGACAGCAGTATCTATCCCAGAAACAGCATTGATCACAAGAGAGTGTCCATGTTTGAGGAAAACATGAGGGATGGCTTTGAATTCGATCCCATCCATCTTCAGGAACATCCGGATGAACCGGGCAAATACCGCATCCTGGACGGCGCGCACCGGTTTAAAGCATACAAAGGTATTGGGGATAAAGAGGTTAAGGCAGAAATAATAAATCTCAATGGAGAAGATCCACTGCTCTATGCCGCAAGTATGGCCATAGGCCCCAGAGAGCTTAAGGATGACGAGGCAAGAGAGATTGCCCGAAGGGCTTATCAAAACAACCCGAGAATATCATCCGCAAAAGTTGGAAAAGCTGTCGGGCGTTCAAGGCAGGCAGTGGACAGCTATATCTCGGATCTTAGAGCGAAAGCACAAATGAAGCTTGATTTAATGTTATTCAAGATGAAGAGACTTGGGGTGCCTCAGGAAAAAATATCAGAACGGTTAGGTGTCCACCTAAAGACAATTTATAATCATATATCGGCAAAAATGCCAGCGATAGCAAAATTGCCGGTTTCCGATTTAAAAAAAGGATTTACAATCTCCCAGGTAGCTGAAAAGCATGACTGGCCTGAGTCTATGGTCTGGTCTGTTTCTCTGGATGGTAAAAATGATCCTTGCCGATTTCGTGATTTGCAGTGGGGGATCCGAACCTGGGATAACTGGTACTGGACAGATTGCGATAAGAGATTCGGCGACGAATGGCCAGGAAGAATTCCTGCCCAGCTCATAGCACATATACTTTATTACTTCTCAAAACCCGGTGACCTGGTTATTGATCCCATGGCCGGCGGCGGGGTTGTGCCGGATACATGCCTTGCCTTCAACCGAAGATGCTGGAGCTTTGATATGGTGGATAGAATTGATGAAAGACCGGAGATAGAGCCCTATTTCTGGGATATCAATAACCTTAAATGGCCTGTCAATGGAAAGACAAAGCCGGATCTTATTATCTTTGACCCTCCCTATTTCAGTAAAAAGGCAAAGGAATATGAAGAAGAGAGCATATCGAACCTCTCAAGGGAAGAATACCTGGATTTTCTTGAAAGGTTTTTCAGGCTAGCAGGCGAGAACAGTAAAAAAGGGACAAGGATTGTTATGATAAATGCTGACTGGAGAGATTTTCAGGGAACTCCGGCCCTTGAGGAGAATGAAGAAGAAGCCATCCTGATAATTGATTACGGCATTTTAATGCGAAATGCAGGGTGGGCAGTTTCACATGTTATGCAGGCGCCAATGTCGTCCGAGAGGTTTCAGGCCGGTACTGTTTCAGCAATGCAAAATAAA
>JAFGMQ010000113.1 GCA_016927455.1 Deltaproteobacteria bacterium
ATCCTGCCCGCCTTCCATACTGACGGTAAAACATTCGATATCCGGCTTTATCTCGTGGGCCATCCAGGCGATAAGACTGCTGTCAAGCCCTCCGCTCAGCAGAACTCCCTTTACAGCGTTGTCTTTCATACGTTTTTCAGTCGCTTCCACGAGGAGTTCCCTGACGACTTTTGTGGCCTGCTCATAATTTTCAAATTCAGGTGTTTCAACTGCTGTATTATTATATTTTTTGAAGCCCAGTTCCCTGGAGTAAACATAACCAGGGGGAAATTCCTTTACGTCATAGCTGATATCAACAAGGGCCTTGGCCTCTGATGCGAAACATAAATTTCCATCATGGTCATGCCCGTAATACAGAGGTTTTATGCCTGCCGGTTCGCGTGCAAGGATTAGTTTATTCCCGTCGCTGATGGCGCAGGCAAAATCGCCGTCCACCTTTGAGGCAAAATTGCTGCCATATTGCATATAGAGATCGAGGATCATGGAGGCATCACTTTTGTCTCCCTTTTGTTCGTTATAGATGCGTCCATCAAGTATTACAGCCATAGAAGCATCAGAAGCATGGTGTGATCCTATGTGACTGTTTCCTCCGACGTTCATTTCGTTACATCCGAGATGAACGCTGTTGCTTTCGTATTTCCATGTTTCATCAGGACCCCGGTATTTAATCCTTTCAAGCATTAAATCCAGGGTATCTGTGTCATTACCTAAAACGCCGGCAATTCCTGCCATAACAAATAAAACCCTCCAATCCTTTGTAATTGTCTTTTATGCCGCCAGGAAAGAATCAAGGACCCGAATCGCATTGAAGCCATCAGCACAGTATGCATCTGCTCCAATTTCCCGGCTGAATTCTTCAGATACGGCGGCACCGCCTATGAGCACCTTGACGGATTCCCTGAGCCCTGACACTTTCAGTGCTTCTATAATCTCTTCCATGACCAGCATGGTAGTGGTCAGGAGAGCCGACAGGCCGAGGAAGTCAGGTTTGTTATCACGGACGTAATCAATAATCTTTTCAGTGGGGACATCGATGCCGAGGTCAACCACTTCGTAGCCCGCTCCCTTCAGAAGGATAGCCACAATATTCTTTCCAATGTCGTGAATATCTCCCTTTACGGTAACAATAGCGAACTTGCCCTTGGTGGAAACATTTTCCCCTTCAAGATAGGGTTTAAGTATATCCATAGCTTCGCTTACCGCTTCTGCCGATGCCAGCATGTCAGGCACATAAAACTCCCTGGAATTAAATTTTTCTCCCACGATTTCCATGCCGGCAGTGAGACCATTTGCAATTATATCCTTTACCGGGATATTATTGTCCAATGCCATCTGAGTCAGTTCGACCACACCGGGGCCGGTAAGAGTATCGTCTATGCCTTCATCATCCTCAGACATTCGACCCTGAATTACATTTTCTCTCAGTTGATCAATAATATCGTCCATAATAATCTCCCTTAGTTATAAGTGTTAAGCCGTAGTAACAGGCCTGGTATTTCATTGAATATTCTCGTTGTTTTTTCACGGTCGATATGATTGACCGGTTTAGCGAGGATCTCATTCATACGGTCATAAGCAAGGTGAAACACCGTGTCGTGTTCCCTGCCTCCTTCAAAGGGATACATAGGTGACAAAAGACCGCTTCGCATGACCTTTCGGATGTATTTGATAAAAAGCTTCTGTGGGGTTGCAGATACCTCTCGTATCTGTGAAAGTATTTCCTTTATTTCAACTTCATTGATCCGGGGAGATTTGAAAAAATACTTGATCATGGTGAAATGTGCATCATCAAGTACCGCCTGCAGTGGCGAAAAAACAGCATTGCAGTCAAGGAGGCCATATGCACAATGGAGAAACTGGGGACCGCTCATAGTTACGGCGATATTCGAAAAAAGGCGCTCAATTGATGATTGCTGCCCCGGAACCTTCGCATCGCTGACACCGGATGTTGAATAATTAGGAAGTCCATAAAAACGGGCAAGTTGGGTGCAGTCGATTGTATACTGGCTGGTTTCAACAGCGCCATAAGAATCACCAAGTGTATCCATGCGTGCTTTAACTGGAACAGTTCCGTACAAAATCGGCGTGCCTTTTTTAATGATTTGTCCCAGTGTTATTCCTGCAAGAACTTCCGCATTAATCTGGGCTAAAACACCCGCTTCTTTGATAGGAGCCGTGCTTCCCGCCTGTGGGGAGGAGGAAACGACCACGGGAAGGCCCCGCAGACAGATTTCCATAAAGGCCTCTGTCGTGTCATTTACGAACTGGAGAGGACTTTTGACAAGACAGCATATAAAAGAAATGACTGGATTTTTTTTGAATGCTTTTTTGCCGCCTGAAATAATCTCCGCCATTTTTGTTACATTATCAAGCTGATCCAGTGTGGTGAGGCCGATCTGGACATGTTTGGTAGTGTTGTCGAGAGAGGCAAAGACCTTATTTACATCCTTATTTTTCGCAGTGATATCTTTATCCTGAATATTGACATTCCGAATAAATCCATCCAGGGTATCAAGGTGCTCCGAGATATGAGCCGATGCACAGAGATTATCTACGGTGCCGCGTCGGGGATTAAAATCAGGAATCTTTATCTCGATGGATGGATCCGATTTTTTCGAATAAATCTGAAAGTCCGTATCAAGCCATATATTTGTTTCAGAACCTGTTATAAAGTAAACTCTCGGTTCGTAACCGTTCATGACAAGAGCATTAGCGGGGTTTCTGGCCCCGAGTGTTATTGTTTTTGGTGAGTTTTCAATTGCTTCGTTGACAAGGCGTTCCGGGATTTTAACAATCCAGTGAGGTGGATCACCCTTTTCTGCGGCTGAGACATTGGCGCCAGCCTCGGAAAAATTGGCTGCCGCTCTTGCATTGTAACAGATAATTCCTGGATCCAGTAATATTTCAAGAGACGCCCTGTGAATTGTTTCTATCTGATCCAGGCTCAGACGTTCATATGGATTTTCTACCAGGATACCTTCTCGTGGCATCTTTAAACCTCCTTATCCTATTCGCTGTTATGATTAGCTGCTGATTAACCCTTTCCGGTGAGCCCTGATAAATCCCCTGCAAAAGGGGTCTTTATTGGTGAGCATATCTGCTGCCCTGACGAGACTCATCAGCTTTTTATCAAGGGGATTTAATATTGCTGCATCCAGTCCTGCTGAAGCCGCCATTAGCATGAAGGAACGGTTGACAATACCCCTGTTCGGAAGTCCGTAGGAGATATTGCTCAGCCCCATCACTGTCCCGGCCTCCGGATAACGCTTTTTAATCTCTTCAATAGTTCTTAGTGTGACCAGTGCCTGTGTAGTGTCTACTGAAATTGGAAGCACCAGCGGGTCAAAATATATCTGGCCCTCTCTGACTCCAACCTTTGCAAGATGATTTACTATGATTTCAGCAGCCTGTAGACGTTCATCAACAGTTCTGGGTATGCCCCCTTCTTTCATTACGAGGGCAACAAGTGATGCCTGCCGTTCCGCTGCAAGACTGCCAACAGCTTCAAGCTTTTCAGTTTCGGCATTTACAGAGTTTATCATGACCGTTTTACCGCGGTACCTCGCAAGCGCAGCTTCCAGAACGGTTTGGTCATCACTGTCAATGCACAGTGGTTTTTCGACCGCGTCCTGCACTATATCAATTAACCATTCTATTGTTTTTACTGCACTTTCCCGCGCATCCTGACCTGCACCGGCATTTACATCGATGAAATCGGCGCCTGCTTCAGCCTGATCTTTTGCAAGATTAATCAGGAAATCCTCATTCTTATCTGATATTGCCTGTCCGACGGACTTGATGGATGCATTAATTTTTTCTCCAATTATTATCATGGCATTTTCTCTCAGGCTAAAATTAA
>JAFGMQ010000114.1 GCA_016927455.1 Deltaproteobacteria bacterium
TAAAAATAAGAATCCTCTTTTACATATGGTTAAAGGAAAAGAAAAGTCGGCAAGAAAAATATTTCTCGCCGACTTTGATTTTAGAGGTTTTAAAGTACATGCAAAACCAACTTGTCAATAGACAGACTATGATGGATGCCGGTTAAATTAAAACTCTCAAAACATTATATCTAAAATTTATACACTGAATCCAGATCCTCGTCAGAAACATCAAAAACATGGTTATGAGGAGGCAGTTTTTCAATCTTCATAAATTCCGGCAGCCGGTCATCTACATTACTAAACCCTGCCCTCTCATTGAAATCGCGCTCCATCTTCAAAACTCGTATGCCGAGAGAAGTAACATCGTCACCAGTAAGGGAAAGCCCGTACTTGGCATTAAGCATGTCAACAATGGCCACCAGGGCATCGGGAATATCAAGAACCGGAAAGGCGACAAAAAGACAAAGGCCTGCAGTGTCAACGGCTGCAGTTGCTATCTGGAGATTCCTGGACAACTCGGCCTGGCCATCCGGCACCAGCGGATCAACATAGCCTCCAACCTTCATAATGTTAGGACCGATAGCATATCCGGAGGTATGATCAGCCCCCATGGTGGATGTTGCATAGGTTACGCCAATACCTTTTATAGCCCTTGGATCATAGGCAGGCATGGCCTGGTTCTTGACTACCGGTACCCGTCTTACACCAAATGCCTTTCCTGTTGCGGCCGCCCCTGATCCAATGATCCTTCCCAGAGGTGTGCCTTTGCCGACCTCTTTTATAAGTTCTTCAGCTCCGGCCCAGTCCCCGAATGCCTTAACGCCGGCCTCCATGGCCACAGCGACTGCATTTCCCGTTTCAATGGTATCGACACCGATATCATCACATGCACGGTCAATGCGTGCTATTGCATCCAGGTTATCAATCCCGCAGTTAGGGCCCCATGCCCAGACTGTTTCATATTCGGGCCACTTTGACACATACGCGCCTTTCTCGTCCAGAAAGGTTCCTGAACAGCGGATAATACATCCTGTCATGCATCCATGAGTCGGTGTCCCATGTCTTTCAACCGTAATTTTGTTCAGGGTTTCGCCTCCGACTTTATCTGCCCCTTCAAATCTACCCGCACTGAAGTTGCGGGTCGGAAGTCCTCCCGCTTCATTAATTATGTTTATGAGAACATCAGTCCCATAGGCCGGAAGACCCTGCCCCGTGACCGGATGATCGGTTATGGCCTTTGCAAAGCGTTTAGCAGCCTCCTTAAAGGCTTCCTTGTCAGCAATAGGGGCCGCTTCCCCACCGGTGGGGTCAATTACTATGGCCTTCAAACCTTTTGAGCCCATAACAGCACCCAGACCGCCTCGACCTGCATGGCGTACAGGATGGATATCCTGGTCAGTAAATGCAACGCTTGCTGCGGCTAATTTCCACTCTCCTGCCATTCCTATGCTGACATAGCCAGCTTTGTCGCCAAAGGTCTTCCTGAGCCTTTCAACTGTGTCATAGTTTCCGAGACCCCTGAGATCTTCTGCTTGCGACAATTCGGCCTTGTCTTTGCTTACAAAGAGTTTATACAGTTTATTGTCAGCAGGCTGCCCCTCAAATACGAGTGCTGCAATTCCCAGCCTTGACAGATAACCTCCCGGCTGACCGCCTGAATTTGCCTCTTTTATTGTTCCGGTCAAGGGGCTTTTTGCCCCTACGGAGATTCTTCCGGAATTTGCGCAGTTGGTTCCACCTAATAGACCCGGGGCAAATATCAGTTTATTATTTGGTCCTATTGCCGAACAATGCGGGTCCACTTCCGCTGAAACGATAGCGGATGTTAAGCCTCTTCCTCCAAGTCCCTGGTATTTTTCAGGGATATCTTCCTTTTTGAT
Organism: Deltaproteobacteria bacterium; assembly: GCA_016927455.1. Lineage (GTDB taxonomy): Bacteria > Desulfobacterota > DSM-4660 > Desulfatiglandales > Desulfatiglandaceae > JAFGMQ01. The sequence goes on from JAFGMQ010000114.1 coordinate 1,863, forward strand.
TGAAAGATCGGACATATTAATTCTCAGAATCTTAAACATGATACCCTCCTTTCCTGAAAAAAGGTTACTGTATGATTTTCCGGGTACAGATCAGAATACAAATCGGCTTGAGGTAATTGGTTTGTTGACATAAGATAACTTCTTATAAATAATATATATATAATAAATATTCTTCATTATGTCAATTTTCATTCTCGATCCGGAAGACAGACAACAATTCAAGAGACAATTATTTATGCCGATAAAGATTTTGTTAAGTTCATCCCTTCGAAATTATTTTCCTGAATATAACCCTGCTGAAGGAATAAAGATAGAACCGGAGGGAAAGATTACCGTTGGCGAGGTCTGCCGGAAGATAAATGTCCCTGCAGGTCAGATAAAGATTATCATGGTTAACGGCCGAAATGCAGACTTCAGTAAAGTCCTGGAAGGGGATGAAAGGGTAGGCCTGTTTCCATCCATAGGAGGCGGTTAATATGGACAGCAATGACGACTTGATGACTATTAACATATTTGGAAGCCTGCGACAGTATATGGATAAACAGGGGCTTCCCTATTCTTTGACGAGGGATATCAGCCATGAAGGCGAGTCAGGCCATGATATTGCATTGAAGGCAGGTCTTCCCCCCGAAAAAATTGAGGCCATATTTTGTAACGGAAAGGTAGTAAACATTTATGACCTTATATATCCGGGGGATCGGGTTGCCTTTTTCCCTTACGGAACGCCGGGGCCTTATCGTGTTTATCTGGGTGTGGCAAAAGAAAATCAAAGGCGCAGCGAACTTGAAAAGGGGAAAAACAGGCCGCAAAATGAGTAACAGCCATTTTGATAGTATCAGAGAACTGATATATAAGGAATCAGTCGATTTGATTTGCGGGAGCGGCAGGGCGATTAAAGTGCTGAAAGACAGTCAGGCCATGCAAATTGCTGATTCCTGCAATTGCACTCTGAAACAGGTATATCTTGAGGCCCTGAAAATTGAGATTTCCCCGTGTCGATATGTGCGCAACAGAGAGACGATTTCAAACAGAGAGCAATTGAGACTGATGGAATCAACTGTTGCCGTTGTAGGAGCCGGAGGGCTTGGCGGGAATGTGATACTTCTGCTTGCACGTTTAGGAATCGGCCACTTGGTCGTTGTTGACAATGATGTTTTTGATGAGACTAATCTGAACCGCCAGGCCTTATGCATCAATTCAGCACTGGGAAAACCCAAGGTTAATGAGGCTGTCGCTATGGTGGAGGCAATCAATCCCGGAGTGGCAGTATTGCCTTACAATCTAATGCTTGATGTATCAAATGCTGAGGCTGTTCTGTCCGGTTCGGATGTCATTGTTGACGGTCTTGACAATATACCTGGCAGGTTTGTAGTTGAAAAGGCGGCTGAAAGCCTTTGCATCCCGCTGGTGCATGGGGCTCTTTCCGGTTTCGAGGGCCGGATCATGACTATTCTGCCTGGCGACAGAAGTCTGGCGTGCCTTTACGGAAAAGGTTCAGCAGCAAAAGATGATGCACAGTCTGATGACACCTTCTTTGGAATCCCGGTATTAACATCATCTGTTATTGCAACCCTGCAGGCTGTGGAGGTGTTAAAACTTATCCTGAAAAGGGGGAGTGTTTTTAGAAAAAAAATGTTACATGTTGATCTTGAAAACAGTGAATTTTATGGATTTTCCTTTTAATTTCAAAGTTAATAAAGAGAAGGCTTATGAAATCAGTACTTGCTCTGCTTGACGGATCTGAGGAATCTGGCAGGCTGAAAGAAATAATCGGCAAGGATTTCGATCTGACTGTAATAACATCGCTAGATAAATTGCAGAATGACCTTATTCTAAAGACTGATATGATTATCCTGGACCAGGATGCCGTTGATAAGCCTGTCAGCCCGTTAATTAAAAAAATCCTGAAGAAATTCTATCTCCCCATTCTTATTCTTACTTCCTATGATAATGTAACCGCCGCTATTTTTGCCGTGAGGGAAGGCGCTTATAATTACCTTATCAAGGTTGGAGATTATTATCAGACAATTAATCTCGTTATCAATGATTCAATAAGTAAATTCACTGAGCAACTGCAGATGAATCAGACTATTATTGCCCTGAAAAAAAGGGTCGGCGAACTGGAAGAACAACTGAATGTCACAGAAAAAAAGGATGAGATTACAACACAGCCGGTTGAATCAACGTCAAATGCTATTATTGAAGATATTATTGCAAGTATTAAAAGGGGTGAAATAAATCTTCCCTCGCTTCCAAGGATAAGTATCAAATTCAGGGAACTGCTTAACAGAGAAGCTGATTTTCTCGAGATATCAGACCTTTTGAAACAGGATATTGCGATTTCCTCCAAGCTGATAAGCGTATCAAATTCAGCATATTATCGAGGTATCGCACAGAACAAGACGCTGGAACAGGCCATAGGCCGGCTGGGACTGAATGTTACAAAACAATATGTTGACGTAATCTGCAATCGGTCCCTTTATACCACCTCAAACAAAAAATACGTCCGCGTTATGGAAAAATTGTGGGAGCATGCACTTTCCTGTGCGTTTGCTTCCCAGTTCGTGGATCAGTCCCGCAGGCTTGACCTGGTGGACGATGCCTTTACCATGGGTCTGCTGCACGATATCGGAAAGCTGCTTCTATTGCAGATTGTTTTCGAAATGGAAATAAGCGGCAAATTCAGGGACAAACTCAATATGGTTGAGCTGATAGATACTCTTGGTGTCTATCACGGCAAATTCGGAGCCAGCCTGCTCAAACGATGGGGTTTTTCCGAAGAATTTGCAAAGGTTGCCCTTTACCATGATAATCTTTCTGAAGCTGATTATATTTCAAAGGAACTCCTGCTTGTCCATTTTGCAAACCTGCTGGCCAAGTCAATGGGTTATGACATGCAGTATTCTGAAGTCGACATTGAGGCCGCAGAATCTACACGACTTCTTGGACTGAAGGAACCACTGATTTCTGAAGTAAAAGAAAAGGTCAAAGGGTTTATGGAAGGTGATATAAGGCAATATCTGGTATAGATTGCTTCTCCCGGAGAAAAATTTGTCTGCTCTCAAGGTGTTAAATTTTTTCTTGACAACCATTATAATAATATTCTAATTGTAACGATCTTTTAATCTAAAAGGGCATTTTTTGATGGGCAAAAATATTTTTTCATATTGGTGGTATGGCTATTCTTACTGTGGCGCACCGGTTTGCCCATCGCTTATGAAGACTTAAAATTATTTAAATAAGAATAGTAAAGCCATGGGAA
>JAFGMQ010000115.1 GCA_016927455.1 Deltaproteobacteria bacterium
CCAAGCATAATCAATACATCACTATCTTTAATTACAAAACCCGCTGAAGGAACAAGTATGAAATTCTCCGGGACCAATTCCTTTATTGCAATAATATGAACCTTGTATTTTGCCCTCAGATTAAGCTCCGCCAGACTCTTTCCTATGAATTCCCTGGGTGGTCCAACCTGGATGAGATCATAGTCCTCTCCTAAAGGCACAAAATCCATTACATTTGGCCTGGATAAACTGCGTGATACTCTTATGGCCATATCACGTTCAGGATGAATGATTTCTTTTGCCCCCACACGTTTCAAAATTTTTGCATGGTCTTCGTCCAGCGCCTTGGCATATATGTTTTTCACTCCCATTTCCTGCAGATAGAGGCAGATAAGGACACTGATACTGATTTTAGTACCGGTGGAGAGAATAACTGCATCCATGTTTTCGAGGCCAAGGGCTTTCAAAGATTCTTTATCAGTCGCATCAAGAAGAATAGCTTCCGAGGAATAGGGGTCAATGGCATGAACTCGTCCTTTGTCAAAATCTATGGCAACAACCTCATTACCATCCTCATAAAGGGCCTTTGCAGCATGAAAACCAAATTTCCCCAGACCAATTACAGCAAACTTTTTCATAATACTAACCTCTCTTTAGCCGATCATTAAATTCTCTTCCGAATATTCAATTCCATTCGCTGACCTGTTACTGACAATAATATAGGAAAAGGTAAGCACTCCTACTCTCCCTATAATCATTGTTATGTTTAACCAGAGCTTACTCCATGTACTCAATTCCGGTGTCACGCCCATTGATAACCCTACAGTGCCGAATGCTGAAACCGTTTCAAAAAAATAGGCGAGAAACGATCTCGGGTTGTCTGATATATTGTGAGGCCCGGGAGATTCATCCATGAGAAGCATAAACAAAATAATCCCTATAACACAAAAGGATACGAGTATAAGTGAGATACTCCGGTTGACAGCCTCAACAGGAATACTTTTTTTGAATATGTTTACACGTTTTTTCCCTCTTATTTTGCTGAGAGTGAAGGCACTTATAAGAGCAAGCGTGGTGGTTTTAACCCCACCTCCACAGGAGCCGGGAGATGCCCCGATAAACATCAGAAAAATCATCAGAAATAGAGTTACATCCCTCAAAGACCCTATATCTACAGTGTTGAATCCGGCGGTGCGGCATGTGATTGACTGGAATATGGAAATCAGAATCCTGTGTGAAAGTGAAGCTGATTCATCAAGTGTGTGATGCTCGAGAAAAGCGAACATTATGGCTCCGCCTGCGATTAATAAAATTGTGGTCACCAGGACAGTCTTAGTCTGCACAGATAAGCGCAGGCGTTTATTTTTTTGAATTTTGAACCAGGATTGAACATCATATAGAACAGGAAAACCGATTCCCCCGATTACTATTAAGAGGCACATTACTGTATTGAGGAAAATACTGCTGCCGTATTTTGACATGCTGTCGGAGAATAATGAAAAACCCGCATTGCAGAACGCGGAAATGGAATGGAAAAGTGCTGTATAAACAGCATTTAAAAAAGGGAGCCGCTGCCCCCAATAGATTGAGAGAAAAATGGTTCCAAGAATCTCAGCACCTAGAGTAAAGAATATGGTACTTTTTACCAGCCCTAAAATATCTTCCCGGGGTGTATGGGCAAAGACATCCTGCATAACCATTCGATGTCTGAATGAAATACTTTTTCCTATCCAGCGGAACATTGCAACGGAAATAGTCATTACTCCCAGCCCGCCTATCTGGATTAAAATCAGGATCACACTCTGACCGAATAAGGTAAAAAAACTCCCTGTATCCACTACGATCAAGCCTGTCACACATACTGCAGACGTCGAGGTGAACAGTGCATCAATCCATGTGATATGACCGCCTCTGGTTGAAACAGGAAGCTTCAGCAGTAGCGTCCCAATGATTATAACCAGAAGGAAACTGAGCAAAATAAGCGTTGCCGGATGAAGTTTGAGTATACGTTTTCGAAACATCATGATTCGGATACCGGATTAAGAAAGTATTCACAATGAAGATGATCTTCTGTTTCGCACAGCTCATGAAGACGTTTTCCGCCCAGAACCATCCGGTTATGCCATGCTCCACAGGTTAAAAAATCATATGAATTATCTAGAAGTTCATAATTCATAAAAGGACACAATTGCGATAGTATCCGGGTAATATGAACCGAGATCCCTGAATCACTGATAAGGTTGGAGATATATTGGGGATCAATTCGATTTGGAACTGGCCTTAAGTCCATATAATCAACACCTGTCTCTTTCATCTTAACCGCGATTTCCCGATGCCATCGATCAATTGATACAAATAATGGTTTCTTGTTTGTCAATGGATTTACTTTCAGGCATCTGCACAATTCAACAATTTCAATGAGCAGGCCGCGTCTAGCTCGAACGGAAAAATCTATTATAATCAAATCATATGGATTGCTTGTCGCTTCATTAAGACAGGACAATGAATTATGTATAATCGTCACATCAACGGATTTTAAAATTTCCACTCTTTCATCAAGCTGGCAAACCAGAATTTTATTATTTCCTTTATGCATCACCAATCTCTTACCATGTAAATCAACCCTGAATCTTCGGAATTTTCCTAAACCGATTACAGGTTAAAGGCAAAGAGTGTGCCATAAAGATTAACTCTCTGATTTGAAAGCTATTATTGATTTTTTAAGAAACACTGAAGAGGGAAAGAAAAGACAGGTATTGAATTATGCAATAAAAACGGCTTGCAAAATGCAATATTTTCAGTCTATCTGATATTTTTTTCTTTTACGCCATAAAGTGGCAGGATCTATTCCCAGGACCCTGGCAGCTTCATCAAGGGAATTTGTGTTAAGAACAACGTTCCGGATGTGATTTTTCTCCACATCGGCCAGATTCTGTAGCTGAGAGGAAGGACTTACAGTCTTGAAATTTGCAATATTTGAGGGAAGATCATCGAACTGCAGCTCGTTATCGTGCGCCATAATCACACCACGTTCGATTACATTTATAAGTTCTCTAATATTCCCCGGCCAGGTGTATTCCTGCATGATCTGCATTGTATCAGGTGTAATGCGCTGTATGCCTTTGGAGTTCATGCGGCTGGCCCGCTTAAGGTAGTATTCTACCAGCAGGGCAATATCTTCTGGTCGTTCCCGGAGTGCAGGAAGAAAAATCTCAAGCACATTGATTCTGAAATAAAGATCTTCACGAAAAACACCATCCTTCACCAGTTCCTCCAGATCCCTATTTGTAGCAGCAATCACACGAACATCCACCTGCTGAGGGTTTGGGTCCCCCAGGCGTTCGAACTCCCTGTTTTGTAAAAACCGCAGTAACTTACCCTGAATAGAAGGTGGGATTTCAGATACTTCATCCAGAAACACTGTTCCACCTTCTGCCAGCTTAAGCTTGCCCATCTTGTCACGTAGTGCCCCGGTAAAGGCACCTTTAACATGGCCGAACAGATCACTTTCCAGTAAATTTTCCTGAAAGCCTGCACAATCTACAGTGACAAAAGGCTTTCCGATCCGGGGGCTCCAGTCGTGAATCAGACGGGCCAGTAAACCTTTTCCTGTCCCGCTTTCTCCTGATATGAGGATTATCGCATTTGATTCAGCGGCCTGGCGGGCACTCTGGAGAATTCTTCTCATTTTTTTATTCCGGGTCAGAATGCCCCCTTCGGAAAAGATGCCTTTAAGGGTGGCAACCTCAGTTTCCAGGGCATGAAACCGTTTCAGTCTTTCCAGAACAAGGTCCAGTTGTCCGGGTACAAAAGGCTTTGGAAGATAATCAAAGGCTCCCATCTTTACTGCCTTTACAGCTGTTTCGATACTGGCGTAGGCAGTAATCATCAGGACCTGGGTTTTTATTCCGCTTGCAATGATCTCCTTCAACACCTCCAGGCCATCCCTGTCAGGCAGTTTCATGTCCAGTAATATCAGATCGGGCTTTTCCTGCTGAAAGATTTCCAGCCCCTTTACTCCGGAATTGGCGATTGAAACCTCAAACCCCTTGTCTTCAAGATATACCTCAAGAGTAGTAAGAATATTTTTATCATCATCGATTACAAGTGTCTTTTTCATATCAACCTTCCTTTTCAACAGGTATCCAGAAAATAAATGTCGTACCTTTACCAAGACTGCTTTCCACTTCTATATCTCCCCCGTGCTGCTCTATAATATCCTTGACTATTGCCAGCCCCAGTCCAATGGTTCCGCTTTTTTCGCGCTCGGAAAACTGTGTGAAACGATCAAATATACGGGATAAATATTCGGGAGATATCCCGCTGCCTGTATCTTCACATTTAAAATAAAACCGCGAATCCCTTTTATTGACGTTGAAAAGAATTCGTCCCCCGGCTCTCGTGTAGCGCAATGCATTACCCACAAGATTTGTTATCACCCAGGGAAAACGGAAGGAGTCGATTGTAAGTTTTGGCAGGTTTTCAGGCACATCAATTATTAGATCAACCCCTTTTTGCTCTGCCTGCTCCAGCAAAGGGTTAAGAGACTCCTTGATAACAACTCCCACATCAAGTGATTCTTTTATGAGAGGTCTGGCCATAGCTTCAAGCCTTGAGATATCGACCAGTTCATTTATCAGGTTGGAAAGCCTGCCTGAATCGTCACGGGCAGTTTCAAGCAGCCTTGAACGTTTTTCCTCGGAAAGCCTCTCTCCGCTTTCATAAAGCATTCCAATACTCATTGACAGTGAGGTCATGGGAGTCTTCAACTGATGGGAAATATCAGCAATGAATTTTCCTTTTGCCTCTTCACTGCGGCGTACCTTTTCTTTTTCTGACGAGATTATATCATCTCTATGACGGTCATAGAGTTCCAGTCGTTTGAAAAGGCTGTTGAATGAATCGGTTAAAAATCCTATTTCATCATTTGAAGTTTGAGATATCTGGGGATAATTTCCGCTTCCCTCTTTAGCATCGGAAAGACTTCTTGCAAGGGACATAATAGGTTTAGCTATTCGATGTGACAGAAAGAAACTTAAAGCCAATATAATTATTATGATAGTAGTAAATAATACAACCACATTCCTTTGTGCGTGCCCGGCAAGCAACCGGGTCTTCTGCTCCGCACGCTCCATAGCTTCTTCATTTATGGCTACCAGATCATCCAGGCGGGCAATCATATC
>JAFGMQ010000017.1 GCA_016927455.1 Deltaproteobacteria bacterium
AATTGCAGGATACAGCGATATCACAGCTCTGTTAATTGCTGTTCAAAAAATGACCGGGCTGGTCACATTCCATGGCCCTGTATTTAAAAAACTTGCCTTTGGGCAGCAGGGCAACTGGAAAAACCTGATAGAAATACTCACTTGTAACAATCTCCCTGAGCTGCATTTCTCCGATGGCCGGATACTTTTTCCAGGAAAGGCAGTCGGGACTTTGACAGGGGGTAATCTGAGCATGATCTGTCATCTTATGGGGACCCCATTTCTGCCTTCTTTCCAGGGGTGCCTTTTATTACTGGAAGATAAGGGCGAATCGTTGTACAGGGTGGACCGTATGCTTACCCACCTTAAGCTCAGCGGCCGGTTAGCTGGTCTGGCGGGCATAATTTCAGGTGAATTTGAGAAATGCGGAGGCAGTGATGCCATTGACCGACTGTTAATGAATTTAGCTCGTGATATGAAAATACCAGTAGTTGCCGGTCTGCCTTTTGGTCACGGGCCGAGAAATTTTGCGCTTCCTCTTGGCGTGAAAGCCAAACTCGATACGAATTCCATGACATTATCCATACTGGAAGGCTGCGTGGAATAATGGCAGACCTGATTAAACAGAATATTGCCGAGCTCAAAACCTGGCTCGAGCAGGACATCAGCCCTGTTAATATTACAGGCCTTTCCGGGACAGCGCTTCCCTATTTCTTCTCAAAGCTCCTTGAAGACATCAGAAAACCGTGTCTTGCTGTTCTTCCAAGCCAGAAAGAAGCGGACAGGCTCTACGAGGAGTTGTCTTTTTTCATGTCCGACAGGGCTGCCATTGAACTCAGTCATACTCCGAGATTATACGAGTTTCCGCCTTATGACCTGACCCCTCTTACAGGCCTGAGCCCCGATATCGAGGTAGTGATACGTCGTCTCAAATCGCTTTACGCACTCATTACAGAACAAAATCCTGTGATCATCACGTCCCTTGAAGCGGTATTCCTTAAAACCCTTCCGAAAGAGGCCTTCGTTAATTCTCTTGACTATCTGGAAGCAGGAGAAGATCTGGACAGGGAAGTCTTTATAAGAAAAATTGAAGCAGCCGGGTACCAGCGTTCTTCACTGGTTGAAGAAAAGGGCGATTACTCCGTTCGCGGCGGCGTAATAGACCTGTTTTCACCGCTTTACCCATTGCCGATCCGCCTGGAGTTCTGGGGAGACCGTATTGAATCAATTCGCCAGTTTGACCCCTTGAATCAAAGATCACAGTCATTTTTGAAAGAAATAGTACTTCTTCCTGCAGCTGAAATCATCATGGGCCGGGAAAATATCAAAAGGGCGAGGTCTATGGGAAGGCTTCCAAATCAGACTGAGCATGGTATTCACTTCCCCGGAGAAGAAGCCTGGCTTAATCATTTTTATCCGCACACAGAAACTGTTTTTCAATACCTTCCTAAAAAGGGGATTGTCACACTCTTTGACCGGCACCGGACAGGGGCTGTTTTCAAAAAAGTAAGTGACAGATTTGAAAATGATGCTGAAAAATATCGTAACGAAGCATCCTTAAAAAGAATACCCTTTCCCGAGACTGAAGGCATCCTTGCATCCCTTGAAGAAATGGAAAGAAGTTGTTCAGAACATCAGCAACTTGTCTTCAGCAGTTTGGATCTTGATGGAGATAATACATCCGGGGGCATGGCAGTTAACATCGAAGGGCCGTTTCAGATGGATTATGACCTTGAGATGAGGGTTGTTGGCAAAGGCAAGGTATCCATAGCACCCCTTGTTGAAAAAATCTCCCGCTGGATTTCTGCCGGAGCATCGGTTATCCTCGTTATCAGAACTGAACAGCAGGCAAATCGCTTAAGACAGATACTTGAAAGCTATGATGTCAGGATAGACCATACAGTCTTCTTCTGGGATGAACTTAATCAGAAACGCGGGCTCTCAATATGCATAGGGCGTATTTCAAAGGGATTTACATGGCCTGATCTCGGTCTGTATGTAATATGTGAAAATGAAATCTTCGGCACAAAGAGAACCGTATCAGACCAGAAACGAAAACCAAAAGAGAATGAACTTAACTGGTCAAATTTCAGCCAGCTGAAATCCGGAGATTATGTAGTACACGAAGAACACGGAATCGGACGCTATATCGGCCTTGAAAAACTGGAAATAGATGAGACGATTAACGATTTTGTCATTGTCAATTATGCAGATAATTCAAGGCTCTATATCCCGGCCGATCGAATAGGTGTTCTGCAGAAATACGCCGGCGCGGACGAGATAATACCCAGACTGGACAAATTAGGCGGTCAGAGCTGGAATATTGTCAAACAGAAGGCCAAGAATTCCGTAAAGAGGATAGCAAAACAGCTTGTCCAGATATATGCCCTGAGAAAATACCGGAAAGGACATGCCTTTTCACCTCCTGATCACTATTTCAGGGAATTTGAAGCCACGTTCCAGCACGAGGAGACCTATGACCAGATCAGAACTATTGAAAATGTCATTGATGATATGACCTCCGATCGGCCAATGGACCGCCTTATATGCGGTGATGTGGGTTTTGGTAAAACCGAGGTTGCGGTGAGAGCGGCTTTTCTTGCCGTATCTGACGGAAAGCAGGCGGCACTTCTTGTGCCAACGACTGTCCTGGCTGAACAGCACTACGAGACTTTTGAAAAAAGGATGTCCCCCTATTCAATACGAATAGGGATACTCAGCCGTTTCAAGACAAGGACAGAGCAGAAAGAGGTACTGGGAAGGCTCAGATCCGGAAAGATTGACATACTGGTCGGAACCCACAGAATACTCCAGAAGGATGTGAAATTCAGAGATCTGGGCCTTTTAATAATCGACGAAGAACAGCGGTTTGGAGTTAAGCAAAAAGAAATATTGAAAAAATACAGATCAATTGTTGACGTATTGGCTATAACAGCAACTCCCGTGCCAAGGACGCTTCAGATGTCGATGACAGGGGTAAGAGACCTCAGCATTATTGAAACCCCTCCAGAAGACAGGCTTTCTATCCAGACATATCTGTCTTCCTTTGATGAATCCCTGATCATACGCGCCCTGAACTTTGAAATCCAAAGAGGAGGACAGGTCTTTTTTGTCCACAACAAGGTTCAGACGATAGAAGGCATGGCGAAAAAACTCAGGGATCTGGCTCCCGGAGTACGCTTTTCTGTTGCACACGGCCAGATGAAGGGAAACGACCTGGAAAATACCATGATAAGGTTTATTAATAAAGAAATAGATGTGCTTGTGTGCTCTACAATTATTGAATCCGGACTGGACATACCATCAGCCAATACTATAATTATCAACGAGGCTGACCGCCTCGGCCTGGCCCAGATATATCAATTGCGGGGAAGAGTAGGAAGATCAAAAGAAAAGGCTTATGCCTATCTTCTTCTCTCAGGAGAATCCACGCTTACGAAGGATGCAGAAAAAAGGCTCAAGGCTCTTATGGACTTTTCACGCCTTGGTGCAGGACTTCACCTGGCAATGCATGACCTGAAGATAAGGGGCTCAGGCAATATTTTAGGTTTTGCCCAGTCCGGGCATATTTCAGCAGTGGGTTACGAACTTTACCTCAAGTTGATCGAACAGGCCGTTGCCGAACTGAAAGGAGAAAAATGGGAGGAAGATATAACCCCTGAAATCAACTGGAACATCACTGCCTTCCTGCCTGAAGGCTACGTAACTGACACTGACGTTCGACTGAATCTTTACCGCAGGCTGTCCGGCATCAGGGAAAAACCGGACCTGTCAGCTATAAGAGAGGAAATGCTCGACCGTTTTGGGCCCGCACCGATTGAGACAGACAATCTCCTTTCACTGATGTCAATTCGTCTTCTTCTTAAAAAGGCAGGGATAAGTAAACTTGAGGTGGCAAGCAGAAGTCTCACGTTGACCTTCTCTCCCTCAAGCGATGTGGATGCTGACAAAATAGTGCAGATAGTGAGCAGAGAGCCTCATAAATTCATGCTGATCCCGCAGAACAGGGTAATAATCAACATGAGCGTGCCACAACCACCCGGGTGTTTCGATAAAATAGAAAAGGCCATTGAAGATCTTGTTTCTGTTTAACATGCTGCACATGTGCAAAGCACTGCAGGCAACTTGAAAAAGCTGTGTTTATGTAATGGATACACTTAAACAGACCAGGATATGTAAAAATCAGGGACTGGACATTCATCAGCCCTGTAAAAAAGATATTTCCATTTCGTCATAATAGTGTTAAACTTAATATTTTTAGTAAACTTTTCAATATTCCTGAGTAATTGTATGTTTTTTAACAGGTTTTTTACTTCCTTCATGCCCTGTTGTCTTGTCGCATTATGCCTGACATATATTCCGGCAGGTGGATGCAGGCAGTTTGAGCAGACAGAGAACAGGGCTGTAATTACGGTTGGGTCAAGGTCTGTCACATCCGAGGATCTGAAAAAAGATATCGAATTCATAAGTGCTTTGTCGCATATCCCCGCACCTAAGGATAAACAGGTTAGAGAACAGATTGTTGAACAGATAATAAATCACTACCTTATTCTCGAATACGGCAGGGAAAATGGAATTTCGATAACAGAATATGACATCCAGAGCTCTTTGAATAATTTGAAGCGTGACTATACTGAAGAGTCTTTTCAGGATGCCCTTCTCCGCGGATATGTGGACATGGAGCAATGGAAGAGCAGGCTTGGGGAACAGATGCTGGTTAATAAAATCGTTAACAGTGTCATGGATAATGTTCCTTCACCCAGCTATCAGGTCATCAAAGAGTATTTCGAATCCAATATTGATCAATTCAAGTCACCGAGGATGGTAGAATTCAGGCAAATCGTTACAATGACAAAAGAAGAGGCCGAGGATATACTCAAACAATTGCAGAGTGGCGGAGTCATGGGTAATCTCGCATCGGAATATTCCATAGCGCCTGAAGCGGAAAAAGGCGGGAAAGTTGGCTGGGTAGCTCTTGGCGATCTTGACGAATCCATGGAAAAAATTCTATTTTCTTTGCCAGCCGGTAAAATCAGTCCGGTTACCAGAACACCCTATGGATATCATATTTTTGAGGTTCTTTCAGTCAGGGAAAAAGGCATAAAAGATCTTCCGGAAGTGATCAGGGAAATAGAATCGAAACTTGTCAATGAAAAGCGTGAAGAATATTTCCAGAATTGGATAAAAGAACTAAAAACTCAAATGAAAATAGAAATAAACCGGGATATGCTGAATCAGTTGGAAATATACTGATTTAAATCTAACATGACTATGCCGATAAACAGTTTGAACAGTGACTGCGGACTTTTTGAGGGTCTGCATGCCTGTGTATTAGTAATCTCACACAAGGGAATATTAGAATGAAAGCATCAAGACTTATCTTCATAACCATAATTATTTTCATAGCGTGTACCTCACCCCGAATACCCGTTTTTGCAGAAACCTGCAACAGGATCGTGGCATTTGTCAATAAAGATATTGTCACACTCCATGAGCTTAACAGAAAAATCGCCGAAATAACCGGCATAGACCCTGAAGATCTTCAGAGCCGGGATAGAAAGGCATATATAGAAACCCGCAGGCAGGCCCTTGACCTCTTGATTGACCAGAAAATTACCGAGAAAAAAATAAAGGAGTTGGGAATAGAGGCGAATCAACAGCAAATAGATGCAGCTATTGAGAATATTAAGAAAGAAAATTCCCTGACCAATGAAGATCTGATTGCCAGCCTGGAAAATCAAGGACTGACTTTGGAAGCATTACAGGAAAATATCAAGAATGATATTGAGAGGATGCAATTGATTAACCTTGAGGTTAAATCAAAAATTATCATTAATGATGAGCAGATCAGACAATATTACACAGAGAATGAAAAAGATTTCAAAATCGGTGGGCAGGTACATCTTGCCTCTATTATACTCATAAGAAAAAATCCATCAGATCAACAGGAAACTAATTCTCTTTACAACAAAATCAGCGAAATCCTTTTAAGGGCAAGAAATGGAGAGGATTTCGGCAGATTAGCAGGGGAATTTTCTGAAGGGACCGGTAAGGAGGAAGGAGGAGATCTTGGTTTTTTCAAGACAGCCCAGCTTGACCCTCAGCTTGCTGATATAATTGAGAAAATGGATATTGGCGACATATCGGAACCTGTAATTCGACCATTCGCCATACAAATTGTAAAGCTTCTGGATAAACAGGAAAAAACTGTTAAACCCCTTGACGAAGTCAGGGGTAATATCTATGAGATCCTTTATCGGAAAGAAATCAACAACAGGTACCTGTCCTGGATCAGGGAACTGAGAGAAAAATCTTATACAAAAATAGTATTTTAAAACTTCTTTTATAAAATGAACCAGAACGAATACCTGCAGAACTGTACTCAAGATGAACAAAAGGAAGAAAAGGAATGTCTTAATAGGGCCGGCCTGGGTGCCTTTTTAAGAAATGAAAGGTTAAAGAAGGGGCTTGATCATCAACAGGTCTTTAATATAACAAGGCTTCAGCCTCATATCCTCAATGCCCTGGAAAATGAGGACTGGCAAAGTCTCCCTTCGCCTGTTCTGGTGAAAGGCTTTATACGCTCCTATGCCCGGACGCTAGGGCTGGATGATGAAACCGCCTTGGGTCTTTATGGAGACTGTTTAAGATCTGAAATTGCAGCCTCTAATGTCCCTGTTCGTCCCTCCGAAAGAAGGAGACGGCTGCTTATAATAATTGTTATTGCCTCTTTGGCTGTTATATCCATCTCCGCTTATTTCTGGGCTGATTTTTCTTTTATCAAAGGAGTTGTTCAAGGCACAGGAATGCCTGAAAGACCTGCTGATAATCATATAAAAGCTGAATCCTCCGTCAATATACCTGCTCGCCGGGATATTAAGAAAGAAGTTTCTTACGGTGAGGATGAATCGGGCCCTGAAATTTCTGAAATTTACAATCCCTCACCTCTGTTGGGAAATGAGGCATCCGCTCTATCGAATCCTGACGGAAGTGTTGAGGTCGAATTTTCAGATTCTGCCAAAATTAACGAAGGAGGGCTTGTTTTAAATGCGGAGGTTTCTGAAAGGACATGGATCAGCATTACCGCAGATGGTCAGGATCCAAAAGAGTATATATTTCAACCAGGAAGCCGCCCCGAATGGAAAGCTGCCGAAAGTTTCGAATTGTGTATCGGCAATGCAGGCGGAATAGCCTTTGACCTTAACGGCAGAAAAATGGAACACCTGGGAGAATCCGGACAGGTGGTAAGGATAAATCTTCCTGAATATTCTAATAACAGGAGTTCAAGGGAATAATATGGAAAACGTCTTTGATATTTTTGAAGCAAGGGGTTTTATTGAACAGGTCTCGGATATGGAGGGTGTGCGTAATCTGCTAAGCAGACCAACTACCTGCTATATCGGATTCGACCCGACGGCAAAAAGCCTTCACGTGGGCAGTCTGCTGCCGATAATGTCTCTGGTGCATATGCAGATGGCAGGCCACAGACCTATCGCGGTTGTCGGGGGTGGCACGGGCATGGTAGGAGACCCGAGCGGTAAAACAGAACTTCGTCCTGTAATGACACTCGAACAGATTAATGAAAATGCGGAAGGGATTAAAAACCAGCTCTCACGGTTCCTGGATTTCAGCGAAGGAAAAGCCATTATGGTGAACAACGCCGACTGGCTGACCAGGCTGAATTATATAGATTTCCTCAGGGATATCGGACGCCATTTCAGTGTAAACAGGATGCTGGCGGCCGAGAGCTACAGGGCGAGGCTCGAAACCGGGCTTAATTTCATAGAGTTTAACTACATGCTGCTTCAGGCCTATGACTTCTGGTATCTGTTTAAAAATTACGACTGCCGCCTTCAGATGGGCGGAAATGATCAATGGGGAAATATTCTGGCAGGTGCCGACCTCACAAGACGACTTGAGGGCGAAATTATACATGCCCTTACCTTTCCGCTTCTGACCACATCCTCAGGCATTAAAATGGGTAAAACCCATAAGGGAACCGTGTGGCTTGATGCTGACCTCACTTCTCCCTATGATTATTATCAGTACTGGATTAATCAGAATGACAGCGATATACCCCTCTTTCTGTCATTGTTCACCCTGTTGCCTCTGGAAGAAGTGTGGAAACTGGGAGAACTTAAAGACTCAGATATCAGAAAGGCGAAAGAGGTTCTTGCATTTGAAGCAACCAGGCTGTGTCATGGAGAGAAAGAGGCAGAAGCCGCACAGAGGGCTTCACGGCAGCTTTTCGGCCAGGGTATTTCAGCATCTTCAGGTTCTGCGCCTCAATATGAGATAGAGCTATCCGAACTTGCACAGGGGATCCCGGCATATGTGCTTTTTGAAAAATGCGGCCTTTGTAAAACAAGGGGAGAAGCGCGCCGTCTTCTCAGCCAGGGAGGCGGATACATTAACGATCAAAGAATTGATGAGTTCGACCAGATAATAGATTTGAAAAATCTTATTGACAATGCACTGCTGTTAAGGGCTGGCAAGAAAAAATACATGAGGATTATTTCAGCATAGTAGATGAAGGGTTTTCCTGACTGCACCAGCCTGAACGCAGGTTGATTGATTTTATCATTAATGAATTTATGATCTGTGATGAAAGATATAGACGACACACACTTTGAGGAAGGAAAAGATAACGGCTTTGGTCCTGGGGATGAGAAATATTCCAGGCCTGAACGGCTGCAGTATTCTCCTGTTTTGCAGACTGAAGGCCGGGCACTGGTTCCTTTTGATCCCCTGCAGATGTATCTTGCCGAAATAAGGAAGTTCAGGCTGCTTACAAGAGAAGAAGAAAAGGAACTGTCAATCAGGATCAGGGAGAAGGGCGATGAAAAAGCTGCTTACACCCTGGTTACTTCGAATCTGAGGCTGGTTGTAAAGATTGCAATGGATTTTCACCGATACTGGACAAAAAGCCTGTTGGACCTTATCCAGGAAGGCAACCTTGGCCTTTTGCAGGCCATAAGAAAATTTGATCCTTATCGAGGCATCAAGTTTTCCTACTACGCTTCTTTCTGGATAAAGGCATACATGCTGAAATTCATAATGGATAACTGGAAGCTGGTAAAAATCGGAACAACTCAGACACAGCGAAAACTTTTTTTCAACCTTGCCAAGGAAAGAGACAGGCTTATTTCTGAAGGTTTCAGCCCTGAACCTAAACTTCTGGCTGAACGCCTTGATGTCAGAAAAGAAGAAATTGTAGAAATGACTCAGCGATTAGGGGGCTGGGAGGTTTCTCTCAGTTCCCCGATGGGTGATGACTCCAAAGAATCTTTTGGAGACTTCCTGCCTGACCACGCTGAAGGGGCTGATGAAAGGCTTTCGGAATTCGAGGGCCGCGAGGTGCTTGCAAGAGAGCTCGAAGATTTCCGTAAGACTCTTTCAGGGAAAGAGGCGGAAATATTTGACAACCGGATAATGTCTGATAAGCCGTTAACCCTTCAGGAACTCGGAGAAAAATATAACATTTCCCGGGAAAGGGTCCGCCAGATCCAGGAAAAGATAATAAAAAACGCAAAAAAATGGCTCAAGGACAAGATTCCAAATTTTGAAGAAGAATATTCAGATTATGTAAAATAATTACCTTTATATGGCATTTTAAATATTCTCCCGTTACGTCTCCTGATTTTTCGGGAACACAGAGAGCTGCAATATTTTTATGTATCCTGTTATCAAATCATATTTTCTAAGGCTGCTGTCCGAATTAATGGCCTTTTCAACCATTCGTCTTTTAATAATGTCATTTATACTGTTTCCTGCATGTGCACTTAACATGCCCGATCTATCCCATGAAAAACCTGCCCCTTTGATTGGTGAAGAAGAGAGGGAAAAGGATAATATCCAGCAGGCCTATGCATGGTTCTCAATGTATTCTCTTGCCGAATCACAGGCCAAATATGAAGATGCAGAAAAATTCCTTCTGAAGGCACTTGAAAATGATCCTGATTCGGTATTTCTGAATCACAGGATGGCATTGCTTCTCAAAAAGCTGAAACACTACAGCAGGGCACTCATCTATTCATCCAGATCTGCCGAGCTTGATCCTGACAGTTTTGAGATAAGGATACTACTCGCAGATATTTATACCCTTACGGGAGACAATGAACGTGCAGTTGAACAATACAATAGAGTCCTTGAGTTTGATCCGGATAATCAGAGAATAAGACTTCTTCTGTCCACCATTCTCATAAGGAACAGCAGGTACCATGAAGCTCTTTTCAATCTGGAAAAGCTTCTAAACAAGGACCCCGAACTGCTTATAGCCCACTACTACCGCGGAAGGATTTACCTTGAACTGGCCAGATACGGCGAAGCTGAAAAATCCTTCAGGGAAGCCCTGCGAATTAATCAAACCCTTGAACCGGCATTATTCGACCTGGGGACTCTTTATCAGGTGACCAGTCGGTATAATGATGCTGCCGGAATTTATGAAAAGCTGCTTGATCTTTACCCTGATAACTCAGCTGCAAGGGAAAGGCTCCTGAATCTTTACATCAGGCTTGACCTGAAAAATAAGGCTGAAGAACAGATAGAAAAAATAAAATCCTATTCCAGGCCGGGTGAACCTGAAAGACAGGCTCTGGGACTTCTATACCTCAGGCAGGGAAGACTGGATGAATCAATTGAAGAACTGAATCTTATCGTCTCAGCCTGGCCCAATGATTATAAATCCAGATATTATCTGGCAACTGCATATAGAGAAAAAGAGGATTTTGAAAATGCACTGGATCATTTCAAGCATATCGAATTGAAATCAGAGTATTTCGTCAATGCTCAGATACAGATTGCAGACATCCTCGAAGCCCGCGATGGTTCTGAAGAAGCAATTTCGATTCTGAAAGAGGCTGTTTCCAAAAAAAAGGAAGACCATAGACTTTTCCTTATTCTGGCTTCGTTTTATGAAAGAAACAAGGAATATGAAAAGGCCATTGAAACCCTGGAACAGGGCCTGAATACAAATGATTCAAACGTCAACCTCCTTTTTCAGCTCGGAGTTCTTTTTGACAAGACAGGCGACAAGGACTCATGCATTAAAAAGATGCGGAGGATTCTTGAGATTGAGCCTGATCATGCCGAAGCGTTGAACTATATAGGATACACATACGCAGAGCAGGGAATAAGGCTGGATGAGGCCATGGATCTTATAAAAAAAGCCGCCAGATTGAAGCCCGAAAGTGGTTACATAATGGACAGTCTGGGCTGGGTCTATTTTCGCAAGGGTCTTTTTGACAAAGCAGTCACGCATCTTGAAAAGGCAAATGAACTGACACCCGATGATCCCACTATCAATGAACACCTCGGAGAGGCCTACTTTGCAAAAAAGGACTATGAAAAGTCACTTGAATATTATAAGAAGGCACTGTCGCTTAAGCATCCGGATGAAGAAAGTCTGAAAAATAAAATCCTTGAGGCAGAAAGGCTGCTTAATAAAACCGAATAACCGGCTTTTTTCATATAAGAAGCCCCTGCAATGACTCCCTGTAGTTGCGGCAACCCTGCAAGGGAGCCTTCATGTAAAATTGGAACCCTGATGATCAGATTAAAACCTGTGGAAAACCCGGTCCGCATTAAGACGACTGCTTCAGCCCTGAAGGGGTCTTTTTTTAAAGTTCTGTTCTCAGTCATGATTATGTCTGTTTTCGGGTCATGTGCCCTGTTCGAGATTAAAACTGCGCCGTCTGTTCCCCCTTTCAGCCAAAGTGAAATCATTCAAACCCTCTCTATCCTGAGGCAGCAGAACAGATGGGTCCAGACCTTTTTCTGTTCGGGCAGGCTGGAATTTAAAGACACCGATTATGAAGGTGATTCAGACATACTGCTTGCCTGCTCCAGAAATCCATTCAGGCTCAAGATTGAAATCACCCATTCCTGGGGGAGGCCTGTCATGCATATCCTTATTCACGAAAAAACCTTTCACATCCTTTCTTTTCAGGACAAAAAATACAGTGTCGGGAATCTTGAAAACCCTCTCGACTGGAGATACTTCCCGATGGCCTTGAATTCGGATCAGATCTTCGGAATCACAAGGGGGTACCCCCTTCTCCAGGAACATTTCGAAGCAGTATCCAGAAAAGGGAATCAAATTAAACTCCTTGACAGTAAAGGACGCATCCTGCAGGTCATTGATTTTCTGCCTGAAAGCACCCTGCCCCTTCCATATATTGTTTCCTTTCCCCATCAAAACCTGCAGGTATCATTCCTGAACTATAAAAACCATGATGATATCTACTATGCGAGCAATGTAAGGCTGAATGATACCAGAAACGAGAACACCCTCGTTCTTGACATCAAGCAGATGGTTTTCAACAAACCTGTGTCCGAGGATTTTTTTGTTCTTGAAATCCCTCACGACTTTGCAATAAATCAGCTCCCGGGAGCAAAAGAATAGTAGGATAGATTCATTTGGATATTTCCATTATTATTGTTAACTGGAATACCGAACGCCTGCTTGTTGATTGCCTTGACTCCATATTTAAGACCCTTAAATCGATCAGCTTTGAGGTATGGGTTGTGGATAACGGATCGGCAGATGGGAGTGTTGAGGCGGTAAAAAGCAGATACCCCTTTATCAATCTCATAGAAAACAGGTCAAACTGCGGCTTTGCAGCTGCCAATAACCAGGCGTTAAGACAAACGAAAGGTCGTTATGCCCTGCTCCTTAACACAGATGCACTGGTAACTGACGGGGCGATAGAGCGGCTATATGATTTTATGGAATCCGCTCCCGATGTCGGGATTGCATGCGGGCAGCTTCTGAATCCGGACGGCTCCAGACAGAATTCATTTGCCAACTTCCCCACGCTCATCGGCCTGCTTTCAAACGAAACATTAATGAGGACTCTTTTTCCAAAGCGGTTCCCAAGCAAGAGTAGGCAATACACCAACCCCATAACAATCGAATCGTGTATAGGGGCCTGCATGATAGTCAGGAAAAGGGCAATTGAGGAAGTGGGCCTTCTGGACGAGGGTTATTTCTTCTTCTTTGAAGAGACAGACTGGGCCTGGAGGATGAGAAGGCATGGATGGAAATCCTCTTTTGTCCCTGATGCATTGATATTTCACGGGCAGGGGAAGAGCGTGGGGTCATCAGCAGCTGCCAGGATCATGTTCTATCGCTCAAGGTACCGATATCTTAAGAAATGGCACCAGCGTTCCTATCCGCTCATGACTGTTATTATCTTTATGCGCCTTCTTGTCAACGCCCTGCTGAATATGGCAGGTGTGCTGGTGACCTTTGGAATGCATACCGGCGTTAGAAAAAAACTTGAAACATATGCCGGGCTGATACTCTGGCATCTGAAAGGATGCCCCTGATCCGGCATGTACCGAACAGATATGAACCCTGGCCGTAAATGATTTATGAAAGGGTATAAAAGGATAACATCAGCCTGAGAGGGATCATTTTTTGCTTTTGACTCAGAACAGATACAGCTTTTCAAGGGAAGCCCTTCTCGTACTCCTCCTGGGACTTGCGGTACGGCTTTTTGCATGCCAGTTTACCAGTATAATTAATCCCGACGGCGCGCTGTACATCCATCAGGCAAGGGCATTATATTACAGGCAATGGGATCTTCTTACAACCTGCAGCATGAGTTTCCTGTCGATCTATCCTCTGCTTGTTTCCGCGGCATATTCAGTATTTAATGACTGGATCATCGCAGCCAGGTCAGTATCAGTCTTTTTCGGTACCATAACCCTCATACCTGTTTATCTCTTGTTTCGACGCATTTTCGATGAAAAGATCAGCGTGTCAGGCACATTGGTCTTTGCCCTGATGCCTGTATTTGCAGTCACAAGCGCTGATGTTGTCAGAGGACCGGTTTACTGGTTTTTCTCAATGCTGGGGCTCCTCTTCTTTGTCAGCCGTCTCCACAGTAATAAATTCCGACTTTATCTCTTTCTGAGCTGTCTTTCTTTTCTTCTGGCGGCATCCGCCAGGATTGAAGCAGTGTTGTTTATAGCATTATCTTTCTTTTTCCTTCTCATTAAACATGAAAAAAGGATACAGAGTTCCGTCTTTTTCCTGCTCCCCTGCCTGACAGTTCTTGTTCTAATTCTCATCGGATCCATTTTCTTCGACAGATCTGCAGGCACTATTTTCAGGTTAAATGAGATCCCCGGCAAACTCTCAGGCCCTTTTATTGAGCATATCAATCTCAGGGCCAGCCTTAAAGATCTGTCAAATCAACAGTATACTGATACGCTGAGATTCTTTCTGCACAAGGCAAGAAACCTTACATGGCTGATAGCGGCAGGGACCCTTTTTGTTCACGTCATAAAGGTCTTTTTTTATCCCTTTTTCCTCATATTTCTGGCCGGGCTCTGGAAAATCAGTTCAAAGATAAAGGAGATACAGCCGGTTTCATATCTGCTGATAATGTCTGCAGGCGCTCTTCTGGTCCTGTATCTTCACATACTGCAGACATGGATAATGTCGCAGAGGTTCCTTGTTCTTTTTGTCCTGCCTGCCTTTATTGTGGTTGGCTTCGGCCTTGAGAACATAACCCGGTTTCTTAAAACCCGTTTCTCCATGAAACCCAATGCAGCCGTTTCATTAATCTGCCTCCTGATACTGGTCTTTGGCCTGTCAAAGGACCTGAAACCAAGGGAAGCTGACAAGCTCGTTTTCAGGGAAATCGGTGAATTCATTGCGGGACAGGAAGGAAACAGCAGGGAAATAAATATTGCCTCTTCTTTGCATACAATCAGATGGATATCCTTCTATGCCAATCTGAATTATGCCGGTGCACCATGCCCGCAGCCCTACGGCAGCTTTTTGAAAATGACAGGAGCCAGTTATGAATCGTTTCTCAGGAATCTGCGCAGCAGCAATATTGAATACTTCCTGTGGGAAGAAAAACACTGGCCGGACCAGAGATTTAATTTCATGGAACAAAAAAAGAAAGGCGATTTTATCGAACTGGGAAACTGGAGCCACCCCGATACGGGCCGGATGATACTTTTCAGGACAGCCGGTTCATAACCCTGTCCCTGTCTTCAACGGCACACGCTTTTCATCTACAAAAAGATGGCACAGTTCAGGAGCAATACTGAAACCGATCTGTTCTCCTGATTGAAACCTTATACCTTTTGGTGCGCGCACAGTTAATTCAAGTTCTCCATTTCTAACATGAAGATACTGATCAGAGCCCAGATTGCTGATCATGGCCACCCTTGCCGGATACCCCTGGCCGCTTTCGACAATGCTCATATCTTCCGGTCTTATGCCAAGCATCGCCTTCTCCTTCTAAAGTCCATTCCATGGATCTAAAACCATTTTAAAATTTGGGTGTTCAAAATAAAGATGTCCTGACCTCTGTTCAATTTGTCCATCGATCAAATTCATGGATGGGGATCCTATGAAGGTCACCACGAAGATATCCGATGGCTCTCTATATAAATCCTCAGGCGTACCGACCTGATGAATTCGCCCGTATTGCATTACCGCCTACCTTGTCTCCCAGCGTCATGGCCTCTACCTGATCATGGGTCACATATACAATTGTCCCTTTAATTTCCTGATGGAGCTTTTTCAATTCCAGCCGCACATTCACACAAAGACGGGCATCGAGGTTGCTCAAAGGCTCATCAAAACATACAAGTGCCTGTTAATATTCATCAGCCGCCTCCTTCTGCTGCTTGAGGCCACCTTTTCAGTGGTTCGGTTTCAGCCCTTTTCAGAAAAAGCTCATCCCCCTGTGAATGCAGCCTCAATCCGATCCTGCGGTAAAGCAGGGGTCGGCGGTTCTCCATTATGGGTTCGGCTTTGCGCCAATCTTCCACCCTGTCAAGGTTTAAACTGGCATGCAGGATGGTTTCGTTTTCTCCTGCACTCACCATGCGTTCGCCCTGCGGATCAAAAACGGCACTGTGCCCTGAAAAAAGTTTTCCCGGCCGGTTGGCGTAGACTACAAATACTTCATTAAAAAGCGCTGCCCCCGCCATACGTCTCCACATATAATGCACCGGAAAATGTCGCGGGACTGCTGAAATATTTACTATAACCAAAGCCCCGGTAAGCGCCAGAACACGCCAGACCTCCATAAACGCCGCATCATAACAGATGTTGATCCCAATCCTGCCCAGTGGTGTGTCAAAAGACTTTATTTCATTACCTGGAATAAAATTCTCGGTCCAGTGTACATGCGTCTTGACATAGCTCTGAATTGTCTCCCTGTCTGCATAGGTGGCAACATTGTAATACCGGTCACCTCTTCTCTTCAATTCACCTATTATCACCCTTGCATCCTGCTGCTTTACAAAACGGTACAGTTCTTCGGAAACAGAGCGGAACACCACCTTCATTTTTCGAAAGAGGAAACCTTCAGGCCTTTCAAAAGAAGGATGTCCGTGAAGCATCAGTTCCGGGAATATGATCAGATCACATTCCCTGTTTTCGGAAATAATGTCCTTTATACGTTCCACATGTGCCTGGATATTGCTGGAATTGTAATTTATCTGGGCAATGCACAATGAAATATTCTTTGACGATGTAGTCATAATCAGCTCAGGAAGCTAACAGTAAAACTCCGCTGAACATCATCAGCAAGTTTCTGTAAAAAGAAACGCGAAGTATCCTCACCGTAGACCATATCTCCATAACGATAGATGCTCCCTTTGTCGTTCATAATATTCTGCGCCACCAGTTTTGGCTGAATATTCTCGATATTCCGGCCTGCAATACGTTCGACCATGTCATGTATCCCTGATCCTGACTGAGCCGGATCTTTAATCCTGAATGAAAGATGGGCAGGCACTCCCAGTTCCACGGCAGCCTGTCTATGGACTCTCTTTCGCATCTGATCATTCTTACCCTCCAGTTTCAGGCGCGGCGAAATGCGCATTGCGGTCTGAATGACGTCTCTGTCCATATATGGGCCTCGCAGTTCAATTGAATGGGCCATGGTCAGCTTGTCTTCGCGCTCAAAGGTGTCTGTGTGGGAAAGATTCAAGTCCTCCCACAGCTTTTCATGCAGTCGAAGGTACCCGTGTTCGGCCAGTACTTCATTGTACCATGCGTATCCCGCAAACAGCTCATCAGCCGCCTGTCCGGTAAACATGACCTTGACATTGTCTTCCGCTGCCATCTTGGCCGCCAGATACATCGGGATAGCCACTTCCACCTGTAGAAGGCCGCTTTCTTCAACGTTTTTTATAATCTCGGGCAATAAAGACTCAACAATTTCCTCATCAATAATTGCCGTCTTCAACTCAAGGCCCAGATCATCCGCCACCAGCCTGGCGGCATGAATATCTCCCGAATCGGCGGTACCGGCACAATAGCAGATAATATTCTTTCCTTCCCGCTGCAATAGCTTTGAGATAAGGACAGAATCAATACCGCCTGAAAATATCACGCCAATAGTCTGCTCGCATAGACCCTCCACCCTCTTTTTAACAGCCCTGCAGAGGACATCCTTGTAAATATCTACTGCCTCCCTGAAATCCACAATGTCGATCTGGGGCATCTGCAGATGATACCCCTCATGAATTCTTGCGCCTGATTCCGTCAGCTCAAGGATATTGCCGGGATTCAGTCGTGCAGGCTCATCTTTGCCGTTCCAGAGGGCCTTCTTTTCGGAAGCAAAGTAGGTCACATTGTTACTCGTTACAAAATAAAGTGGTTTCTTGCCGATAGGATCCCGGGCCAGAACAATGCTCTTGCCGTCGGTCACTGCAATGGAGTACATACCGTCCAGAAGCCCTGTGACTTTCTTAACAGCATCAAAAAGATCACCTTCGTATGTCTCCTCCAGAAGATGAACTACAACCTCGCTGTCGCTTGAGGTACGGACAAGATGCTCCCTGTACAGCAGGGTACGAAGCTTCTGATAATTATAGATTTCACCGCTCTGCATCAAAAGCAGACGACCGTCGCAGGATTGATTGGGGTGTCCGGCCCCCTGCCTGCCGACAATCCGGAGGCTGGAATGACCAAGTGCAATCCTGCTTTCCTGACGCAAAAATTGATCCAGGGAATTCATTTCCGCTGCCCGGGCCAGTTCACCATCGAGATAGACAACATGTTCGTCAGGACCCCTGTGTTCCATCTTTACAAGCATATCATACAGATCCGTTGATACCAGTTTCTCTTTGTGGGCAAAATGGCCGCATATTGTACTCATGATAAAAAAACTCCTTTTTGTTTTAGGCAATCGGGAAACCCGAAACACCTGATTAATATCTGTTCGGGTCCATGACCCTAAAATGCGCAGGGAAATAAGAACTTGAGGAAATCCTTAAATGAATACGAAGAAGGGTCTGAGCCCGCCAGAAAAGTATTAATGAATTGTAATTAAAATTGATTTTAATTTAATTTGCGCAGACTGTCAAGCCCAATTTTTGAAGAGAATCAAATAGTTGCGTTAAACGGTCAGAATAGCGGGGTTTTTTATCTTATGTTGAGAAGCATAATATTCAGATCATAGGAAGCTTACAAGGCACATTGAAGCGGTTCATCCAGTTAATGAGTATAAGTTTTGAAAAGGGTGTAAATTTGGAATTTGGCAGGCTATTCCATCCCCAAGTTCCACCACGTCATTCCGTGCAAGCGGAGCGCAACACGGAATCCAGTCCCGCTTTGGCGGGATTCATTAGGTTCTGGATACCGGCTGGAATTTATCCCGCACTTGATGCGGGACCGGAGTGACGACTTTTTGCGAGTCCATCATTTTTCATTGTTTGAGTTTTATCTTTAAAAGACCTTCCTCTACTTTAACGTCCTCAATGCCTTCAGCAAAGGCCTTCCAGAAACCCTCTTCCCTGCCAAATCTTTCAACCAGATCAATATCTTTCATTCCTCCCAGCCATACATTGGGAAGTGGTACACCCATAACCGTAATTCCCTTGAGGATAACGACCGGTTTTCCGTCTTTGTAAGTAAAGGCCATGCCGGATCTGACACGGAGAATTTTACCTCCGA
>JAFGMQ010000116.1 GCA_016927455.1 Deltaproteobacteria bacterium
ATCTACACCCACGATACGGTAAAATGGGCTGTGTCAGGGGGCAAGGCAGAATACGAGAGAGCCCCTGTAAATATAGGCAATTGCTGCCACATAGGAGGGCAGACTGTTATTGCGAAAGGAGTAACGATTGGTGATCATTGTGTTATAGGCGCATGTTCTTTTGTTAATAAGGATGTGCCCTCATGCACGATTGCCGTTGGAGTGCCTTCCCGTCCAGTGGGTAATGTAAATGCGGGAGAGGAGGGAATAGTGAAGATCGTTTATAAAAACTATTGCAGTGCTTCAGAATCGGCAGATGATGACCCTTCCCGGTAGATTTCATGCTTCTATGCTTTTTATCAAGCCGTCAATTTTGAGAGGACGTTTTTTTAAGCCTTTAATCTCTGAAACCTGGATTTCATCCTATGGCTTTTGATCTCAGCAAAAGTATGGAAGGTTCTGCGTCCAATTTCGGGTCGCTGGGAATATCCAGAATCCTGGTTCAGATCATCCAGTTCTTTATACTGGCAGTTATTACAAGAAACCTCGGTGCAGAGCTGTTCGGCAAGATGAATGTTATCCTGATGATTGCCCAGTTTTTGTATTGTCTGACAGCAAGCTGGACTGCTCTGGGATACACGCGATTTTCCATGTTATACTCAAATCAGGGAAAACCAATCGGGCAGGTTTTCTGGTGCAGAAGCTTTCTTGTTTTTATACTTCTTCTGATGACAGGTTTTGTGCTCATAATTTGGAGGGACTGGGTTATGAATTACCTGAAGCTCCAGTCCCCGATAATCCCTGTTGTTTTTTTCTTTCTTCTTTCCCTCCTGGCAACGGATTATACAACGCTGGTCGCCCAGGTCACCACTAGATTTAAGGGACTGTCAATTATACAATTCATTGAAAAGGCCCTTGTTTTCATAATAATCTGTTTTTTTGGCAGGAGTCTGTTTGAAATTCTGTGGATCTATATAAGCGTTACCCTGGCCTGCCGAACAGCTTACCTTGTCATGTCTCCGGGAAATGTGTTCCGGCCTTTTGCCCTGGATCGTTCCCTGTGTATTGAATTGCTGCGTTTTTCCGGCCCTCTTTTCCTGACCTCTTTCGGCGGTTTTGTCTTTGGCTGGGTAGATATTGCCGTAATCAAGAAGTTTGCCCCTTTAAGTGACGTAGGTATATATTCGCTGGCCTATAACGGCCTGAGCGCAATTGATTCGATTGTCATGATTATGTCTTCAATCCTTATCCCTATCTTCGTGTCACTGGCAGCACGGAACAGGGAAGACCTGACAGAGAAATTCATTATGAGAATCCTTCCTCAGGTCGCATATCTCTGGGGCCTTTTTTTTATGGTGTTTGGCCTGATATCCATCTGGATGATACCGCTGGCCTTCGGGCAGACTTTCATGGAATCGGTCGATATATTTCTGATCCTTCTTGTCAGTCTGAACCTGAGTGTCATGAATGCATTAATGGTGCCAGTTTTTGTCGGTTATAATATGGTCTCGAGAATGGTTATCATCAACTTTTCAGGTTCCATATTGAACCTCCTGCTTGATATTGTGCTGGTCTATTACATGGGCATCATGGGTGCAGCCCTGGCTACGACTCTGTCCTACTGCTTTATAGTTCTTTTTTACAATTTACTGATCAGGAGCCGTTTTCACTCGGCTTTCAGGATGTCATGGCTATTCCTTGCGATAGTCTTCCTTCATATGATATCCATTATGTTTTGCCGTGTCTGGTTTATTTGTGTTGGTGTCAGCCTTACTGTTATATTAATATATCTTATTGCAGCCAGAACCATGAAATTGTTTGGACAGGATGACCGGTCAATTTACAGCTCTCTTGACATGCCGCCCTTTTTAAAAAGAATGCTGATTCGAATGGGTGATTATGCTTTTTGGGCGAGGCAGTAGAAATTCATGAACTCACTTGATTCAATAATCGCTCATATCTGCTGGTCGCACGTCCTGCTGATATCCGGAACTGCTTTAGCGACAAGGATATTACCCCGATTAATATGTCCCGGCGCGAGAGGCATGGATACTTACTATCATCTTCTTGCTGCCCGCCGGATCAGGGAGAACCGTTTCAGGATTCCGAAAACCCTGAAGGAATTCCTTTTGCCCGGGATTTATGATTACCCGCCTGGTTTCCATTATTTTCTTGCCTTATTTCCGGATGCCTTCAGGATGCAGATGGAGAAGTGGGCCAGCGCATTTTTTGATATGCTTCATTGCCTTGTTGTCTATTTCTTTTCGCTTTACATTTTTTCAAAGGCATACTCTTCAGAGGCCGTCTCATGGACAGGCCTTTGGGTGTCTCTTCTGTTTATGATGTCTCCTTCCCTTACGAGTGTGGGCTCAGGGCCAAGGGCTTATCAGGGAACAGCCCGCACCCCGGGTGAGTTGCTGTTTACATTGTCCGTGGCCTGCGGCTATATCTATTTTATTGACGGGGTTCTGTTATTTCTTTTATTGGCCGGGTTTTTTGGCGGGCTCTTGCTTCTGACAAGTAAATTTGCCGCTCAGGTATTTTTATTCTTCAACCTGATTATTTTCTTTTTCAGTCAGGATTTGAGCTGGCTTGGCATTCCATGCCTTGCTATTCTGTTTGCGCTCATAATGTCACGAGGGCACTATAAAGAGGTAGCTTTAGGCCATTGGGATCATTGCCAGTATTATCGCAGGGCCATTTCCAAACGGTTTTATCTTGTTTCCGGCAAAAACAAGCTGAAAGATATTAAGACCCTGATCCCAGACCTGTTCAGGACACCCGGGAAGGCTGCTCAGACTATTCTGATGGATAACACATACCTTCAGCTTATTATAAAAAACCCGCAGCTTTTTTTCCTGGCATTTATTTTTTCACCAGTGCTTTCGGAGACGGGCGGCATTAACACAGTCCTTTATATCTGGACTGGGGCGTCACTGCTGGCCTTTTTCATAACATCTCTCAGGCCGTTTCTGTTTCTGGGCGAGGCTGAACGATATCTCGAATATGCCCTTCTTCCGCAGTTCCTTTTGATAGGTACAGGAGGTTTTATGTTTCCTTTTGCCTATTTTATGATTTGTTATGAAATTATTCTTTACGGAATTTTTGCGGGCATTTTTATCTATATATACAGGCAAAAGGAAAAAAAGGTGCCTGATTTTGAAGAAATGGCTTCCTTTATCAGATCTGATGAGAGGATTCAAAAGATACTGCCGGTTTACCTCAATGATGCTCTTCGTCTTGCCTATGAGTCCGGCAAGGGAATTGCTCATTTTCCGGGTAACTTCAGGAATCGGTTTTTTCCATTTTCGGAATTTTTGTTCTTTTATGAAAAAGTATATCCTTTTCCCAATGAGAATTTGAAGGGGCTGATGGAGAGATATCAATATGATGCAGTCTGTTTCTCCATTGAGGATATCCAGAAGGCAAACAGAAACGGCCTGATATACGATCTGGAAGACTGGACCATCCTGTTTTCCAATAATGCCTTCAAAGTGCTCAGACCGCTGGGATGAACGCTGATGTAGTTATTGGTTATAAGTCAACCTTTCACCTTTGAGCTTAGCGAAGCCATGTGCGGAATAGTAGGATTCAGGACAGATAAAGATTTCAATCGACTCAGGGAATCGCTTCACCATGCTGCCGAAAAACTGATCCATCGCGGTCCTGATGATGCAGGTCTTTTTTTTGATGCAAAGGCGGGGGTGGGTTTTGGCCATCGCAGGCTTTCTGTCATTGACCTGACGGAGGCAGGGCGCCAGCCTATGGCGAGCGATGACGGAAAAGTGCATATCGTTCATAACGGTGAGGTATATAATTTCAGGGAAATCCGGCAAGCCCTTGTTTCGCATGGACACGGTTTTCATTCGGAAACCGATACTGAGGTTATCCTGAATGCCTATCTGCAGTGGGGTATCGACTGCATCCATCGCTTTACAGGCATGTTTGCATTTGCAATATGGGACTCACGGGACGGTTCACTGATCCTTGTCAGGGACCGCATGGGGATAAAGCCCCTTTACTACGGTTTTTCATCGAGTACCATCACCTTTGCCTCTGAGCTCAAGGCCATACTCGCGCTTGGTTTCCCTGCAGGCGAAATTGATCAGGAAGCCATTGGGTTATTTTTCCACTACCAGTATGTACCTGCCCCGAGAAGTATATTCAGAAACATTTTCAAGCTTCTTCCGGGGCACTATGCTGTATATGACGGAAACAGTATCCGGATTCAGCAATACTGGGAAATGCCTCAAATGAATTATATCCCGCCGGGAAAAGTGATCAGCGAGGCAGATGCCATTGAAAGACTGGACAGTATCCTTGCTCAGGCTGTATCGGACCGGCTTATAAGTGATGTGCCTCTGGGTGCGCTGTTAAGCGGCGGCGTTGACTCATCTCTTGTAACAGCCCTGATGCAGAAGGTCAGTTCCACTCCTGTCAGGACATTCAGTATCGGGTTCAGTGAACCCCGTTATGATGAGGCGCCTTTTGCCTCAAGGATTGCAGCTCACCTGGGAACGGATCACACTGAACTTTATGTTACACCTGGGGACGCACTTGATGTCATCCCTCTTCTGTCTGAAATCTATGATGAACCTTTTGCTGATTCGTCTGCGGTTCCGACTTATCTTGTGTGCAGGCTCGCCCGTTCAAGGGTTACTGTGGCCCTGTCGGGTGACGGGGGAGATGAACAGATGGCGGGATATGTCCGTTACTGGGCTGCTCAGTCAATGGCATCGTGCCTTCGTCCTGTCCCGAAACCGGTTAGAAGGGCGGTTTCGACAATCTTAAAAGGCCTTCCGCCCGGATTGGCCGAAATGTGTTATACTACAGTTCAACAGGTCCTTCCTGAACGTTTCAGGGTTGCCAATTTCTCTGATAAATGGCAGAAACTGATAAGGCTTATTGCCGGGGCCGGCATTGAAGACCTTTACAGGATGACGATCTGTATCTGGCCTGAGGAAGAACTGAATCATCTGCTCGGGATGAAATTACCTTTGTCGCAATATGAAAAGGTATTTGCTGAAACAGAGGGCTGGCCACTACTTTCGCGGTTTATGAGGGTTGATCAGAAGACTTATCTTCCTGATGCCATGCTTACCAAGGCTGATCGTGCCAGCATGGCGGTGGGACTGGAGGTCCGGGCTCCGCTGTTGGACCACAGGGTAGTGGAATGTGCTTCAGCACTCCCATGCAGCCTGAAATACAAAAACGGAGTGGGCAAATATCTGCTGAAAAGAATTCTGGCGCGGTATGTCCCATATGAACTTTTTGACCGCCCCAAAATGGGGTTTGGTGTCCCGATCAACAGGTGGCTTCGGAATGAGCTGAAAGAAATGCTTCTGGATTACCTTTCACCGGAACGCTTGAAGAAAGAGGGGCTTTTTGATCAGGATACTGTGGGGAAAAAAATTTCAGAACACCTGTCCGGAGTCAGCGATCACCAGCATCAGCTGTGGTCTCTTTTAATGTGGGAGATGTGGCGGGAAAAATGGGGATTGAGGGGTTGAGGCACGGGCGCTGATAAAAAATATGAACGTCTAACATCGAACGTCCAACGTCGAATTTTGAATGAGAAGAGATGAAGAAACAAGCGTATGATCTGGAAGAAAGGCTGCTCGAGTATTCGGTTCGAATCATCAAGATCGTTGAACATCTGCCAAATACCAGAACGGGCAACCATGTTGCCGGCCAGTTGTTAAGATCTGGAACTTCACCTTATCCAAACCACGGTGAGGCTCAGGCAGCAGAGTCCCCCAAGGACTTTATTCATGCTTAGTATCTCATTAAAAGAGCTCAGGGAGGCGCAGCGATGGTTAAAACTTATTCGGCGCGCACCGTTAACTAAAAAGCCTGAATTTTTAGATGATATCCTGAAGGAAACAGAGGAATTAATTAAAATTTTCGTTGCGAGTATAAAAACGGCTAAAGATAAACAGAAATAGCCGCTGATAATTATGTGTTAGAAAATTATTTTTCATTCGACGTTGGATGTTGGACGTTGGATGTTCGACGTTCATCTTTTTAAATTTTTCCTATACAGAAGGGGAAGCTTTAAATTGCCTTTATTTTTTTATATATCTGTTTTTTTATGCAGTGCTGCCCTGTCCCTTATAATGACGCCCCTGGTCAGGAAACTCGCCATTGCCTGGGGACAGGTTGCGGTTCCAAAAGACAGCAGGTGGCACAGGAAAGAAACCGCCCTCCTGGGAGGTGGGGCTATCTTTTTCTCCATGATGAGTGTCTGGCTTGCTTCTGCCCTGATTGGGGACTGGTCTGTATACGGAAGGCCATATCTTCCAATGGTTTTATGCGGTGTTGCCGTATTCGGGCTGGGTCTTGTTGACGATATATATAACATAGATCCCCAGCACAAACTTGCCGGTCAGATAATAATTACCTCCATTCTCATGTTTTTCGGTTTTCGTCTTGCCTGGACCGACTCCCACACTGTCAACCTGTTTCTTTCCATTTTATGGATTGTGGGCATTACAAATGCCTTTAATCTGCTGGATAACATGGATGGTCTGGCAGCGGGCATAGCCTTTATTTCATGTGCATTCCTTTGTCTGTACATCTCTCTAAACGCGGGTCTTAGTGAAGCCGGTGCTCCGGTCCTCCTTATGGGCATGGCTTTTATCGGGGCTGTGCTGGGTTTCCTGTTCTACAACTTTAATCCTGCATCCATCTTTATGGGAGATGCAGGGAGTCTTTTCATAGGCTTTATACTTGCCTGCCTGACTTTAACTGCCGGGTCAGCTTCTGCAAAAGGAGGCGGCTTTATCAGGCTGCTTTCAATTATCGCAATTCCTGTACTGATTCTTTTTATACCAATACTTGATACGGGATTTGTCAGTCTTATGAGAAAGCTGTTCCGCAGGCGGATTTCCCAGGGAGGCCGCGACCATTCTTCACACAGGATGGTTGCAATAGGTTTTTCCGAGAAAAAGGCTGTCATTGTTCTATACGGATTCGCAGCCGTGTCAGGGCTGGTAGCCTTTGCAATAGATCACATGGGCATTGGGACAAGCCTGGTCCTAATTGTTTTGTATCTGCTTTTTGTCATCTTTTTCTGGATCTATCTGGCAAAGGTTAAGGTATATTCTGAAGAGTCCATTCTGTCCGATAGAAGTGCTGGTTCGATTACCCCTCTTCTGATTGAGATTACATACAGGCGAAGGTTATTTGAGGTTCTTCTGGATCTTGTCCTGATTACCATAGCTTATTATGTGGCTTACCTGCTGAGGTTTGAGGGAGATCCGGGGCCAAACCTTGATTTTTTTCTGAAATCCCTGCCTATACTGATTGCATGCCAGGTTCTCTGCTTTTATTTGCTCGGCGTTTACAGGGGTGTATGGGCAAGTACAGGGCTCAGTGATCTTATGTGCTATATAAAGGCGGTTACACTGGGCACAATTATCCCCATGCTGATACTTCTGTTTATCTACCGGTTCCAGAGTTTTTCGCGTGCCGTTTTTGTCATTTACTGGGTCTGCATTTTGATTCTTCTCTCGCTGTCCAGGCTTTCCTTCCGCCTCCTTGATGAAGGAATAAGGAAGGGTAACAGAAAAGGACGAAGAACCCTTATATATGGAGCAGGGGCAGGAGGCCAGATGGCCGCAAGGGAGATTGAGGTTAATCAGGGCCTTGGACTGGCGTTAGTGGGGTTTATGGATGATGATCGAGGAGTCCAGCGGAGAAGGATCCGCGGGTACCCTGTCTTTGGCGGGCTGAAAGATCTGGAAGGGATTATAAAGAAGAATAACATCGAGCAGATAATAATC
>JAFGMQ010000117.1 GCA_016927455.1 Deltaproteobacteria bacterium
GATAGGAATAGGAATTAAATGGCAACTTTAAGAGATGTTCTTAACAAGATATCTGCTATAAAGAAAACAAGACAGATCACCAAGGCCATGAATATGGTGGCTGCTGCGAAGTTGCGAAGCGCCCAGGGCAGGATGGAGAGCTTCAAACCTTATGCAATAAAATTTGCAGAGGTCTTGAACCATCTGTCAAGTCTCATTGAACCCGACATTCACCCTTTGCTTGGTAAAAAACAAGCGGTAAAAAAAGTTGAGCTATTGCATTTTTCCGCTGACAGGGGACTTTGCGGCAGTTTTAATGTAAACTCGATTAACACTGCTGAAAAATGGCTTAAAGAGAAAAAAAGCAAGGGCATTGAATGCACCTTGACACTTGTCGGGAAAAAGGGCAAAAGATACTTCTCCAAAAAGAATTACGGCGTGACAGAAAGCTATGTTGATTTATATGGGAAGATAGATATTTCCTTTGTTAATAAAATAACCAGTGGATTTGTTGACAGATATCTATCTGATGAAGTTGATGAAGTTTATATGATGTATAGCCGTTTTGTAAGTGTTGTTCAGCAGCTGCCAACCTTTGTTAAACTCATACCCGTTGTTCCGCCCAAGGAAGAAAGAGATCAGAAGGATTCTGAATTTTCAGAATATCTTTGTGAACCTGATGCACAGGAATTGCTGGTCGATTTGCTGCCGAAACACATAAGCGTTCAGATTTTTGATGCTTTTCTACAGAATGAAACCAGCGAACATGCTTCCCGAATGGCATCAATGGAAAATGCATCCAAAAACTGTGATGATTTAATTGAGTATCTTACCCTGATGTACAATAAAGCCAGACAGGCGGCTATTACAGCTGAATTGATGGATATTGTCGGTGGAGCTGAAGCCCTGAAGTAGAGATTCTTTAGTTGTGAAATGTTAACTCCTGTCTATTTATCGGATTTGCAGGAAACTTCAAGGCAAGATTAAAGATGTGGTTTTTTTGTATTACAAAACAAAGGAAAAAACAGTAGAATAACCGATAAATAATAAACTGGTAATGAATAGATAGGGAAAATGCTTGGGTTTTAGAGGTTTTTCCTGAAATATTTAGGAGGTCTTAAATTAGCCATGAACGAGGGCAAGCTGATTCAAGTTATAGGTCCGGTTGTTGATGTGGAATTTGCAGAAGGTAATCTCCCGGAAATTTTTACGGCATTACTGCTTACTAATCCAGCCATCGATGATACCGAAGACAACCTTGTGGTAGAAGTCGCACAACACTTAGGCAATAACGTAGTGCGGTGCATTGCTATGGACATTACAGACGGTCTTGTTCGTGGCATGACGGTCAAAAACACCGGAAAACCCATTCAAATGCCTGTCGGGGACGCCACATTAGGAAGAGTCCTTAATGTAGTAGGTAGGCCGGTGGATGGATTGGGCCCTGTTAATGCGGATGAATACTATCCTATTCACAGGCATGCCCCATCATTTGAGGACCAGGACACGTCAGTTAATGTTCTTGAGACTGGAGTCAAGGTAATTGATCTCCTTATACCCTTTCCACGTGGCGGAAAGATGGGGATGTTTGGAGGGGCCGGAGTTGGTAAAACCGTTGTAATGATGGAGATGATACATAATATTGCCCTTCAGCATGGTGGAATCAGTGTTTTTGCCGGCGTTGGGGAGAGAACAAGGGAGGGTAATGACCTTTATCTCGAGATGAAGGATTCGGGAGTTATTGAGAAGGCTGCCTTAATATATGGGCAGATGACTGAGCCACCCGGCGCGAGAGCAAGGGTGTCGCTGTCTGCCCTTACCGCAGCAGAATATTACAGAGATGAAAGAGGGCAGGATGTGCTGTTATTTATTGACAATATATTCCGCTTTACCCAGGCAGGATCTGAAGTATCAGCACTGCTTGGCCGAATTCCTTCCGCTGTAGGTTATCAACCAACCTTAGGAACAGACCTGGGGGAACTTCAGGAAAGAATTACATCAACAAAAAAAGGTTCAATCACTTCGGTTCAATGTGTGTATGTGCCGGCCGATGACCTTACCGACCCTGCACCTGCTACCACTTTTGCCCATTTGGATGGGACAGTCGTTCTTTCAAGGCCTATTGCTGAGCTTGGCATATATCCAGCGGTTGACCCACTGGATTCAACTTCCCGGATTCTCGATCCCAATGTTGTTGGAGAAGATCATTATAATGTAGCAAGGCAAGTCCAGCAGATACTCCAGAAATACAAGGGTCTTCAGGATATTATTGCAATTTTGGGAATGGATGAGCTTTCAGACGAAGATAAATTGACTGTTGCAAGGGCACGTAGAATACAGAGGTTCTTGTCACAGCCATTCCATGTTGCCGAAACTTTTACAGGCACTCCCGGCAAGTATGTCCCCGTAAAGGATACAGTTAATGCATTTAAGGAGATTATCGAAGGCAAATATGATGATCTTCCTGAAGCTGCATTTTATATGGTTGGGGGCATTGAAGAAGTTGTAGCAAAAGCTGGAAAGATGGCTGCCGGCAGGAAGTAGAGGTATTTCATGAGAAAATTGATGCTTGAAATTGTTACTCCTGAAAAGCTGGTAGTAGGTCAGGAAGTAGATATAGTGATTGCTCCGGGAGTGATGGGTGAATTTGGCGTCCTTGAAGGTCATATACCATTCCTCTCGGGAATTGAACCTGGTGAACTCCGATTCACATCAGAAGATAAGACCGACTACTATGTTGTCACCTACGGTTTCGCTGAGATTTCCAATAATAAAGTTTCTATCCTGGTTGATGCCGCGGAGAAGGCTGATAAAATTGATGTCCAACGCGCACAAAGGGCTTTGGAAAGGGCTAAAGAGAGATTGGGAAAGGATCGTTCATCGGAAGGTATAGATTTTTTAAGAGCAGAATCAGCCCTGAAGAGAGCTGCCGCACGCATTGCGGTTGCTGGAAAAATCCGATAAGAAGACAAATTCAATTACTCCAAAAGGCAAGCTTTAAAAGCTTGCCTTTTTTATTGACCTTTTAATGAATAAGGAATAATCTTTATGCCTAAAAACTTTTGTTGCGCCCGAAAACTTTTTGCTCTACAGCAGAAATGCGAATGGCAGTTCTGATATATAAACTTTTGTGCGCTAATTTTTTATTATCGTTCAATTAGTTTTCTTAAGATTTAGGACACAAACACTTAACGGTATTTTCATAAAAGCTGTTCTGAGGAGAGAAATATGGATTCATTGGAAGATATTGATCAATTTCAATTGCTTGAAAATAAGATAGACACAATGATAGAATTTATAACAGCATTAAAAAAAGAAAAAGAGTCGCTTTCAGAAAAAATAAAAATGCAGGAAGAAAAATTAGCCTATTTAAATGTAGAAATTGAGGATTTAAAAACTGTCAGGGACAAAGCCAAACAAAAAATTGTTGGCCTTTTGCAGAAGATTGAACAGGTTGAAACATAACACCATTATAGAAAACCTGTTTTTTGAAGCGCATTAGAAGGACATCTGCCCGTGCATTGGACACAGATGGCCTTCTACCACGGATTGGCGTGATTTAAGCTTGCTATTGATTAAATGGCTTCATTTTGATTTTTTATCAACAGATATAATAGTAAAGAGGAACAGGCTTGAAACAACCAGTCAGAATAAAAATTATCGATCGTGAATACCTGATTAAGAGCGATGAAAATGAAGTTCATGTGCAAAATGTCACTCAGTTTGTGAACGAAAAATTTCTGGAGATTAGAGATAACTCAGCTTCACTTTCTGAAAACAAGGCTGCAATGCTGGTAAGTTTTCACATAGCTAGCGAATATTTTCATGCAATTAAAGAACGGGAAAATCTATTAAAGGACATTCAGGATCGAGCAAGATTGCTGAACTACAAAATTGACTCAGTTATGGCTTAGTCCGAATTATGAGCGCCTTTCCGTATTCTGCATTTCCGCTGTTTTCAAGTGCAGCAAAACATAGGCTTTTTAAATTAATGACGATTTATTTTGTTAAAGGAGAAATTATCCCCCATGGAATCAAGGCCTTTTCTGATCTGAGAGCGCCATTCACAGGGGATCTTATATATACTAAGGGCTAAGGATTATAAGAGCTTAATACTGCAAAGTGAATGACATAGACGCAGGGTTAATTATAGTAACAAAGGGAAATGCTTGATTATACAGACATTACGTTATTAATTTTTTGTAATTGTGCTGATTTTTTTGCATGGACTTTATCCTGTTCACTTGATCAGTTTGTTTAAATTCTTTTTTTTGACAGCATTAATCTGCCTCTTTTATCCTTCTCCTCTTATTCAAATTATGAAATTCCAGGCCGCATTTAAAGAAACATAATTGATTTATCGAGTGACTATTCAAAAGCATTGGCTGATTATGTTCCATTTTAGTTTGCGCCTTGTTTTCAATTCCGGCTGTGCCGGAAAGGAGAAATAATAGTTATGGCATCTATTTATTATATTATCACAGCCATTTCAGGAGCGGTTGCGGGCTTACTTATCGGTTTTTATATACGGAAAAAAATTGTAGAATCCAGGGCTGACTCTGTTGAAGAATATTCCAAAAAAGTACTGACAGATGCACAAAAAGAGGCCGCTACTATTAAAAAAGAAGCCGCCCTTCAGGCCAAAGATACACTGTATCAAATGCAGGTGGAGTTTGAGAGGGATACAAAAGAGAAACGGGAACAGATGTATATCCAGGAAAAACGCCTTCTTCATAAGGAGGAAAATCTTGATAAAAAAATTGAGCAATTTGAAAAAAGAGAAATAAAGATTTCAGAAAGAGAAAAGACTTTCGATCAGCTTGAAAAAGAAGTGAGAAAAAAAGGAAATGAATATGATCAACTTATAGCGGCACAAAGAATACAGCTTGAGAAAATAGCCGGAATATCAAGTGATGAGGCAAAAAAACTTCTTTTAGAGTCTATGGAAGCAGAGGCAAAACATGATAGTGCTAAAATGATACGGAGGATTGAAAACGAAGCAAAAGCGCAGGCTGACAGGAAGGCTCAAGAGATACTCGCCCTGGCAGTTAAGAGATATTCAGGGGATTATGTGGCTGAAAAGACAGTCTCAGTTGTTCACCTGCCGAACGAGGAGATGAAAGGCAGGATTATAGGAAGAGAAGGTAGAAACATACGCGCAATTGAGGCCGCCACCGGTGTAGATCTCATTATTGATGATACTCCTGAAGCTGTTATATTGTCGGGTTTTAATCCTGTCAGGAGAGAAGTAGCAAAAATTTCCCTTGAAAGGCTGATTGATGACGGCAGAATACATCCTGCCAGGATAGAAGAGATTGTTGGCAAGGTTACTAAAGAAATAGAAACATCAATCAGGGAAGCAGGTGAACAGGCCACATTTGATGTGGGGGTTCATGGAATCAGTCAGGAACTTATAAAACTGATTGGACGATTAAAATACCGTTCAAGTTATGCACAGAATGTGCTTCAGCATTCAGTTGAGGTAAGTTTTCTTTGCGGAATAATGGCGGCGGAACTTGGATTAAATGGAAAGCAGGCTAAAAGGGCCGGGTTGCTCCATGATATAGGAAAGGCCGTAGACCACGAAGTTGAGGGCCCCCACGCATTAATAGGAGCTGACCTGGCAAGGAAATATGGGGAATCGGAGCAAGTTGTTCATGCCATACTCGCTCATCATCAGGAGGTTCAATCGGAATCGGTATTAGCCGTTCTGGTACAGGCAGCTGACACGTTATCCAGCGCCAGGCCCGGGGCTCGTCAGGAGGTATTGGGTTCATATATAAAGAGACTTGAGGAACTCGAAAAGATCGCCCTGTCCTTCGGCGGTGTCAACAAATCCTACGCTATTCAGGCAGGTCGTGAGATAAGAATCATGGTAGAGGGAAAAACAATCGATGATGACCGGGCTGTTATCCTCAGCAAAGACATTGCTTCCAAAATAGAGAAAGAACTCACATATCCCGGTCAGATCAAGGTAGTTGTAATTCGAGAAACAAGAGCTGTGGAATACGCCAAGTAACATTGCTGAA
The DNA here is from genome assembly GCA_016927455.1 of Deltaproteobacteria bacterium. Classification (GTDB taxonomy): domain Bacteria; phylum Desulfobacterota; class DSM-4660; order Desulfatiglandales; family Desulfatiglandaceae; genus JAFGMQ01. Next base: position 6,009 of record JAFGMQ010000117.1, read on the forward strand.
AGGATATTTAACAGCCGACATGGTTTCTTCCAAAGCCCTGATCTATTTTTCAGGAATCCATTCTACCGGAATTCCCCACCACTGCTGTTCCTGTGATTTTATTTGTGTTTCTGCTGTTGGTTTTTTATATCCACACCAGCTGAAACCAAGATGATCAAAATTTCTGTATGCTGTATCGTGTTCCCAGAATTCAGATTGTCTGGCCAACTCACCGCAGCCTGACATCAAAAATCCTATGCCTGCCAATAAAAATAATAATTTTTTCATATCTTCCGAATACCCCTCTGTGCTTTGATTTTATCAACAGCTTATTACTAATCAAGTGATTTTATATTAAAAGGATTTCGCTTTCAAGAAAAGAAATATTATGAAATAAAGGTTAACCAGGAGATTCAATAGCCGATATCAAAAAAGCTCACATCATAGTTCCTCAGGCACTGCCTTTGCAGGCAGACAGGTTCTTTACGAAACAGTGAATTTAAGAAAAAGATTTACAAGCACAAGATAAATAAGAAGGCCCAAAATGTCGTTTATGGTTGTTACAAATGGACCTGTTGCAAGAGCAGGATCGATATTAAGCCTTTTTAATCCCAGAGGGATCGCCGAGCCAATGATACTCGAATTAACAATTATCAATACAAGGGAAAGGAAAAGAATAGAACCAAGCCAGTAGTCGGAAAGCCAGTATCCTGAAATAAGCCCAAGAATAATTCCACAGATTATCCCGTTTATAACTCCAGCCCTCATCTCAACCCACAAACGCCTCCCGATATTCATGAGGCCGATATCTCCTGTGGCCAGCCCCCTTACAACAATAGTCGCTGCCTGAGTACCGGTATTTCCGCCCATAGCCATGATAACCGGGAAGAAAAAAGATAGTGCTATTATTTTCTCCAGGCATGATTCAAACCGATTGATTACCATGGCTGCAATTAAACCTCCAAAAAGACCTACTATCAGCCATGGCAAGCGTGCCCTGGAAATTTTCAGAGAAGATTCTTCTCCAATTTCCTGATAAATAACGCCGGCCATCAAGGTAATATCTTCATCCGCCTCTTCCTCCATAACATCAATAATATCATCATAAGTTATCCTGCCTACCAGCCTGTGATCAGCATCTACCACGGGAATGCTTACAAGATCATACTTTTTAACGAGCCCTGCAACCTCTTCCTGATCAGTGTAAACATCTACAGAGATAACCTCCGGATTCATTATTGTACTGATTTTTATTCCTGGAGACTCAAGAACCAGATCTTGCAGAGCAATCAGGCCTGTCAGTCTTCCAAAATCATCAACAACCCACAGGTAGTAAAGATTCTCCACTTCTTTCCTTTTTTTTCTGATCGTTTCAATGGCATCCTGAACTGTTGAATCGGCCTTGACCGCAACAAATTCCAGCGCCATTATACCTCCGGCCGTGTCTTCCGGATAGGGAAGGAGTTTTTTAAGTTCCTGGGAGATATCATGACCTACGGCTTCAATTATCTCTCGCGCCCTTTCTGCTGGAAGATCTCCGACCAGATCTGCGGCATCATCCGAATCAAGTTCCTGTATGATGTCGGAGATAGCCTGATTGTCAAGATCTTTCAGTATCATCCCTTTAACAGGGGGCTCAATCTCAACAAAGACATCCCCCGCCCCTTCAGGTTCCAGAAGGTTGAAAATGAAAAGGCGTTCTTCCGGATCAAGATATTCTATGAGATCAGCCACATCTGCAGGTCTCAAATCATCTATCATTTTTTTCAGAGCCTGGTGATTTCCATGTTCGATAGACAGCTTAACCTCTTCTATCAATTTTGAGTCTATTGTATCTACCTTGTAAGCCAATGGAACAATCCTCCCTTTCTGTATGAACCCATGATCAACTGAATACCCGAAGGACTCAAAAAAAATTGATGTAGAAACAATTAGTTTCTGCCGGATTAAACAGAAATCCGGCACTTTCAAGTACTCATTCTAAATGGCTCAATGCTGAAATCCCTGTCAGTCATTGATATCAATCAGGAATGACAACATTTTTTCGAAAAAGTCAAAATGCAAAACGGATGAGTTTGTCAAAGTACCGCAGCATCCGGAACTTTGCTGTAAACGAGAAGGGCTGCAAATCAGGAATAGGAACACATGATAATACCACCATATGTCCAGGCCGGGTTCAGCTAAGACGGCGTCAACAGAAGCCCCTTAAGGAGCCTGCATTGATTCTCAATATCAGGAGCTGTTAATATATCCGATATTACAGCTGCCCTGCGACACCCGGTATCAACAAGAGCTTTGATATTGTCTTTTTTAATTCCTCCAATAGCAACATATGGTATTGAACTAATATCATTTGCTACTGCAATAAGGTCAAGACCAACTAAACTTCCTCTGTTTTGTTTTGTTGCGGTATCAAAGACAGGACCTACACCTATATAATCGGCTCCTGCAGCAACCGCCTTTTTTATCTGATCTGATGAATGGGTTGAAATTCCTATAATCTTATCTTTAAGAAGAGGCCGGGCAAATTCTAAAGGGATATCATCCTGACCGAGATGAACGCCATCCGCATCAAGGATTAAAGCCAGATCTACATCATCGTTTACTATAAATAAAACCCCGTATTTCCTTGTCAGATCCCTGAGCTGAAAACCCAATTCAAGGCGTGTCCTTCTGCTCATTTCCTTTTCTCTGAGCTGAATTACGTCTGCACCGCCTCTTATTTGAGCAGCAACAATCTCTACGGGGTCTCTTCCCCTCAAAAACTGACCCGGTGAAAAACAATAGAGATTAAAGTTCATCCAGCTACCTTTTCAATCTGCCGGAAAGAATCTCGGCAACCTTTTTCCCCGACTGAAGCATGCCTCCAAAAATCGGGCCCATTCGTGGACCGCCGAATGCGTTGTTTGCAGCCATACCTGCAACATAGAGTCCTGGAAAGACCTCGGCGGTGTTAGCCACGGTAAATTGTTCTCCCTTATCAGCCCACAATGGCATTTCCCCGACCACGTCGCCTGTCTTCGTGTTCAGTCTGGCATTCATTTTGCGGGTGATTACCTTACATATATCTGCGGGATGACCTGTACCGTCCACAACAAAAGATGCCTGCATGCCAAGCGGATCAACGTGCAATCCAAGGTTTTCCACGGGAGACCAGCTTATAACCAGCCCGGCAACCCTCGCGTTGCCCTCCGATTCCCTGAACAGAACATCAGTAACTCTCACAAGATTAAATATGGCCGTTCCAGCCTTGACACACTTTGAAATAATAGTTGATGTTGCCTCCACACTGTCCATGGTGTAATAGCCTTTTCCCCTTGATTTGTATGCTATTCCAAGCTCATCGGCAATTTCAATTGCATCTTCCTGGACGGCTATCTCATTGAACATCATGCCTCCACCCCACATACCTCCTCCGGGCGCCAGCTTTGACTCAAATATGGCCGCTTTATAACCGGCAACACCAAGATAGTAACCTGCCAACATATTTGCAGGGCCGGCCCCTACCAGGGCCACATCTATTTCAAGGTTGGCTAGCAATTTTGCATAATATGCCTCAATGATTGATTTTGAAACGGTTACATCGTCTAACTGCATTAAAATACCTCCTTAATTCTCTCCGCAGGATGCGGATCCTGAACATTTCGTCTACAGGGGCCTTAAAAAAGACAAACATAACTCAGCATCAAAGCCCTGAGCTGAAATTTGATTTATTCTTTTGTGTCAGTCTTTATCGAACAAACAAGTAATGGTTTTCTACCATAAAATGATTTTTTACATTATAGCAAGGGTCTTCAAAGTTCAATGGAAAAAACAGCTGACATCCTTATCAAACCTCTTTTTCATCGATAAACTTACTCATGGCTGCCATGGCCATATCTCTTCAAGATATACGATACTGGGCCACAAGTCCTCTTCTTTGTGAGGCTCAAGAGTCACAATTGGAGGCGTCTCTCTAATAGTACTCAGTTTTTCAAATAACAGCCGGAAATCAATTATTCCTCTGCCAAGTGCGAGATGTTCATCCCTGACCCCATTATTATCATGCAGGTGGAGCTGGGCGATAAAAGGCCCAAGAATGTCCACCCAGTCTTCAATTGATGTCCGGCTGAAGACCTGTTGATGGCCGGTGTCAAGACAGAAACCTGTTTCTTTACTTCTCAATTTTTCAAAAAGAATTTTTAAATCATACGGGCTATGCTCAAAAACATTTTCAATCATCATCATAGTGCCCTTATCCCTAATAGACTCAATAATCTCCAGCCAAAACTCCAGACTCTTTTTCATCCATTCCTCTTTGATATGCCAGTACCTTTTTTCGTCATATCCTGAATGAAATACAATGCTTTTTGGTCTCAAAGGAGTAATAAACTGAAGCAACTTTTCAAAACGATTCCTGCACACACCACGTATCATAGGGTCGGGAGAACCTGGAGAGAGATCCATGAATGGGGCATGCAATGTGACTGAAAGCCCGTGATTATTGATTTTATCTGCAACAGTCTCAACATCTGACAGGGAATATCTGTCCAGAGCCATTGCATCAAATCCGATTTCCGGATTAATTCTGTATTCTATAAAACGGTCAAGATAGGACTCGTAAAGCATGGTAAAGGGAATATTTACCTGAATTTTATCGGCAATCCATGTCATGATATTATATTCTCCAAATGCACTATCAGATTTATGTATTTCAACAGAATCAAGCAGCCTGTATTATGGGTATCAAGTTCTGGCAAGTGGTTACAGAGGCATTGGGTTTCATAAATCTCTGACCTCTCACCTGTTACCCATTCCCTGTCACATTCATAAAGTAAATTCTTATAAAACTATTGTCGAAAAAGCGCCTTAGAGGTTTCCCTTCTGGTGAACCATATATCCAGTATCAGTTTGACAAACTCCACAATCAGGTATAAAAGGGCTTCTTGATAAATTAATGTCTACCCTTCTTGAGAAAATTTTGTCATGAAAAAATCCATTGCTTCACCATTATGCTCAGCATTTGTGATCCCAGGCCTTGGGCAGATTCTTAATCAGCAATTTAAAAAGGGGGTATGCATACTTGCTTCAGTTTTTGCCCTATTTCTTATCGGTGTGATAAAATTATACATAATGATAAACTCGGTCTTCCGAGGCATTGAAATTAATGCTGCCAACTCAGAAATCATAATGGAGAGGCTTAAATTACAGGACACCTCTGTCTTATGGTTTCTTCTCGCGATATTTCTTATCCTGTGGCTTTATTCCGTGCTGGACGCTTTTATTGCCGGCACAAAAATAGATCGATTCGAAGGAGGAAATCATTTCTGAAGGCTTATTTGAACAGAATCGGATTATTTATGCCTTGCATAAAGTTCCCGTCCTGAGATGAGGCAGTCCCGGATAAGAGCAGATAATAATTTTAATTATTGCAGAAAACAGCATTTTTTTGATTGAACTTATTTAGCCTCCGACAAGAACCTTTCTGATCCCTTCTTTTATCTTCATAGATTCATCTCTGTCTCCAAGAACCCCAACCCTTATTTCAACCTCTGTCTCTTTAAGGGTTCTGTATTGAACTGAGATGCTGACCGGAGTCCTGTCAGGGTATTTGGCCTTGATACTTCCTGTAGAAATTTTATGTTCAGAATTTTCGATTTCTAATTTCATATCTTTAACGGCCTTCAGGCTTGCGTTCCATGTCTGCTTAAAAGGGGCTTCGAAAACGACCGTTAAGGCACCGTTGTAGTATTTGTATCCTGCAATGCCGGCAGCCGTTCCCGCCCCGAACAGAATCATTGGACCGCACCCGGCAATCAGCATTAACAATACAAACGGAAATAGACATCGCACCCTGAACATCTTAACCCTCCCATAACATTACATTCAAACGCTCTTAATTAGTCAGAACATTCAAGATCAATATTTTTCATACTTTCTATGTAATCATATGTCAACCTTGATTTCCGATTAAGGATCGGGGACAGTTATTTACCAGGGATGTCCGATTGGCATTTTCTGAAGGACTTTTGAATTGACAAAACTGCCTGTAATTGACCAATATGCTTTATTGAATTTAAAAAAGAGTATGGTAACAACTTTGAAGCATGAAGAATAATGTCTCATATGCAAATGCTGTAAGCAGACTTTACAGACTCCAGAAATTCGGAATAAAATTGGGTCTGTCAAAGACTATCAGCCTGTTAAAGGCCTTTGGAAACCCCCACGAAAGTCAGACATATATCCATATAGCAGGTACCAATGGAAAGGGTTCCGTAGCAGCCTTTATCTGCTCCATCCTGAAACAGGCAGGGCTCAGGGTGGGCCTTTACTCATCACCTCATCTTGTGAGATTTAGCGAACGTTTCAGGATAAATGACAGGGAAATCAGCCCAGAAGATTTAATTTCCCTTATTGAAGAAATGTACGATCTCATACCCCCTTTCGATCCTCCGACCTTTTTTGAGGCTACTACGGCCATGGCACTGACATATTTTTCAAGGAAAAAGACTGATATTTCCATTATTGAAGTCGGCATGGGAGGCCGCCTTGACTCTACCAACATAATTAACCCGCTTATCAGCGTCATCACCAATATCTCTCTTGAACATCAGGCATTTCTCGGTTCAACCGTCCTGAGCATCGCAGAAGAGAAAGCGGGGATCATCAAACCCGGCATTGACATGGTATCAGGTGCCACACAAACACACGTGAATCGGCTTTTTGAATCCCTTTGCAGTCAAAAAGGATCTCCTTTCTGGCGACTGGGGAAGGAGATAAGATACAGATCAGACCCGTCCGGATTTAATTATTATGGTTTAAGGCATAAGTTCAGGGGGCTTGAATCCGGTCTGATAGGAAAATTCCAGGCGCGCAATGGATCCCTTGCCCTTGCAGTAATAGAACTGCTTGAGGCAAAAGGATTCCGGATATCAGAGGATGATATCACCAAAGGTCTTGCCTGTGCCTCATGGCCGGGAAGAATGCATATTATGTCAAAGAATCCGACGGTTATTCTTGACGGAGCACATAACCCCGCGGGTATCAGGGCAATGGCCCACTCAGTAAGAAATGGGTTTAAATACAGACGCCTGATTCTTGTTATCGGCATAATGGAGGACAAGGCAATTGGGTCGATACTTGAGGGCATAGTACCCTATTCAGATCATGTTATATTTACAAGGCCCAAATATTCCAGGGCAGCGCCACCGGAAAGGCTGATGGCAGAGGCCTCAAACTTTGAAAAACCCAAGGAAACGGCCCCTGCCCTCCCTCATGCCCTTAACAGGGCAAAAGAGCTGGCGACATCCGAAGACCTTATTCTTGTATGCGGCTCGCTTTTCACTGTGGGAGAGGCATTGACTTATTTTGATCCTGAAAAGTACCTGCCCGACGATTTTTATTGACGAATTCTAATGTCACGGCTAATTAACCAGTATCTAGTGAATATAATGCAGAATTTATGCACAGGCTCTGTTTAAAAGATTACCGGGCCGGTTTGTAATTCCTGTCAGATACTGATTTCATCTGGCAGGACATTTTACTCTAAAGTCACTCATCAGAAACCAGAGTATCGAATGAAACAGAACATCCGGATCAAAAACAGAATAATTCCCGAATTATTCGCCATCGTCTTTGTCCTTTCGGCCGTCTTTTACCCTGCAGTATCCTCTGGCAAAAACAGCATATTCAAGCAAAGCCTCACATTTAATGATGATGCGCCATGGGAGATTTCTGCCGGAAGTCTCACCTATGATATGGAAAAAGAAAGCTACCTAGCTGAGGATGATGTAGTTATTACAAAATTGAACCAGAGTATCAGGGCGCAAAAGGCTGTTTATAATGTTGGATCAGGCAAGGCAGTACTTACTGGCGATGTAGTTCTGGGGGCCGGGGGAGACATCCTGACGGGTGATGAGGCATTCCTTGATCTGAACAGCCAGACAGGCAGAATTATTAACGGACGCCTTTTTTTGAAACAGAACCACTTCTATATAAGCGGCGGGGTCATGGAGAAACTTGCTGCAGATACATATCTGGTAAAAAACTGTCTCCTGACTACCTGCGACGGAATAAATCCCGACTGGGCTATTTCAGGCTCAGAGGTAAAGGTGACTATTGAAGGATACGGAACTGTAAAGCACGCCTCATTTCGCGTAAGAGACCTGCCTTTGTTTTATGTGCCTTATATGATTTTTCCTGCAAAAACAAAGCGTCAAAGCGGGCTGCTTCCCCCAAAGCTTGGCTATTCCCACATGAACGGCGTTGACATGGAACTGCCTTTTTTCTGGGCAATTTCCGAGCAGACAGATGCAACCTTTTACCAGCGTTATATGAGCAAACGCGGATATATGCAGGGGATGGAATTCCGCTACCTCGCCGCTCCGGATTCAAAGGGTATCATCCTTTTAAATGTCCTTAGTGATAAAGAAGAGAAGAAGGACATTTACAATGAATATTACTCTGACCTCAGCCCCTATGAAAGGACCAATCACACCCGTTACTGGATCAGAGGCAGAGCCGACCAGGAACTCGGCAGCAACCTTAACGCCAGGCTGGATGTTGACTTTGTCAGTGATCAGGATTTTCTGAAGGAGTTTGACAAAGGGCTTTTTGGTTTTGAGTCAAGGCAGGACCTTGAAGAGGAATCAAGCCGCCCTGTTGATGAAGCTCGATCACCAACCCGCAGGTCTGCACTCAGGCTTAGTCATGATGGGGAAGAATACAGCCTTCAGGCCCTTACAGCCTATGACCAGCGGCCCGAAAATCCCCCGGTAGACAGGAGAGCCCAATCTCTTGGCGGAATAAATCTTGTAGTGCTGCCTCAGCAGATCTGGAAGTCGCCATTGTTTTTCAGCCTTGATTCGGACTATGACTATATCTGGCAGGAAGAAGGCCAGAAAGGCAACCGGATGTCATTATCACCGAAACTGAAGTGTCCCTTATGGCTTTTCGGAAGATACCTGGAGTTCGAGCCGTCATTCAGCTACATTGTTAACCCCCAATGGCTGCATAACCCGGAGAAGGAAGGTGAGTACAATTTCAGGCACCAGACTCTGAAGGCCTATGAAGCCAAGGCAAGGCTCTCAGCCAGTGCGGACCGTATCTACGATTTTGAATGGATGGGTGCCACCAGGTTGAGGCATAAGATGTCTCCTGTTATCGAATATACCTATAGGACTTACCAGAATGAAGATGACAGGACTCCCTGGTTTGAAGAAATCGACCGTAACGGCAGTTTGAATGAAATCTCCTTTTCCCTTGAAAACTTCCTGGATGCCCGATCTGAGACCGGAAGCGGCAGAGTCATATACCGTCAATGGGCCACATTGAGGCTGACACAGGGGTACGATATAGCCGAGGCAAGAAAGGAGGATGGTGATAAAGAGCCTTTTGCTCCCCTGAGAGCCACTTTGACATTAACCCCCTTTGCCAATCTTGACCTTAGAGGCAGTTCATCATGGGATCATTATGAAAGCAGGATTTCAACCACTAATGTATCACTTGATCTGATGGTAAACAGATCAGGAGGCAGACAGGACAGCTATATTGTTGATTATATCTACCGGACAGGAAGAGAGCAAAACCTTAACCTTCTGGCAGACATCAACCTGGCTTACGGGTTCTCAGTAGGCACTTCCATTGAAAGGGATATGGAACTCGGCCGCAGTATTTCCAGCAGTTACTGGGTCGGCTACAAGAGCCAGTGCTGGAGCATCAAGCTAGGCATGAAAAAGGAATATAACGATACAAGCGTTCTGATAGTCATTAACCTGTTAGGCCTCAGCCAGTTCGGAGATTAGACAGCTATATCATCCCCAGTTATTTCAAGCGAATACCAATACTTCATCAGCCTTAATCCTGCTTTAGAACTGCTTAATGGACGGCAGGAAGTTCCATGACGCACCCTGGATTTGCTTCCCCATGAGCTTACGCCTTCTCCCTGTACTTTAACCCGGACCTGTTATTTTTTGTCGGCCCCCATATGGTCCATAAAAAATACCACCGTTAATCCAAGCACTGCGAGCAAAACAGCATAAGACACTTCCGTGCTCCATTCCGGGGGCATGACATTTGACTGAACCACAGAAATGATTTTTCCATGCATGTCTGTGATGCTTTCTATTGTCTTCTTGAATGGCCACACCTTCCTCAGCGACCCGAGCATAAGACCCGTAAGAATGGCGACCATCAGGTCATGGTGTTTTTTAAGCAGCCAGCCCAGTATTCGGGAAAAGACGATTATTCCCACGCATGCACCGGCAGCTGTGACTGCCAGAACAATTATATCGCGATTGTTTACCGCATCGAGGACATATTTGTATTTCCCGAGAAGCACCAGCACAAAGGAGCCGGATATCCCGGGAAGGATCATGGCACAGATTGCCACCGCACCGCAGAGAAAAAGAAACCATGGCGTATCCGGCGTGGAAACAGGCATGATTCCGACAAGAAAGTATGTTCCGATTACGCCTGCGCCCAGGCAAAGCCATATACAAGGCCTCCACGTTTCAATGCGGCGGCTTACACTGAATGCAGAGGCAAGAATCAGTCCAAGGAAAAAAGACCATACCAGAACAGGCCTGTTTTCCAGAAGCCAGCTCAAAACCCTGGCAAGGCTGAAAATGGCAATAAGGATTCCTGTGCCAAGAGCCAGAAGAAACTCCCAGGCAACATGCTCCGATAACTGGCGCATCTTCAATCTCACAAGAAGCCGAAGGCCCCTGAGGTCAAAAGACCTTATGGAATTGATCAGTTCATCATATATTCCAAGAATAAAGGCCATTGTGCCGCCCGAAACGCCCGGGACAACATCCGCTGCGCCCATGCAGAAACCCTTTATCGACAGGATAAAGTATCCGAAAAAAGATCTGTCTTTGAATTTCCGAAGAGTATTTTTTTCCATATTCAATGGCTGTCCTGTAATATGATCACTGATACACGTCCGCAGCTTGATCTTAAGTCATCTATCCGCGTCTGCGGGAATAAGATCTCAGGATTTGAATCAATGCAGCAATTATATACGAAAGGATCTTATCGCCGTAAAGCTAAAAATAAAAAAGGGCATCCCAAATATAATTGAGATACCCTTATGCGCTTATTAGACTACTGATTAGACTACAGTAACATTTACAGCAGCAGGACCTTTTTGGCCTTGCTCTATGTTAAAGGTTACCCTGTCACCCTCGAAAAGGGTCTTAAAACCGGTCGCATTGATTCCAGAATGATGAACAAATACATCAGTTCCATCTTCATTCTCAATAAAACCGTAGCCTTTTTTTTCGTTAAACCATTTCAC
>JAFGMQ010000118.1 GCA_016927455.1 Deltaproteobacteria bacterium
CAGTGTAGAGTACACATCAGAGATATTCATCGGGACCTGGCCAAGTGTAACTATATAGCCTGAAGATAAAACAAGGAGCGTCCCAAGACCTGTAAGAAAAATGGTCTTTTTCCAGATCGAATATGAGTGTTCCTGCCGGACCAGGTTGAGTTTACCCGTCCTTGTTTTTTTTGCTTTACCATAAAATGAATGTAAAGATAAATACCTGATCACTTCCTTCACCTGTCAAGGGCCTTTATCAGGCCTGCGGTTGTTCCCGTGTCATCAATCCGGTTGGTTACTACAATAAGATTTCTTTCCTTAGCAATCTCGGAAAGATTCTGAAATTCACGCAGCTTCAGGGCCGTCGGTGTTTCTTCATAAAGCTTTGCGGCCTCGCTCATGCGTTGTGAGGCCTGGTATTCACCGTCCGCTAAAATGATCCTTGCCCTTCTTTCCCTTTCAGCCTCTGCCTGCCTTGCAATAGCCCGGAGCATGTTTTCAGGCAGGGCAATATCCCTGATAGTTACAACATCAACAGTAATTCCCCATGGACTGGTTACTGCCTCAAGAGATGTCTGAATCTTCTGGTTAAGCGCCTCCCTGTCCGAAAGGATCATATCAAGGTCATTCTGGCCCAGCACATCCCTGAGCATTGTCTGGGCTATAAGGGCCGTTGCACCCTCATAGTCTTCAACTTCAACAACGGCCTTTGTAGCGTCCTTGACGTGGTAATATATAACCGCATCAACATCGGCGGTGATATTGTCACGGGTTATTATGGTCTGCTTCGGCACATCGAGCTGCCTGATCCTGAGGTCCACACGGACTATCTGGTCGACAAAAGGGATTATCAAAAAAATACCCGGGCCTTTTATCCCTGCAAGGCGGCCGAACCTGAAAATTACCGCCCGGTCGTATTGACGTGTTATTTTTACTGAGAAAAGAATCAGTATGAAAAATACAGCTAACGATATACTAATTTGTAAAATAGACATAATAACCTGCTTCCATGTTTATGGAGCCATGACCGAAGATCTTCAGTCATGGCTCATCTTATTTTCTTAGTATGCAAAAGACAGTTCCAGTCCTAAAGTTCGTCCTCGATCATAATAAAAACCGGTGACATATCTTGTTGTATAATGCTCGTTGCCAAGATTCCTGCAAAACAGCGTTGTATTAAGCAGAATGTTTTTAAGCTGGAAATCCCTCTTGAGATTTACATCGATCCTTGTATAGCCGCCAAGTCCTCCTGTCTCAGCCATTCCCATGGGGCTTCTGGAGTTCTGCCATTCACCGACTTTTCTGACTGATAGATTTGCCCTGTATGCATTCCAATTGTGAGTTAAAGCAAAAGAATATAGATTTTCAGGATTACTTTTACCAATAGAGTCGGTTGTAACACCGTCACTGGTTGATTCATTTTTAAGCATGTGCGTCCAGCTGGCCCTGTACGTTGTATTTTTCAGTATTTTCCCCTTAACCATTACTTCAAGTCCTCTTCTCAGGTCGTCGGACTCTGCGTAATAGTAATAGGTTGCATCGTTGATTTCATAGGTGTCGGAGGTTGATGATTTCTTGTTTTTGGTATCGATATTGAACCAGGTAAAGGCTGGTTTGAAAAAGGATGCATAATCTGCAGAAACTGACAATTCTATACGTTCCTGTTTTTCAGGATGAGGTGTTGCATCGTCTACAAGCCGCATATCAAAATCCCCTACTGTGCCCTGCTTGCCGTGATAATAACGACCATTAAAGGTATAGGTATTGGTGATTCGCCAAAATGTTCCGGCCGCCAAGACCTTTGAAGGCGCCATATCCACGTCTTCATTCACATCTTCAGCGCCGGATTCATCAATGTGTTTTTTATCCTGACGATAACCCGCATCAAAGGTGAGATCTCCCTCCAGAAACTTCTGTTCCACTGATGCCGACCACCCGATGACCCTGGTATCATATGTGTTCCACTTGGAGCCGGCGCTTAATGCGTTACTGTTGGATATCTGTCCTCCGGCCTGAAAAAGTGTGTTTCCGAAAACAGCATTATGGCGAATTCCCATGCCTTCTGTTTCTTCATCATAACTTGATTCTCTCATTGTCGTGTTGATGAAGCTTCCGTTGTGTTCTTCCTGCTCGAATTTTGTTTTAAAAAAATTTAATAAAGTCGTCTGGCTCGGAGTCCACTGAATTCCCATGTCTGTTGATAAAACGCTTGCCTTGAGTGGATCGTAATACCACATTGCATTATCAATTGTTCCGTCTTCCCTGACACCCCGCTGCATTTCAAAATCTCCGGAATCCTTATACGCAAGAATATTCATGTTGAATTTCCCAAGATTGAAACCGGCATTTACCATACCGCTTTTTGAACTTCTGCCATCAAACCAGAGTTCCTGGCTGGGGCGGTCCATTAATGCTCCAAATGCGCCTGCATAACCGCTGAATCTGGAGCTTCCTCCAAAGCGCGTTCCCAGGTACAGGCTTTCGCTGTCTGCGGTTGGTTGATCCCCTACTGATTTTTCAACAGAGCCGGTAAGAATGGCCTGCGTCTTCTTGGGTTGTTTGGTCC
>JAFGMQ010000119.1 GCA_016927455.1 Deltaproteobacteria bacterium
ATAACAAATGGGTCGTTCAGATGGCAAAGCCACTGAACTCTGACCTTGCCCAAAGGGCAAGGGTTTCTATGTTGGACTAAAATAAAAAAAGGGTTTCAGCAAAACGCCAAAACCCTTGATATTTCTGGTGCCGAGACGCAGAATTGAACTGCGGACACGTGGATTTTCAGTCCACTGCTCTACCGGCTGAGCTATCTCGGCACAATTTGAAACGGATTATAGTTATCGAATAAATTTTGGTCAAGCATAAATTAATAATCTCAACCTGATTTTTCTGCCACTGACAAACATGTAATGCAGCCAACGTTCAGCGCCCTTATTTTTCCAGGGAATCTTCGTCAAGGCCTTCAAAGTCGAGATCAAGGTCAAGGTCAATAGAATCAAGGTCAATATCCGAATCATCGTCATCTGTCGGTGAGGGTTCAGATGAAAAATCCAGGGCTTCTTCATCCAGGGATGAGGCCAGTTCCAACTCAGTAAAGGCCTTGTCAAAACCATCTCCATCTATATCATCAAATTCCTCGTCTTCTTCGCCGAATGAGATATCATCAAGATCAAGAGCAGATGACTCATCATCCATTCCGTATTCTCCTGAAATCTCAGATTCATCTGAAGATAAATATGGTTCAATCAGGAGTTCCTCCGTTTCATCTTCCCCTTCACTGAAATCTTCATCAGAATCATCAAAAATGAAATCATCCAGGGTTACTTCAAGCTCCTCAGTCTCATCGGCTGAATCCAGATTTATTTCTTCCGGTTCAGGAGAAAAGGCTGGCTCTATATCCTTATGAACATCCATATCCTCTAACTTTAAATCAGGAAGCGCTCCAGACTCAGAAGCCTCAAGACCCGGAACAGGCTTTTTTCCAATATCTCTATGGGCTCTGAAACCTATTCCCTGAGGGCGGAGGTCTTTTCCACCTTCCCCGATCAAGGTGTCGAGCAGAAAAAAAGGAGTTGGCTTATAGGAAGGAAGATTCATCTTCTTCCTCTCTTCTGAGATATCCCTGTTACACTTAGGACAGGGCTGGCTATAATCAAAACTCGTATAGCCGCATTTCGGGCATTTCATTTTTATTCCTCCCCTCCGGCAGCTTACCGCTGGCAGTGACACTTGTAACAGGCCATAACTGATATTATATAACGATTATCAGTAAAAATAGCACCATTTTTATCAATGGTCAAGAACTGACTTTATAACCCCGAAATTTCTATCTAATTTATACCTCAATGCTGAAATCAGAAGATTATGGATAGACGGAACAGGATAAAAGGTAAAAGAGATAAAAACAAATTAACGGTTTAACTTTGACTGAAATTTATCCTGTATTCAGAAGTTACTGGCAGTTCTTCAAAGCACTCCTCGCAAGCTCATCACAGCGTTCATTCTCCGGATGGCCATTGTGGCCTTTTATCCATATCCATTCAATTTGATGCCTCTTGCTCAGCTCGATAAGCTTCTCCCATAAATCCCTGTTTAAAACAGGCTTGTTCTGAGAATTCAGCCAGTTTCTTTTTAACCATACAGGAACCCATTGTGTCATTCCTTTCACAACATAGCTGGAATCTGTTACCACCTTTATCCTGCATGGTTTCTTTAATTGCATCAAGGCCTTTATTACAGCCGTCATTTCCATTCGGTTATTAGTTGTGTCAGCCTCATAACCTGATAATTCCTTTATTCTGTCACCATATTTCAGTAAAGCCCCATACCCTCCCGGGCCGGGGTTCCCGCTGCAGGCGCCATCAGTAAAAATCTGAACCGTCTGTTCGTTGTTATATGCCATAGTTGTTTCCGGATTTATAAAGCGCCTGCTGAAAGGCCCTCCTCCTGTTTTCCCTGGACATTTTTCCTTCAATCGAGATTTCTGTTTTTCCTGTGCAAATGCGATAATAAAATGCCAATGAAGAACTCATTTATTGACTGGCAGATTATTAACAATAAATATTATATTTTCAAGAATAAAGAAGAATTAACAGGCTCATAAAGAGAGTCGCTTGAATATAATAAGAAATAGGATAGACATGGCCTCCTGAAAAGCATGATTCCATCTGTAATCAGCCTGTCAGGAGGCCATTAAAAAGGCTGAATGCCTACTCTACAATAATTTTCTCGGCCATACCCCTGCCAATAGCAAGCCTGCTGTCCCTGACGCCGATAATAACCGGGCCGGCACTATTCTGGTTTATGACTTTAAGAACTACACCGGGAATAAGGCCCATACTGTAGAGTTTTGATCTCAGGCCTCTTCCTCCGTCAATATTCTTAACTGTTACTTCCTTACCGTTACCAACACTGCTGAGCACCATCTGTTTGCATCCTCCACCTTAATCTAATGCTCATTTATTCCATTTAGTTCATTCAGGATATCCTGCCTGCGCATCAGATCTCTTCACTTCTTTTTTCGCTTAAAATGTATTCACCGAAATTATCTATCAATGAAGAACCTGACAGCGAACAGTCCTGGATGAATTCCAGAAATTTGACCAACCTGTCAAGTGTAAAATGACTTATTCCATGTTCCATTTTACACGCCTCTTCATCAGACCTTTCGATATTGATTTTCAAAATATCCGTAAGGAAATTTCTCAGCACCCTGTGCCTTCTGTTTATTTCTCTGCCTATGGAGAGGCCTTTATCTGTCAGATCAAGAAATTCGTATTTTTCATAAGCTATAAGTCCCCTGTCATTCAAGACCTTGAGCATGGAAGTCACCGTAGGCATCTTGACGCCAAGCCTTTTGGCAATATCCCTTACGCGTACTATCCGTTTTTCTCTGCTGAGAGTAAATATAATCTCCAGATAGTCTTCCATCACCGCAGTCAAAGGTTTTTCATCTTTATAGTCTGGAATCAGAGCTTCCATCTGGACCAACTTGTTAGGGGTTTCTAACTTTATTTTAAAACTCTAATAAATATATGTTGTTCTGGTAACATGTCAAGGAATTTCTGGAAGGATCTCTGCTGTTTTTTTGAATCCAAAGAGCCCTGGAGCAGGGCCTTCTGATAGATGGGGAATTCTAAGCCCGGCTGAAACGTTAGGGTTTCACCTGACAAAAGCCCTTTTCACCATAGGTTCAGCTATTGCTTTAAGATGCATGATATCCAGTTCATTATAGTCCAGCCGTCTGTCTTTGAAGAAATCAGGGTACAGCACATCTTTACTTTGAAAACACTGAAGCACATACAGCATCGCGCCTTTAATGAGCCTCGAAATATTTGCAATGGCTTCTTCATCTACTATAGGTCTGACGCAAGTTGTTCTAAACTCATAGGGAAAACCAGACTCCATAATGATATTGATGCTTGAAAGTATGGCGTCAGGATTGCAGTTGGCAGTGATAAAAGGCGAGTATCTATTTGGATCGGTTTTTATGTCCATTGCAATATAGTCAACAAGCCCTCTGCATAGGAGTTCCTTTATTGCCTGTGGCCTGCTGCCGTTCGTATCCAGTTTTACCGGGTACCCAAGATTCTTTACCCTTTCACAAAAAGATGAAAGATCACTTTTAAGAGTCGGCTCTCCGCCCGAAATCACTACCCCGTCAAGAAATCCTTTTCGACTCTCCAGAAAATCAACTGCATTGTCTTCACTTAAAACATCTGACTGGCCTCTGCCTTTGACCAAACCAGGATTGTGGCAATAGGGGCATTCAAAATTGCATCCTGAAACGAAGAGAACACAGCTGATTTTCCCAGGGTAATCAATAAGTGAATTTTTTACGATACCGCCGAAGAACATATGCTTTAGTCACAAATAGTCGATCAAAATTATAAGGCTAAGCCACCTTGAATGTCTTTCTCATGGCAAATTCAGTCTTTTTCCCATTATTCCATTGCTTTACCGGCCTCAAATATCCTACAACCCTTGAATAAACCTCAGTTGCCCCATCACATATCCCGCACCTTTCCTGCTCGCCATTAAGGTATCCGTGGGACGGGCATATACTGAATGTCGGGCTGAGCGTGAAATAGGGAAGCCGGAAATTGGCTGCTATCTTTCTTACCAAAGCTTTTATTGCATCCATGTCAGTTACCTGCTCTCCAAGGAACACATGCAGTACTGTACCTCCCGTATATTTGGTCTGAAGTTCATCCTGCAGTGAAAGGGCTTCAAAAAGGTCATCTGTATAGTTTACAGGCAACTGAGTGGAATTTGTATAAAAGGGTTCAGCCCCCTGCTGATAATCCTGTTCATTCGCACACACTATGTCACGATACTTTTCCTTGTCGATCATGGCAAGGCGATATGAAGTGCCTTCTGCAGGGGTGGCCTCCAGGTTGAAGATATCGCCGGTTTCTTCCTGTATCTCTGCAATCATGCCGCGGATAAAATCCATAACCCTGACGGCAAACTTCCTTCCTCTATCCTTTCCAATATCCTCTCCCATGAAATTAATGCATGCTTCGTTCATGCCCAGGATACCTATTGTGGAAAAATGGTTTTTCCAGTAAAGCCCGGTACCCTCTTTAATCTCTCTCAGGTAAAACTGGGAGTATGGATAAAGGTTTCTGCTGGTAAATTTTTCGAGAACCTTCCTCTTTATTGAAAGGCTGTCCACTGCAAAAAGAACCATCTTCTCTAAACGTTCAAAAAAATCACGTTCGCTCTCAGCAAGATATCCTATCCTTGGCATATTAATAGTTACCACGCCGATTGAACCTGTAAGAGGGTTTGCCCCGAAAAGCCCCCCTCCCCTTTTCAGAAGTTCCCTGTTATCAAGTCTGAGCCTGCAGCACATGGAACGCGTATCCTCAGGCGACATGTCGGAATTAATAAAATTCGAAAAATATGGAATTCCATATTTGCCAGTCATCTTCCAAATCATATCAAAATTCGGGTTATCCCAGTCAAAATCCGATGTTATGTTATATGTAGGTATAGGAAAGGTGAAAACCCTTCCCTTGGCATCCCCTGCAATCATTACTTCGGCGAATGCCCTGTTAATCATATCCATTTCCGGCTGATATTCCGAATACGTCTCACTCTGTTCGATACCGCCTATAATCACAGGCAGGTCTTTCAAAACCGGAGAAACATAAAGGTCTAATGTTATATTTGTAAACGGGGTCTGAAAACCAACTCTGGTAGGAATATTTATATTGAAAATAAACTCCTGAATTGCCTGTTTTACTTCCTTGTAAGTGAGGTTGTCGTACCTGACAAAAGGGGCCAGCAGCGTGTCAAAGTTTGAAATTGCCTGGGCTCCGGCCGCTTCTCCCTGAAGTGTGTAGAAAAAATTGACAATTTGCCCCAAAGCTGATCTAAGATGCTTAGGGGGAGCGCTTTCCACCTTTCCTTCAACGCCCTTGAACCCCTGCCTCAGAAGATCCTTAAGGTCCCATCCCACACAGTAAACAGAAAGAAGGCTGAGATCATGAATGTGAAAATCTCCATTTTTGTGGGCATCTCTTATCTCCGGAGGATATATCCGGTTCAGCCAGTATTCCGAAGTAACATCGGATGAAATATAATTGTTAAGACCCTGAAGAGAATAACACATGTTACTGTTTTCATTAATCTTCCAATCAAGATTCCTGATATATTTTTCAACCAGGTCTCCGCTTGCCTTGGCTGCAATGTTCCTGATCTGGGCATGCTGTTCTCTGTACAGGATATATGCCTTGGCAGATTTATGAAACGGGGAATCAAGAAGCACCCTCTCAACAATATCCTGAATTTCTTCAACTTCCGTATGGGGGCCAAGCCTCAGTTCATGGGCCAGAGTCAAAACCTTCATTGTGAGTTTCTTTGCATCTCTTTCTCCGAATTCACCCGTTGCTTTTCCGGCCTCTGAAATTGCTGAAGCGATCTTTGAAGAGTCAAATTCAACTATTCTGCCGTCACGCTTTTTAATGTCTTCCAGCATCTATGACACTCCGTTATTTGAATTTAGATAAAAAGCATAAAGAAAATATCTGAATGAAAGGATCATCCTGAATTCCTCTCAGGCAAGGACTTCAAAAGACAAGATTAAGCCTTTTAATCAGGCTGATAACAACGTTTTGTTTTGAGGTTTAAAATTATAACACCATGTTGGGGTATGTCAACATTAAAATACAATATATTGATTTTCATTACCACTCAACAAGAATTTCCTGCAGAAAAAAGCTGCTGCATGTCCTCCCATTGCAGTATTTCGGTACCCATAATTTCCATCCTGAAATACTCACAACTGTCAAATATGAAATATCGTCATCAGCTTTATTCTTAAATTAAAAGGGCAGCTTATTTTTTTCCTTTACCAATATCAGGTTAATAGGTTAATTTAGCATATTAATTTAAACCATATGAGGATGATACCTGACCATGACAGAAAAAGAGCCTGCCGCAACAGCTCCTGAGTTAAGCGGCAAACTGGAAGACATAAGGATAAGGCTTGCCGATATCCTGTTTAATCTGGCTGATGATTTTATCCAGAGGAATGAAGATTTGGATTTGCTTGAAGAAACAGCCGCGGAACAACCCTCCCCGATTGATAATGACGAGGAAAGGGCTGCTGACGAGATGGAAAGTCACCTTTTAAAAGAAGTGGAAGCGGTAATAAAACAACAGTTTGAAAGCCTTGATGAAAGCTTCATGTATCTTGGCATTCTCAAAAATATGCCTCTTCCGGAAGCCATGCAGCTTTTCAAGGAAAAAAGCGACAGGATTTCGGACATATCCAGACTTTCATGGAACAGGCAGGAATACCCTGATCATCAAAAATTGTTTGAAATGCTTGGGGAAGACTATCAGGAAATAAAGAAAATCCTGCATGCCGGAGATGCAATAGACCCTATATATGACAAACTGAAAACAGTACATGAGTATCTGGTTAAATTGCGGGATAAATCAATGGGCTATGAGGAAGTGAAACAGAAGATACTCGAATTAATCAATACCTGGAAGGCTCAGTAGTTCGCGCAGGAGATATTTCTGACACCTGAAGTATATAGCTTTTTTGTACAGGCTAAAAACAAATCAGCTAAAACAGAGATTACCAAGACAAAGGTTATGGTTTTACATGGAATAAGGCATTTATTTTGTGTCAGGCCAAATTCATTGCATATAACATAATTTATGCATTTCCGTTAAAAATAATTCCTATAAGTTCTTCCATTTTTTCATTCAGCCGTTGAAATTCTTCAGGTGGAATTTCCCTGATTACCTTCCCCGTATCTTTCTCATAGACGGTAACGGATATTTTTTCATCATATTTTCCGTAAGTGGAAAATCTAAGGCTGATACTCATTCGGTCCAGATGCATCTGAATTCTTTCTGTCATCTCCTTTGTTTGCTCAAGAGATATGCTGTTACTTAATTCAGCTTCAGTATTTCTGTCTGCCGAAACGCCTTGGCCAGAAACTGCCTTATGTAAATCAGCAGGCGCCTGGACAGGTACGACATTAATTTTACTTATTGAAAAATCCATGTCCTGAATCCTCCTCCCTGTCGTAAATATAGTCTATTTATTCCAATGTCTTTTAGCGCATTGTTCCTGAAAAATGTCCATATTGTTTTAAAGGCTGAACGTTTCTCAGCCATACCTGGAGCAGGCAATTGCACATCAGAGTTTAAAGTCAGAGATACCCTTTAATTCACTTATCGGCATTTATTAAGAAAACTTGACGGCAATATATCCATTTTCCCCAAAAAAGAATTCCCGGACGGTTGCGCTATATGCATCCGGTGCAAGACAACCTTTACAGTGGATTCCGGCAGATCATTATCAGTAAAACAGGCCTTTAAGCCATGTAAGGATTTTGTCTATCATTTCAAAAGATACATCCGGTCAAAACAACTCTTTTAAAAAAAATAAAAAAATCTGTATAAAAACGGTAAAAATGTGATATGGATTTACATTATTTTGATTTTTCTTATAGAGGTATTTTTTATTATGTCTTTTTTGAAATATATAGCAGGCTTGGCTGCATGTATCATTTTAGATCTTATTTTCACCGAAAAGGCATTTGCCTGGGGGCCTGGCATTCACACTGCAACAGTCCTGAGCACTTTGAGTGATGCCGGTGCACTTTTACCTTCAATCGCGAACATAATCACATCATTTCCTCGTGAGTACCTATACGGGTGCCTGTCAGCCGACTTTTTTGTGGGCAAGAGCAAGAGAAAGAATGCCGGCCATCCACATAACTGGGAGGGAGGCTTCAGATTTTTAAGCGAGGCCGGCAGAGACAGAGAAGCAGCCTTTGCCTACGGCTTTATTACCCATCTGGCCGCTGATGTGGCAGCCCATAACATTTTTATTCCAAATCTGATTAATTCATGGCCTGCCCATAAAAAAATCGGCCATCTATACTGGGAACTCAGGGCTGATTATATAATCGGCCCTGCATACACGAAATTTGCAAAGAAAATTCTTGGCATGGATAACCGGGCTTGTGATGATCTTATAACTTTGACTGCAAGGAAAAGTTCCAACAAACTGAAAGCGAATAAATTACTTTACTCAAATTCTGTAAGGATATCGGATTATTTTTTTTCCACACGTAATTTTCTTTTCTCAGGCCCTAATGTAAGAGCAAATGAGTTTAATAGATTTCTCGGTCTTATGATTGATCTCTCATGCAGACTAGTCAAAGACATATTGAGCAATCCATCCAAATCCTGTTGTCTGTTATATGAACCAATGGGCAGCCGGGACCTTCACCTGACAAATTCAAAAAAGCTGTTCAAAAAGATATTCAATACCAGCAGACCTTCTAAGGCTTTAATGACTGACCGAAACTATTTTGAAGCATGAATACAATAAGAATCCTCCCAGAACAGGTTTCTTCCCAGATCGCAGCCGGAGAAGTCATAGACAGGCCAGCCTCAGTAGTCAGGGAGCTTATAGACAACAGTATTGATTCCTCCGCAGACAGGATAGTGATAAACATAGAAAAAGGCGGCAAGGAGCTGATAAAAGTAAGCGATAATGGCATTGGGATGTCAAAAGATGATCTCCTCCTCTCCATTGAAAGACACGCTACAAGCAAAATCGAAGATGCATCAGATCTTTTCTCGGTTAAGTCCCTTGGTTTCAGAGGAGAAGCCTTGCCAAGTATCGCTTCTGTATCAAGGATGCAGATAGTATCCCGATATAAAGAAGAACTGACAGGTCACAGACTCAGGGTTACCGGCGGCAGACTGATTGAAATTGAAGAGACAGGTTCCCCTTCCGGCACAACAGTTGAGGCAAGAAGCCTGTTTTTCAATATGCCTGCAAGGCGAAAGTTTTTACGGACAGCACAAACAGAATTAAATCATATTATTGATTCCTTTTTTCGCATAACACTTGCATTTCCTAATATCAGCTTTAAACTGAATGATTCGTCAAAAAACATTATGAACCTTCCTGCCTCGAAGGAATATCTGCCGAGACTGTCTGCCCTTATGGGACGGAAAACAGCAGAATCAATGATACAGGAAGACTGTCAATTTCCTGGCTTTACTATTATAACCTATCTTGCCCCCCCTGAATTCAGCAGATCAAAAGGCGATCGTCTTTTCATTTATGTCAACGGCAGAAATATTCGGGACAGGCTTGTTACCAGGGCAGTAGTAGAAGGCTATGGGCAGCGGCTTATGAAAGGGCAGTATCCTCAGGCCGCTGTTTTTTTTGAAATTGACCCGTCAAAGGTTGACGTTAATGTCCACCCTGCCAAACAGGAAGTCAGATTTCATGACAGCACCACCGTCTTCAGGGCAATTACCTCTACAATTGAAAAGGCCTTTACTCATTACTCTAATATCCATACTGTCTCCTTTCCTGGCTTACAGGCAGAAATGGGCATTCCGGAAACAGCATCCGGATCCGTTTCCGAGCCGGCCCCGGTATATGTGCAGTCTGCCCATAAAAGAGCCCCCGCTCATGAGACAGGGGAATATAAACATCTGTTTGACATGGAAGACTTAAAGGTCATTGGACAACTGCGAAACACTTACATCCTCTACCAGGCAACAGACGGCTTTATAATGGTTGATCAGCATGCAGCGCATGAACGAATTGTCTATGAAAATCTTAAAAAAGGCTTGGTTTCCTCCTGTATTGAAGCTCAAAACCTGCTTATCCCCGTTGAGCTTGAACTGACAGAAAAGGAAAAAAGAATTGTGCTTGAAAAAGGGGAAAGCCTTTCTGACCTCGGAATAGAACTCAGTCATTTCGGGGGGAATACCTTCCTTATGAGGTCAGTGCCCGCCATTATTAAGACTGACGACTGGGATTCCTTTATCTCAGAGCTGATTGTCCAGCTTGATGAAGGGGAATTAAAAGATAACACCGTGCTTGACAAGGTCTTGACTGTAATTGCCTGCCACGGTGCAGTCAGGGCCGGTTATGTCATGACACATGAGGAAATGGTTAATCTCATGAATCAGTTAAATAAAACCGATTTGCCTTCAAACTGCCCTCACGGAAGACCGACATTCAAAAAATTCCTTTACTCTGAGATCGAAAAGATATTCAAGAGATCATTATGAACAGGATTGCATCTTCACCAGGGCTGATTATTCTGAATAATTCAGGGAACATTAATATATGAATACAAACCGGCTGGCACGAGGCGAATGTCTCGATATTCCAAAAACAGACTGACAGGGGGCCTGCTCAAACAGCGGGTAACCAGTGAATCAGGATATATATACACAAAAAAGACCTAAAGCCATTGTTATTGCCGGCCCCACGGCAAGCGGAAAATCCCTGCTGAGTGTAGATCTGGCCCTGGCTTTAAAAGGTGAGATCATAAATGCTGACTCCATGCAGGTCTATCGGGGCATGGATATCGGCACAGCCAAGCCGACGATTGAGGAGAGAAAGGGTATAACTCATCATCTTCTGGATGTTGTAGATCCCGATGAAGAATTCAATACTGCTCTCTATCGTTCCTTAGCCTTACCTATGGTTTCAGATATCTGCTCCAGGGGAAAAACATGTTTTGTCGTGGGAGGAACAGGGCTATACATAAAGGGACTCATAAAAGGTCTTTTCGATTGCCCGAGGACGGACATCAAAATAAGAGAAACCCTTAATAAGGAATGCAAAGAAATGGGGTCCGAGTTTCTCCATGCAAGGCTCAGAAAACTTGACCCTGAATCCGCCTGTACAATACATCCGAACGACAGGATGAGAATTATAAGGGCACTTGAAATAATTATTCTCACGGACAGCCGCCCCTCGGATCTTAAAAAATCTCATGGTTTTAATGAAGATAACCTTAAAGCACTTAAGCTGTGCCTTAATGTCGACAGGGAAGAACTTTATTCACGAATCAACAGGCGAACCAGGGCAATGGTTGAGTCGGGTCTGCCGGAAGAAACTGAAAACCTGCTGAAAAAAGGTTATTCGCCAGGCCTGAAGGCGATGAAATCAATCGGATACAGGCATATGATAAAGTATTTACGAGGGGAGTGGTCGATTGAAGAAACGGTATACAGGCTTCAAATGGACACCCGAAGATATGCCAAGAGGCAGTTGACCTGGTTCAGGTCTGACCCGGAGTTTATCTGGCTTGAACCACAGGATTTCGACGCTTTTCTGGAAAAAACCAGCAAATTTCTAATTGAAACATCCTGAAGATGCCTTTAGAATAGTGGGGTTTCAGGCTGACAGCAATATAAAATAATGCGTTTACCTGGCAAAGCGTCGGGAATAATACTGCAAGTTCAATAACAAATCGAGGCGGGTATGAAAAATAAAATTTTATCAGCACTATGTCTGTTTCTATTTCTTTCCTTATATGCGGATGGCTTTTCATGTGCTGAAACAGGAAACAAAAAAGAACCAAACGAGGTCGTTTCCTTTGGAATGTGTTCCATATTAAATGATAATCTGGCACTGGCAAAGGAATGCGCGATTGCCAATGCATTAGTAAAAGGCATTGAAAGATATATACTTATAAGACTTGGCAGATTTGGAGTTGTTAACAATTTTCAGAGACTTATACAGGAAATAATTCCTGGGGCAAAAGAAAAGATTGAGAATTTCAAGATATTGTCGGAATACAAAAGTAATAATGAATATTATGTGCTCGTTCATCTGAGGGTTAATGAAATACTTTTAAACGATAAGCTCAGAGAAGCTGCTATCGTAAGCAGTGATCACCCTGCCATCAAGGTGCTCTTTCTTGTTTCTGAAGCAAAGCAGGGGGCTCTTTCCTTCTGGTGGCAGGACCCTGAGGCAAATACCGCTTTGAGCCTTACTGAACTCACTCTCCACAATGAGTTTCAGAAAAGGGGATTTGACCCTGTAAACCGCACATCAGGTTCTATAGATAACAGGCTGACTGAAGATATGAGATCTGCATATCTTTCGGAGGAAGATATATTGTTCTGGGGCAGACTCTTCTCTTCGGATATTGTTCTTTATGGCAGGAGCATCATTGCAGATAATAAGGATATCTTTTTGACTCTTGAGGCCTTTGATGTAAATAAGGGAATTTCGGTAAGCCAGGGAATGCAGTCCGAAAAAACAACCTCTGATATTTACAACAGGGAAAAGGAGATGGAAACCCTTGAAAGACTGGCAAGCAGTTTAGCGGGTCAAATGATCCCGGCCGTGATCAAGTCAGCTACTTCCGGTCTGGAAAGAATTTACACCTTCGGGATTGTATTGGAAAATCTGAGCAGCTTTAAGCAGTCAAAAATCTTTAAAGATTTTTTGTCCGGGGATATAGATGGTGTAAAATCTGTAATTCAGACTGGTTTTAAGAGAAATTCCATTTCTTTTTCAGTTGACTTTCAGGGGGATAAGGATACATTTATCCAACGTGTCTTAAATCACGAAAGGCTTCCGTTTCCAGTTGGCCTTATCATTACGGAAGACGGCAGGATTTTGTTTGAAATTGAGCAGGGCACGCTCTAATACAGTTTACAGCAGTTATGAATAATTTGCCTTTTGATAAATAAAACTCGTTAAGACAGGCTGATAAAGATTGGTACCGGAACCATATCTTTTATCAGAAGTTGGCCCTGAAACATAGAATTCAATCACCGTGGATACATGACTATACCCAACCTCATCACATCCATCAGAATAATTCTGGCTCCTATCTTTATTATATACCTTCTTAATGAGGATTTTCCCTCTGCGCTCATTGTATTCATATTAGCAGGTGTCAGTGATGCTGCTGATGGTTTAATAGCCAGATTGTTTAATCAGAAAAGTGAACTTGGCGCGTATCTTGATCCGCTTGCGGATAAAATCCTGCTAATCAGCGCCTTTATTGTTTTATCCATAAAGAATTTTGTCCCGCCATGGCTGTCGGTCGTAGTCATAACAAGGGATATTATGATCCTGCTGGGTGTACTGTTTATTTTTCTTAAAACTTCAAGCTTTCCCGTTAGACCATCTGTCTTGAGCAAAACAACAACCTTCCTTCAACTCGCAACCATCTTTGTGGCACTATCTGAGAGACTATTTCCTGCTTTTTTAATGTATTCAGAATATCTTTTCTGGATAACAGGGCTCCTGACGATCAGTTCAGGTCTGCATTACATGCGCTACTGGTTTCGTACGATGGGCGAAGGGTCATTTGACGACTGATTCAGCATGTTCGACTTCCTGATGAATAAAATTGTCCATTAAGCCTGAAAAAATAGATTGCAGGTTATGAGAATACAACTTGACATACTGTTTTTGTGCTGATAATTAGAGCAAATTCAAACAGGCACGTAGCTCAGGGGGAGAGCACTACCCTGACACGGTAGGGGTCAAGGGTTCAAATCCCTTCGTGCCTACCATAAAAATCAAGGGTTTGCAGCACTTGAAACAATCCCTTTTTTTATTTTTGCAGACTTTTTTCCTTGCATTTCCTTTTGCTATTATTTATAAGTACAGAGTTTTCTTTGAGATAAAAAGGATTAACAGCCTTTGTTTATCCAGGATCTCTTATTTGTCTGATCTAATTCCGATCAAAGATTGCTGAAGGGATCAGAGAGATAGAACTGATTTTAAAATCGAGCTTAATTAATTAAACTGACAACCCTTTCTTGAATCTGAACGGCAGGCCGCGGGTTACTTAAATATTTTGGTGACTAAAATTAAGCATGACAGATAGACTTGGAAAAGGGGGGCGTACAGTTGCCTCAAATATTATTGTAATATCTGGACTGAAGAGCATCGTTAAAAGCAAACAATCATGAGGCATCTGAGTTGCTGGTTTGTTAAATTCGGATGCCTTATTTTCTTTAGGCGGTTTTTATGGCAAAAGGTTTTGACATTCATATAAAAGGGCATCCTTCAGAAGGACTTAAGGTGGAGCCGCTGTCAATTTCCGAGGCCTTAAATCTCCTGAAGGTTAAAAATATTGAAGGAATTGCAGCAGCCAGGGTCAATGGCGTTTTAAGAGATATTTCAGGAACTTTAGAAACAGAGTCAGAACTTGAGCCGGTATATATAAACTCTGACGAAGGCCTCGATATCCTAAGGCACAGCACTTCTCATATAATGGCTATGGCTGCAAAAGAGCTGTTCCCGGGTATTAGAGTAACAATTGGCCCCTCTATACAGGATGGCTTTTACTACGATTTTGATTACGAGCGCCCTTTAAGGGAAGAAGACCTTCCGGATATTGAAAAAAAGATGAAGGAGATTATCGCCGCAGATCTCCCATTCTCCCGCAGGGAATTATCAAGCTCCGAGGCAATTGAATTTTTCAGGAGCGAGGGGGAAGACTACAAGGTCGAACTGATAAATGACCTTGGAGCCGAAAGGGTTTCACTTTACACTCAGGGAACATTCACCGATTTGTGCCGGGGGCCCCATATTCCCTCCACAAAAATGGTTAAGGCCTTTCATCTGACAAAGGTGGCAGGAGCTTATTGGCGGGGCGATGAAAACAGGGCAATGCTGAGCCGGGTTTACGGTATAGCATTTGCGGACAGGAAGAGCCTGCAGCAGCATCTTCACAGACTTGAAGAAGCGCGTAAAAGAAACCACGTTAAATTAGGGCCCCAGCTTGATCTTTTCAACACATATGATGAGGTTGGAGCCGGGATGATTGTCTGGCATCCAAAGGGTGCCATGCTGAGGCATATACTTGAAGAATTCGAAATACAGGAACACGTTAAAAGAGGATACGAACTTGTCAAAGGTCCTACAATCCTGAAAACGGAGTTATGGAAAAAATCCGGCCATTTTGAGAATTACCGTGATAACATGTATTTTACAACGATTGACGACAATTCATATGGCATAAAACCCATGAACTGTCTGTCACACATGCTGATTTACGGTTCAAAGATCAGGAGTTACAGGGACCTGCCCAAGCGTTACTTCGAATTGGGGACCGTCCACAGGCATGAACGCTCAGGTGTCTTGCATGGTCTTTTGAGGGTAAGGGAATTTACCCAGGATGACGCACATATACTGTGCGCACCGGATCAGTTGAATGGCGAAATAAAAGGAGTACTCGATTTTGTAAAAGAAATAATGGATGTATTCAACTTCGAGTATGAACTTGAAATCAGCACCCGTCCTGAAAAATCCATAGGCACGGATGAAGACTGGGAACTGGGAACAACAGCACTGATTAAGGCAATGGAAGAGAATCATCTCCCCTATGAAATAAATGAAGGGGATGGCGCATTTTATGGTCCAAAAATTGATGTAAAACTTAAGGACGCATTGGGAAGAAAATGGCAGTGCGCAACCATACAGTGCGATTTTACTCTTCCGGAAAGATTTAACCTCGTATACATTGACAGGGATGGACAGAAACATCGGCCTGTCATGATTCATCGTGTTGTTTTGGGTGCCATTGAGAGGTTTATCGGGGTTTTGATCGAACATTATGCCGGAGCTTTTCCCGCCTGGCTTGCGCCGGTCCAGGTCAAGATACTGACTGTAACTGACAGAAATATTGACTTTGGCGAAAAACTGCTGGCAGAAATTACCAGCATGAATATAAGAACCGAAGCGGATTTCAGAAATGAGAAGCTGAGCCTTAAGGTCAGAGAAGCACAACTGGAAAAGATTCCTTACATGCTGATCATTGGCGATAAGGAATGCGAAGAAGAGGGAGTAACTCCAAGGCAGAGGAGCGGTCAAAATCTTCCTTTCATGAAACCGGAGGAATTTATTGACCTGATTTCTGATGAATGTAAACAGAGGAGGTAATAGCCATAGTTAAAAAAGTCGATGAGATCAGGATAAATGAACAGATCCGTTCACGGGCGGTCAGGCTTATTTCGGCTGAAGGTGAACAGCTTGGGATTATGACTTCCCAGGAGGCACTCAACATTGCGAAAAAAGAAGAGCTGGACCTTGTAGAGGTTGCCCCTAATTCAGAACCACCTGTCTGCAGGGTTATGGATTATGGCAAGTTCAAGTACCAGACGAGTAAAAAGGTTCAGGAAGCGCGTAAAAAAAGCCGGTCTTCGCAATTAAAAGAGATTAAGCTCAGACCTAATACCGAAGCCCATGACTTGAGCTTCAAGATTAAGAATTTAGTTAGGTTCCTGGAAAAAAAGGACAGGGTAAAAGTAAGCATATTTTTTCGGGGCCGTGAAATAGCATATGCGGCTGCAGGTATTGAACTGCTAAACAGGGTGGCAGAAGAAGTCAAAGACAAGGGGACACTGGAACAGCCCCCTACCCGGGAAGCAGGAAACAGAATAACAATGGTCATTATTCCAAAATAAGCTGTTCTTGTTATCCAAGATGCTGGTTTTTTTATTGTTTGGCATGTAGATATCGTGAAATTATAGCAGAGTGCCGAGCGTGGCTCGGCTATCATTTTTCTGATTTTCACGCAGCCGTGATTAATGAAATCAGAGCGCTGAGTATCTTTTTCTCTTACCATTCCCTTCCAGCAGGATAGGAAGTATTTCCGACAGGAGACCGGTCTCAATATTAACTGATGAAAGAAGCCGGAAGAGAAAAGCGATTATTAATACAGAAGCAGCAATATCATAATGTAACGGTTGGCTGGCGGAAGGCACAATGAGTCAACGGAACCTGAACGTATTCTGAGTTATTCGGAATATCCTGACAAATAAAAATTGATACTGCCGCTGAAACAATGCACAATCATATATGTTGAAACTGCTCATGCAGCAAGTAATTCATGGAGGTTTTTGATGCCGAAGATAAAATCAAACCGTGGCGCAGCTAAGAGATTCAAAACCACTGGATCGGGAAAAATAGCAAGACGAAAGGCTAACTCAAGCCATATCCTTACAACCAAGAGTACAAAAAGGAAGAGGAATCTTAGAAAATCAACAGTCGTTGATTCAACTAACTTCAAACAAATATCCAAGCTGATCCCATATAGTTAATTTTATTGCTTGTTAGCGATCGGCTTTGATTCATCAATAAAAAGCCAAATCTCATAATACTTCTAAACTGAGAAAACAGGCTTTTTAATTTATAAAAATTGATGCATTTCTGATCAATGATAGAGGTTTAAAAGGGGTTTTCAAATGCCAAGAGTAAAAAGAGGCTTTAAGGCCAGAAGAAGAAGAAACAAGGTGCTTAAAGAGGCAAAGGGTTTCCGCGGAGGTCACAGCAAGGTTTTCAGGACTGCTAATACAACTGTGGACAGAGCAGGAATGTATGCCTACAGGGACAGAAAAGCAAGGAAAAGAGATTTCCGCAAGCTTTGGATATTACGCATCAATGCCGCTGCCCGTGAAAACGGCCTGTCCTACAGCAGACTGATCGGTGGTCTGTGCAAGGCCGGCATCGAGCTTGACAGGAAAATACTTGCGGATATGGCTGTTAATAACAGCCCGGCCTTTTCTCAGCTCGCAGCCATGGTTAAATAGCTCAAAACAGAAGCCTAACGACCGTAACGATGATAGAACAACTTATTGAGTTGGAAAAAACAGCTCTCAAGGAACTTGATGCGGTAAAAGATCCGTCTGAACTTGAAAAGCTCAGAATAAGTTATCTTGGGAAAAAGGGAATTCTTACATCCCTTATGAGAAAAGTGGGGACACTGCCTCAGGAACAGCGTGCAGATGCCGGCAGAGTATCTAATCTCGTAAAGAGTAATCTATCCAGGCGCATCAAAGAAGTTATTGAAGGCATTGAATCCCTCAAGCCGGATCAATCTGCATTTATCGACGTTACCCTGCCGGGCAGGAAGCCGCTTCGAGGGCACCTACATCCCATCACTCTGGTTATCCAGGAGGTTTGCCAGATTTTTATCAAGATGGGCTTCAAAATAGTGAAGGGGCCGAATGTTGAGCTGGACTATTATAATTTTGAGGCCCTTAATCTTCCTAAGGATCATCCTGCGAGGGATATGCAGGACACCTTCTATGTATCCGACAACGTAGTCCTCAGGACCCATACTTCTCCGATCCAGGTTCGCACAATGGAATCCCAGAGGCCTCCTGTAAGCATTATAGCTCCGGGAAAAGTCTACAGGAGGGACTCGGACGTATCCCATACCCCCATGTTTCATCAGGTGGAGGGGCTTCTCGTTGACAAACAGGTCAGTCTTGGTGATTTGAAGGGGACACTGACAAGCTTTGTCCATCAGATGTTTGGTTCTGACACCAGAATCCGATTCAGACCCAGCTTTTTCCCTTTCACTGAGCCAAGCGCAGAAGTTGATATCCAATGCGTCATATGCGGAGGCAAAGGGTGCCGTACCTGCTCTCAAAGTGGCTGGCTGGAAATCCTCGGTTCCGGAATGGTCGATCCTGAGGTTTACCGATTCGTTGACTATGATCCTGAACTATACAGCGGCTTTGCCTTTGGAATGGGCATTGAAAGAATCGCCATGCTAAAATACGGAATAGACGATATTCAACTGTTTTTCAAAAATGACATGAGATTTCTGAAGCAGTTTTAATGGATTTATAAAAAGCCTGCAATTCCGGCTCCGCAACCGATTAAGTACAATTCCGAGCATATAAAACTCAGGACTCAGGATGTGGTATTCTTTGGACCGCAGTCGATTTACCTGATTATTTGTTGAGTATTTATAATGAAAATAAGTCTGAACTGGCTAAAAGAATATGTAGAAATCCAGATGCCCCCCAGGGAATTGGGCAAACTTCTGACAATGACAGGGCTTGAAGTCGAAGGCATAGAACTTGTCGGACAGGGTCTTCAGGATGTTATTGTCTCAAGAATAGCTGAAGTCAAACCCCATCAGCGATCTGACCATCTGTCTGTCTGTCAGGTTGACACAGGCAAAGAGATTATTCCAGTAGTCTGCGGTGCATCAAATGCAGAAGTAAATGCGCTGGTGCCTCTTGCCCTGCCAGGATTCAGTCTGCCGGACGGTATGATTATTAATGAAACCAGGATAAGAGGTGAGCTTTCAAAAGGAATGCTTCTGGCAGAAGACGAGATAGGTCTTACTGATGACCATTCAGGCATCATGATCCTGCCTTCTGATCTTGTTCCAGGGACATCTCTGCCTTCGGTACTTCCTGTCTCCGACTGTGTTTTTGATATAAGCATAACTCCGAACAGATCCGACTGTGCATGTGTTATTGGGGTTGCAAGGGAAATTGCAGCTATTACAGGGCAGAAAATCAGGAAACCGCAGATTCGGATCAATGAAACAGGCCAGCCAATTGAGAACCTTACCGGCGTTACCATCCTTGACCCTGTTGGCTGCCCCCGTTATTCAGCGGGCCTGATTCAGAACATTGAAATAGGTGCTTCTCCTTTCTGGATGAGATATCGTCTCTACCTGGCAGGGGTACGTTCTATCAACAATGTTGTTGATGTTACAAACTATGTTATGCTGGAAACCGGTCAGCCCCTCCATGCCTTTGATTACCGGCGTTTGAAAGAAAACAGGATTGTTGTCAGACGTGCGGATGACGGAGAAGTTTTTACCACCCTCGACGGCACAACACATAACCTTAATACTGAAGACCTCATGATCTGCGATGGTGAAAGAGCTGTTGCACTTGCTGGCATAATGGGAGGCCTCAACTCTGAAATCATTGACGGAACCAGGGACGTTCTGATCGAAAGCGCCTTTTTCAACCCGCTGACAATACGCAAAGGTTCAAAGCGTCTCGGGATGTCAACGGAGGCATCCTATCGTTTTGAAAGAGGCGCTGATATTGACGGCACAATATATGCCCTGAAGAGGGCAGTTTCTCTTATTTCAGGACTGGCAGGAGGAGAGACCGCCAGGGATTTTATAGACAACTATCCCAATCCATATGTCTCCCCTGTCATTGGCCTTAGAATTGACAAGGCCAATCGGCTTCTCGGTATGGATATTTCTAAGGACACAATGATCGGGCTTCTGAATGCACTGGAACTTGAAGTTAATGATGCCGGGGAAAACAGACTGAGCGTTAAGCCCCCTTCTTTCCGTGTCGATATTACCCGTGAAGTTGATGTTATTGAAGAAATCGCGAGGCTGAACGGCTATGATAAAATTCCGGTCACTTATCCGAGTATAAAGCCTTCGGAGGATATTGTGAATCCTTTACTTGTTCTCCGCGACAGGGTAAGGTCGGCCATGGCAGGGTTCGGATTTAACGAGGTTATTACATATGCCTTTATTTCTCCTGATTCTGCAGACATACTCGATGTTTCCGGTGAAAGCCCTTTAGTGTCCTTTGTCAGGCTGATAAACCCACTGTCAGTTGATCAGTCTGTAATGAGGACATCCCTTCTTCCGGGCCTTCTGGCAACGGTTAAAAATAATATTGCCAGTAATGAAAAGGCGCTAAAACTATTTGAATGGGGGAAAATTTTCATCCATAATCAGAATAATCAACTGCCCATTGAGAAGACCTTCCTGGCAGCAGTAATAAACGGTCTTTATCAGCAGAAAACCTGGTACAGCGAAGAGAGACATGTTGACTTTTATGATATGAAAGGGGTAATTGAAGCGCTCTTAAAAGAGCTGGGCCTGAAGGGCGCTGTTTTCAGCAAGGAGGGAGGATTCCCAGGATATGACCCAAAGCTCTCATCCGGAATTTATTATTCTGGAGCCTTAATAGGGCAAACAGGCAGAGTCAGCCCTAAGGCTATGGAAGCTTATGAGCTGAAAAAGGACGATACATATATTTTTGAACTTGATATTGAGCAGGTATTGAAAATCATTCCGCTGAAAAAATCATTCAAACCCTTTTCTAAATTTCCAGCAGTATACAGGGATATATCAATGATTTTTGAACGCCGGGTTGAAAGTGCCGATATTCTGGGAATTATTAAAAGAGAGGGCGGTGAGTTAATCGAATCAGTCCGGATATTTGACTCCTATGAAGGGGATAAAATAGCCCCGTCTGAAAAGGCGCTGGCATTCTCAATATGTTACAGGTCCAGTCAGGGAACATTGGATGGAGCTGAAGTGAATCAGATGCACGAAGCAATCATTGGCAGGATAGTGAATGAGACAGGAGGCAGACTAAGGGAGGGCTGAAAAATGGTCCCGATTCCTGATCACAAAAAATTCTTCCGTATAGGTGAAGCCAGTCGCATAGTTGGGGTAAAACCCTATGTGCTTCGCTTCTGGGAAACTGAATTTCCACACGTTCGTCCACGCAGAGCTGACTCAAGGCAAAGGACATATCAGAGACAGGATATTGAGGCCTTTCTTGAGATAAAAAGCCTGCTTTACGAAGATAAGATGACAATAGAAGGCGCCAGAATGCGCTTGAAACAGAAAAATGACACAACAGCAGCATACGCAAGCCCCTCTATTAAAAACATCACCGCCGAACTTCATGAGATACTCAATATGCTCAAATAAATATCCATGCTGACATCTCTTGTTATTCCATGAGTATTTTGATTCAAAACCTTCTCAACTGATGCAGAAAATGATATGCTACAATACCGACAGCCGTTGAAAGATTCAGGCTGCGGACATTTCCCCAGATAGGTATAGCATAGCAGGGATTTGTTTTTCTAATATTTAACGGCAGTCCCATCGTTTCCTGACCGAACATAAGATAATCGCCATGCCTGATCTCAGCCTTTGTATAAGCCTGCGAGGCATGCCTGCTCAACCCTGTGATGCGCCCCCCGGCATTGGTGTTGATTAGAAATGAATGATAATCGGCATGATGACGGATATCAACCTCGGACCAGTAGTCCAGACCAGCCCTTTTCAAATGCCTGTCATCCACCTTGAAACCAAGGGGGTGTATCAGATGAAGCCGTATTTCGGCAGCCCCGCAAAGGCGGGCGATATTCCCTGTATTGGCAGGTATCTCCGGCCTGTAAAGAACCACATTCAGCCAGGGGTCATCGATAACCCGATGTTCTATTTTTGTAATGTCTATCGTCATAAAACAGGTGTCATTGAAAGCAGGTTAATCAGCTGGTGGATTATTTCCTGTGCAAGGTACACACCGCAGCTTAAACAAATACCAATCTCTGATTTTGGGACAAAAGTGTTTGCTATTATTTTTATTAATTGTTATTTAAGGCTGATATTAAAATGATATTATTATGTCAAATTTGTATTTATAACGTGTGGCTTCTTTCACTTCAAGACATTAAATTGATTTCAAGAGCTGCAAAAATTTTCTGAACTGTATTTTGAGAGTATTTTTAGCTTATGAATAAAAGAAAAAAAACAAAACTTTATATAACAATTGCGATTTGTCTGTTTCTGCTGGGATTTATTTTCTGGCTTCTGAGTGTCATTTTTGAAGGCGAAAAACCTGAGATATTAATTGAACCGATGCCCGAATTCCTTTCAGGAAGACAGAAATTCACTCTCACACTAAGCGATATGAAAAGAGGCTTAAAAAACTTCAAGATACTGATGAACCAGGAGGGACGTGAAGTAATTATCCTTGAAAAGGATTTTCCTTTTACAGGTCTTTTCAATAGTGAAGGGATTCACAAATATGATACGGAATTTTCTGTTGACCCTGCTGAGCTTAATCTTGCTCAGGGGCGAGTTGATCTGGTTGTTAAGGCCTGGGACTACTCAAGCAGAAGAGGCGGGGATGGGAACCTTTCCTTTTTGCAGCACAAAATGATTGTTGATACCGTTCCGCCCTCAATCCGAGCAATAAGCAGGCAGAACTATTTCAATATTGGAGGTACTGGTCTTGTTGTATACCGAACTTCTTCAGATTCCATCCAGAGCGGAATATTTGTGAGTGATCTGTTTTTCCCAGGATTTCCTTATAAGGAAAGTACCCGGGAAGGCATCCATGCATGCTATTTTGCTGTCCCGTTTGACATCAAGAAAAAACCGGAGATTTATCTGTGGGCTCAGGACAGGGCCGGGAACATTTCAAAATCTATTTTCAGTTACAACATCCGATGGAAA
Organism: Deltaproteobacteria bacterium; assembly: GCA_016927455.1. Lineage (GTDB taxonomy): Bacteria > Desulfobacterota > DSM-4660 > Desulfatiglandales > Desulfatiglandaceae > JAFGMQ01. Next base: position 23,203 of record JAFGMQ010000119.1, read on the forward strand.
TCGTTCAATACTGATAGAATAAACATTACAGATAGATTTCTGAACCGGATTCTTCCCTATTTTTCCTTTTATTCCTTTGGCTCTGAAGACAGTGATATTGATAAATTCCTCAAAATCAACCGTGATATGAGGCAGGAAAATGACAGGGTATTTTACGAATTGAAAGATGAAACAAGCCATGACCGCCTCTGGGAGGGTCCATGGCTGAGGCTTAAGAATGCTGCAAACATGGCCGCTTTCGGGGATACGCGTTTATACTACTATAATAATAGAGAAATAGACAGACAGATACATTTGGGTGTTGATCTGGCTTCTCTTGCCAACTCTGAAGTTCCTGCAGCAAACAACGGACGCGTTATATTTGCAAACCGTAACGGAATATACGGCCTGACAGTTGTTCTGGATCACGGACAGGGGCTCGCTTCGGTCTATTCCCACCTGAGCGAAATGAAGGTTGATAAAGATCAGTTTGTATCAAAAGGAGACATCATTGGTTTAACAGGCCAGACAGGACTTGCAGGAGGGGATCATCTCCATTTTAGCGTCATGGCAAGTGGAAAATTTGTTAATCCTTTGGAATGGTGGGACAGTCACTGGATACAGGACAACATAACAAGAAAGCTTGCCCTTGTTGATTAACACAAAAAAGGAACATAATTGATTATTTTCAATGTGTTTTATTAATATTATGATAAATAATGTGTTATATTTGTCTGATAAAAATAATCTTTGGAAACAGCCTCAACTGACATAAGATCGATCCTGAATTCGTTTTTTCTGTGTATCCGTCTTTATGCCAAAGGAAGGTCTTGTTGCGAAGCCTTCATAATAGTTTCATGAACGGAATAAAGTGAAGCCGGCAAAAAAGGGTTCTATGGGCGAAGAGATTATTACCAGAAGAGACTTCTATATTATCCGTTTACTGGTCATTATCGGGATTTCATATCTTGCGCTCTTTACTCCCTCAGCTGGTAAACAGTCATTGTTGTCTTATTCCTATATCGCCTTTTATCTTTCAACCAACCTTTTACTGCCTTATATCCCTCAAAAAATTCTTTTTAACAAAAAGATTTTTTCAGTGCTGATTCTTTTTGACAGCGCCATGATTGCTCTTGGCATCTATCTGTCAGGCAGGGCCGGAACAGATTTCTATCTTATTTACTTTATTATTATCGGTATAGCATCTATGAGCATAAGCCTGAAATATCTTATGATAAATACCATTCTGTTTACGTCTCTCTACGGATGGATTCTTTTCAAGCAGAATCTCTTTTCAGGCGATATGGCTGTCAGTTATGCACTGCGTCTACCATTCATGGTTATAATAGCCCTCTTTTTTGGGTACCTGGTGGAAACGATATTGAAAGACAAGGAAAGAGATCTGAGGGAATCTGAAGAAAAATACCGTCAGCTTTTCAATGCTGAATCTGATGCCATAATTATATTTGATGCCGAAACAGGTCTGGCAACTGACATGAATGATGCTGCTTTAGCGCTTTACGGCTATTCACCGAAGGATTTTTCCAGATTGAAGTACTCTCATATACTGGCATTTTCACAGAAAGATGAGGAAAGAGAAGAAAGATGTCTGAATGAAAACAGAGGAGACGCACAATTCCAGTACCACTGCAGGAAAGACGGCAAAGTATTTCCAGTAGAGATGACTGCAGGCTCTTTTGTGGTTGGAAACCGGAGAATGGTAAGTGCTGTGATTAAAGATATTACAACCCGTATGCGTGTAGAAGATGCACTGCGCGAGAGTCAAAGTATGCTGAAGGCATCTGAAAAAAGGCTTAATTCAATTGTTAAAGCTGTCCCGGATATTATTTACAGATTAGACGTCAAAGGGGACATAACGTTTATAAATGATTCTGTGACGAAATACGGGTATTCGGCTGAAGAACTCATAGGAAAAAATATACTTGATATTGTTCATCCCGGCGATAGAGAAAAAGTTTCCCGCAAGATTAATGAGAGAAGAACCGGCGACAGAAGGACCACAGAACTGGAAGCCCGAATACTGGCAAAAGACCCTGATCAGGACGGATCAGATTTTAATTCCGGAGATTTTGAAAAATTCGGATATTTTCTCATAGAATCAGAGGGGATATACGATTCAACAAGGCCCAAAGAAGTCACTTTCATAGGAACACAGGGTATCGCGAGGGAAATTTCCGCGAGAAAAAGACTTGAAGCGCAGTTTCAGCATTCACAGAAGATGGAGGCCCTTGGAACTATTACCAGCGGGGTGGCGCATAATTTCAGAAATACCCTTGCAGGCGTCTCGGTAAACAGGGAACTCCTGCAGATGAAATATCCGGATGATGAAGAAATCCATGAAATTGCGAGGAGGCTTCAGGCAGAGGTTAAACGGGGCGTCCAGATGGTAGAAAGCCTGATGCAGTTTTCCAGAAAAGGAAAGACAGACACATTCGAAAATGTAAATCTGGTTGAAGTAATCGAGGAAACTTACAATCTGATCAGCAAATCATTTGATAAAAGGATAGATATTCATATAGACCTTCCTGAAGAACTTCCGGTTTCAGGAGAGATGTCCGGTCTGAGTCAGGTGTTTATGAACCTTTGCACCAATGCA
>JAFGMQ010000120.1 GCA_016927455.1 Deltaproteobacteria bacterium
AAGGACCTCGCAAAGCTTAATATCAGGGTCGGGCAGACATCCGGGAAAATGCTGGATGTGGATGGCATTAAGCGACTCGCGAAACTGCCAGGAAGAGAACAGCTTCTCGCTCAGGTACTCTCTGCAATGCAGGCAGTCCCAACTTCTTTTGTAAGGGTTACTAATGGTGTGCTGGTTAACCTGATGAACGTTTTAAAAGCAATCGAAACCGCCAAACAGGAAGGACAGGCGGCTTAACAAAAAAATTATTTTTATAGAAAGATATTTAGGAGGATTAATATAAGATGGCCGATATTACAAAAAATGATGTAGTTGAATTTATAGCAAATATGACAGTTTTGGAACTTTCAGAATTCGTAAAAGAACTGGAAGAAAAGTTTGGCGTAAGCGCAGCAGCTCCTGTTGCCATGATGGCTGCCGCTCCTGCAGAACAGGCTGCAGCAGCAGAAGAACAGACCGAGTTCAATGTAATTCTTACTGCTACCGGTGATCAGAAGATCCAGGTAATCAAAGAAGTGCGAGCTATTACAGGCTTAGGTTTGAAAGAGGCCAAAGCCCTTGTTGACGGTGTTCCTGCTCCAGTAAAAGAAGGTATCCCGATGGACGAGGCTAATGGTATCAAGAAACAGCTCGAAGATGTTGGAGCGAGCGTAGAAATAAAGTAGCTGATATATAGCCGGTCTCCTGAGGTAACTCGGGAAAGATATGCGGGTTTTATAACAATTTACTATCTCAAAGTTTTAAAATTATAGTTTTAGACAACATAAACAGGGAGATCCCATGAAAGAAATGAATGGCGTGAGGCGTCGTGTAAGAAGGAATTTCGGTAAAATAGGTAAAACTATTGATATTCCGAATCTTATTGAAGTCCAGAAGCATTCATATGAACGTTTTCTGCAGAAGGATATACAACCCGAGGATCGTGAAGACGCAGGTCTTCAGAGCCCCTTTAAGAGTGTATTTCCAATTCAGGATTTTAGTGGTACCTCATCATTGGAATTCGTAAAATATTCTTTCGAGGCCGCAAAATACGATGAAATAGAGTGTCTAAGCAAGGGAATGACATTTGAGGCCCCTCTAAGGTTGACAGCCCGTTTGCTTGTTTTTGATACAGATTCTGAAAATGGCACAAAAAGCATACGAGACATCAAGGAGCAGGAGATCTATTTTGGTACTATTCCCATGATGACTCGAAGAGGAACCTTTATTATCAATGGAACCGAAAGGGTTATCGTTAGTCAGCTTCACAGGTCTCCCGGTGTTTTTTTCGATCATGATAAAGGGAAAACCCACAGTAGCGGTAAATTGTTGTATTCAGCGCGTATTATACCCCTCAGGGGATCATGGCTGGATTTTGAATTTGATCCGAAAGATCTTCTGCATGTCAGGATAGACAGGCGAAGGAAATTCCCGGCAACGACCTTTCTGAAGGCGCTTGGATATACGACAAGGGAATTGCTCGCCGAATTCTATGATACTGAGATGATACATATTAGTGCGGAAGGGTGTTTTAGAGATGTCAATTTTGAAAATCTCTACAGAAAAAGACTCACCAAGGATGTTGTTTCACCGAAAACAAAAAAGGTAATCGCCAAAGCTGGTGACAAATATACAAAACGTCTTCACAAGATGTTTGAAACGGCCGGGATTGATAAACTGCCCATAAACATAGAAGACGTTGAGGGACGGATTCTGATTGACGACCTGATAGACGCGGAAACAGGGGAAATCCTGATTTCAAGAAATCAGGCAATCACCGCTGAAAATCTGGAGGTTCTGCTGGAAAAAGGAATAAATCAGATCGAGTGCCTTGTACTTGATGCTCCTGATGTAAGTCCGACTATCCATGATACAATGCTTCTGGATAAGATAGATAATGCTGACGAAGCAAAGCTTGAAATATACAGAAAGATGAGGCCAAGCAGTCCTCCCACCCAGGAAGTTGCGAATAATTTTTTTAATAATCTGTTTTTTAACCTGGCGTCTTTTGATCTTTCCACAGTTGGCCGTTTGAAACTGAATTACAGGCTTAACCTTGAAGATGTTCCAAATGATCTCAGAACTCTGAGAAAGGAAGATATTATAATTATTGTGAAGGAATTAATCAGGTTAAAAAATTCGGAAGCATCTGTTGATGATATCGATAATCTCGGTAACAGACGCGTCAGGGCTGTTGGTGAGCTTCTTGAAAACCAGTACAGGATCGGCCTTGTCAGAATGGAGAGGGCTATCAAAGAGAGAATGAGTCTGCAGGAAGTCGAGACCCTGATGCCCCATGACCTGATCAACTCAAAACCTGTTTCTGCCGTAGTAAAGGAATTTTTTGGTACCAGTCAGCTTTCGCAGTTTATGGACCAGACCAATCCTTTGTCTGAAGTAACCCATAAAAGAAGGCTCAGCGCTCTTGGGCCTGGTGGTCTGACGCGTGAGAGAGCGGGTTTTGAGGTTCGTGACGTTCATCCCACTCATTATGGCAGGATATGTCCCATTGAGACGCCTGAAGGTCCGAATATCGGTCTTATTGTATCTCTCAGCACATTTGCGAGAGTGAACGAATACGGTTTTATTGAAACACCCTACAGGCATGTAGAAAATGGTAAGGTAACCAAGGAGATATCCTATCTTTCAGCTCTCGACGAACGGGATTATCCTATTGCGCAGGCAAATGCGCCGCTTAACAGTAAAGGTGAGTTTATAAACAGGGAAGCTGCGGTCAGGATTGAAGGAGAGGCAATGAAGTCTCCTGTTGATGAAATCAGATATATGGACGTATCACCTGACCAGCTGGTTAGTGTTTCTGCAAGCCTTATTCCTTTCCTCGAACATGATGATGCCAACAGGGCGCTCATGGGGTCTAACATGCAGCGTCAGGGAGTTCCATTGCTGAAGGCCAAGGCCCCGCTAATAGGCACAGGTATAGAAGGGGTAGTCGCAAAGGATTCAGGTGTAACGGTAGTTGCGCAGCATGATGGAGTCATAGAGGATGTAGATTCCTCCAGAATCGTAATCAGATCAACAGGCAGCGAAGAAAAAGAAGAAGAAGTTGAGATCCATAAGCTGGTCAAATATCAGAGATCAAATCAGAATACATGCTACAACCAGCGGCCCATTGTCAGAAAGGGTGATGTTGTAACAAAAGGCCAGATAATTGCAGACGGTCCGGCAACCGAGATGGGAGAACTGGCGCTGGGACAGAATGTAATGGTCGCTTTCATGTCATGGGGCGGATATAACTTTGAGGATTCAATAATTGTAAGTGAGCGTGTTGTAAAGGAAGATATCTATACATCTATTCATATTGAAGAATTTGAGGTGGTTTCAAGAGACACAAAACTTGGCAAGGAAGAAATAACAAAGGATATACCCAATGTAGGTGAAGAAGCACTGAGAAACCTTGACGAAAGCGGTATTGTAAAAATAGGCGCGGAAGTGGAAGTCGGCGATATTCTTGTTGGTAAAATTACTCCCAAGGGTGAAACTCAGTTATCGCCCGAAGAAAAACTGCTGCGGGCAATTTTCGGAGATAAAGCTGGAGATGTTAAAGACACCTCTTTAAGGGTTCCACCCGGGGTTGAAGGAACTGTTATTGACGCAAAGGTTTTTTCAAGAAGAGGTGTTGAGAAAGACAATCGAAGTCTGTCCATAGAGAAGAGGGAAATTGAACGGCTCGAAAAAGACCGGGCTGATGAAATTGAAATAGTTGAGAAAAGTGTAAAAAGGAGATTAAAAGAGCTAATCACAGGTGCTTCTCTTAAGACGAATCTCAAGGATAAAAAAACAGGGAAAACACTTTTAAGCACAAAAAAAGATATCACGCCTGAAATAATAGACGAGCTTCCTGTAACTGCCTGGTCCGGTGCGGATATAAAGGCCTCAATGGATCTGATTGATAAAATGGAAGCAGTGATTGATAAATGCAATGCGCGGGTTGCACATGTAAATAGTATCTTTGAGGATAAGATGGAGAAGCTCAGTATGGGTGATGAGCTTGCTCCCGGTGTCATAAAGATGGTCAAGGTGTACATAGCTGTAAAGAGAAAGTTATCGGTCGGGGATAAAATGGCAGGCCGTCATGGGAACAAAGGTGTCCTGTCGCGCATATTGCCAGTCGAGGATATGCCTTATTTTGCAGACGGTACTCCTCTTGATATCATTCTCAACCCCCTTGGTGTACCTTCTAGAATGAATGTCGGGCAGGTACTTGAAGCTCACCTGGGCTGGGCTTCAAAAGAATTAGGCAAGCAGATAGGTCAGATACTTGATAATGATGAAGGGCTTGATACTCTCAAGAAAATTATGAAAAACACATACTCATCAAAAGAGTATAACCAGTTTTTTAAGGATTTAAGCGATGAAGATCTGGTGTCAACAGCCGACCTTCTTAAGGATGGTGTCCATATGGCGTCTCCTGTTTTTGATGGTGTTGAGGAAGAAGAAATACAGAAATGTCTTGAAAGGGCCGGGGTTCCTGTAACGGGGCAATCTGTTCTTTATGACGGGAGAACAGGTGAGGCCTTTGATCAACCTGTGACTGTTGGAGTTATGTATATCCTGAAATTGCATCATCTGGTAGATGATAAGATACATGCAAGGTCTATTGGGCCATATTCACTTGTTACTCAACAGCCTCTGGGCGGCAAGGCGCAGTTCGGCGGGCAGAGACTCGGTGAAATGGAGGTCTGGGCAATGGAAGCATACGGCGCTGCATATTCTTTGCAGGAATTTCTTACAGTTAAATCGGATGACGTTGCCGGGCGTACACGCATGTATGAGCGGATTGTGAAAGGTAACAATATACTGGAAGCCGGGCTCCCCGAGTCCTTTAAAGTCATGATGAAGGAGTTGTTAAGCCTTGGGCTTGAATTCCAGTTGCTCGAAGACATAACCAGCTAATAGCTGTTACGGCTTAAAAATGACAGAATTTATTAATATATCAATAATCGAAAATAATTATTTTATTTAAGGAGGAGACATTGGAAGAACTATATAACTTCTTTACGAAGCCAAAGGATCCATCAAGTTATAACGCTGTGAGGATCTCATTGTCGTCCCCTGAAATGATCTTGGAACGATCCTATGGTGAGGTTAAAAAACCTGAGACCATTAATTACCGAACTTTCAAACCCGAAAGAGACGGGCTTTTCTGTTCAAAAATATTCGGTCCCATAAAAGATTACGAATGTAACTGCGGAAAATACAAAAGAATGAAACACCGCGGGATCATATGCGAAAAATGCGGCGTTGAGGTAATACAATCCAAGGTTCGAAGGGAGCGCATGGGGCATATTAAGCTTGCCTCTCCTGTTGCACATATATGGTTTTTGAAGTGTCTTCCATCCAAGATTGGTAATCTGCTTGATCTTACCCTTAAAGATCTGGAACGGGTCCTCTATTTTGAAAATTTCATCGTTATCGACCCAAAGGATACACCTCTTGTTAAAGGATCTCTTCTCAGTGACGAACAGTTAATGAGAGCAAAGGAAGATTATAGCGACAGGTTCGAGTATGGCGTTGGCGCTGAAGCAATTCAAAAAATGCTTATAGAACTGGACCTTGAAAGCCTCTCAACAAGTCTCAGAGAAGAGATGGTCAGCACAAGGTCTGAAGCGAAAAGGAAAAAACTGACAAAACGCCTGAAAGTTATAGATGCATTTAAAGAGTCAAAGAACAGGCCCGAATGGACCATAATGGATGTTATTCCTGTTTTGCCGCCTGACCTCAGGCCACTTGTTCCACTGGATGGAGGAAGGTTTGCGACTTCAGACCTTAATGATCTATATCGCAGGGTTATCAACAGAAATAACAGGCTTAAAAGACTTCTTGAGTTGAATGCGCCGGACATTATTGTCCGTAATGAAAAGCGAATGCTACAGGAATCTGTGGATGTGCTTTTTGATAACGGGAGAAGAGGCAAGGTAGTCACTGGCGCCAATAAGCGACCTTTTAAATCACTTAGCGATATGCTTAAAGGAAAGCAGGGTCGATTCAGGCAGAACCTGCTTGGGAAACGTGTTGACTATTCGGGACGTTCGGTTATCACCGTGGGGCCTGATTTAAGGCTGCATCAGTGCGGGCTTCCCAAGAAGATGGCTCTGGAACTGTTTAAACCTTTTATCTATAATAAACTTGATGAGAAGGGATTCGCAACAACAATCAAATCAGCAAAAAAAATGGTTGAAAGGGAGACTCCTGAGGTCTGGGATGCTCTTGATGACGTGGTAAGAGAATATTGTATTCTCCTGAACCGTGCTCCAACACTTCATCGTCTTGGTATTCAGGCATTTGAGCCGATACTTGTCGAAGGAAAGGCTATTCAGCTTCATCCCCTGGTATGTACGGCTTTTAATGCGGACTTTGACGGAGACCAGATGGCTGTTCATGTTCCGCTTTCTATTGAGGCACAGGTTGAAGCCAGGGTTCTCATGATGTCAACGAACAACATTCTTTCACCTGCCGACGGTACGCCAATAATAGTGCCAAGCCAGGATATAGTCCTTGGAATCTATTACATGACCAGGGACAGGATATTCAGCAAGGGTGAAGGAATGATTTTTGCCAATACTGATGAAGTGCGCATGGCATATGATGCAGATGCTCTTGCTCTCCATGCAAAAATAAAAGTCAGGATCAATGGCAAAATAGAGGAAACAACAACAGGAAGGGTTTTGCTGAGTGAAATATTGCCTGAAGAACTTCCGTTTACTCTGATAAATCAGGTTATGACTAAAAAGAAGCTGATTAATCTTATAAACGAATGTTACAGGCGGGCAGGTATCAAGGCTACTGTAATTCTTTCAGACAGACTCAAGGATATGGGATACAAATACAGCACAGTATCCGGAACATCCATCAGCATCAAGGATGTAACTATCCCATCCAAAAAAAGTGCGATAATCGAAGCCGCAGAAAAGGAAATCAAAAAAATAGAAGACCAGTATAAAGGCGGTCTCATTACAAATGGAGAGAAGATAAATAAGGCTGTAGATATCTGGACCCAGGCAAATGATCAGATAACATCAGAGATGATGACTGAGATGGGTATCGAAGAGTTAACCGGTCCGGACGGGTCCTCCAGAAAGACCGAAAGCTTCAATTCCATATACATGATGTCTGACTCAGGTTCCAGGGGCAGCAAGGATCAGATGAGGCAGCTTGCAGGAATGAGAGGTCTAATGGTTAAGCCTTCAGGTGAAATCATTGAGACTCCGATTACCTCAAATTTTAGAGAGGGTCTTACGGTTCTTCAATATTTTATCTCTACTCATGGCGCCAGAAAAGGCCTTGCAGATACCGCTCTAAAGACTGCTAATTCAGGTTATTTGACTCGAAGACTGGTTGACGTTGCCCAGGATGCTGTCATAACAATGGAAGACTGCGGCACGGTGGATGGCATCTGGGTTACACCCCTTATGGAAGGTGGTGAAATTATTCAGAGAGTCGGAGAAAGAGTACTGGGTAGGGTAGTGCTTGAGGATGTCTATGATCCGATTACAAATGAACTGCTTATACCTGCCAATGAGCTTATTGATGAGGCAAAGGTCAAACTTATTGAAGACGCCGGTCTTGAAAAGGTTCTTATCCGATCGGTTCTGACATGTCAGGCAAAAGAAGGCATATGTAAAAAATGCTATGGACGCGATCTTGCTCATGGTCATGAAGTTAATATCGGCGAGGCAATAGGTATCATAGCTGCCCAGTCAATAGGTGAACCTGGTACTCAGCTCACAATGAGAACCTTCCATATTGGTGGAACTGCAAGCAAAAGGGTTGAGCAGACAACTATCCAGGCAAGGAATGAAGGTAAAGTAAGTTTCATTGACCTTAAGACTGTAAAGAATGCCGAGGGAAGCCATATTGTAATGAACAGAAATGGTGAAATTGCAATTATAAGCGCCGGAGGCAGAGAGATTGAGAGATACCCGGTTACATATGGCGCAATCCTGAAGGTGAAAGATGAACAGGCAATCAAATCAAATCAGGTATTGGCTGAATGGGACCCTTATACAATTCCTATTCTCACAGAAGTGGAAGGAACAGTAAAATTTGGGGATATCCTTGACGGCGTAACAATGCAGGAGAAGAGGGATAATGTTACAGGAAGAATAAGCCGTTTCATTATTGAATCCCGGCAGAGTGAACTTCGTCCGAGAATATCAATCAAAGATGATGACAATAAGACGGCAAACCTTCCAGGAACGACAAAAGGGCAGGCGCGTTATCATTTGCCAATAGGTGCTATTATCATGGCGACTGAAGGTGATTATGTAAAAGCCGGAACAGTTCTTGCCAGGATACCAAGAGAAACAACTAAAACAAAGGATATCACCGGAGGACTGCCAAGGGTCGCAGAACTTTTCGAGGTAAGAAAACCCAAAGAAAATGCGATCCTGAGTGAGATCGATGGTACAGTATCATTCGGTCAGTACAGCAAAGGAAGAAGGAGAGTCATTATTACACCTGAGGTTGGAGAACCGGTTGACTATTTTATTACAAAAGGAAAGCATGTCAGCGTTCTGGAAGGTGACTACATCAGAGCCGGTGAACCTTTAATGGATGGTTCTGCTAATCCACATGATATTTTGAAGATACGTGGTCTGAAGGAGCTCGCAAAATATCTGGTAAACGAAGTTCAGGAAGTGTACAGGCTTCAGGGTGTTTCCATAAATGATAAACACATCGAGGTTATAGTAAAACAGATGTTGCGCCAGGTCACTGTTAAGGATGTCGGATCTTCAGGATTTCTGCTCGGGGAACAGGTCGAAAAATGGAAGTTTGAAGAAGAGAATGCAAATATTATTGAGCAGGGAGGCGTGCCGGCGACCGCTGAGCCTCTTCTTCTCGGCATAACAAAGGCATCTCTCAGTACAGAAAGCTTTATTTCAGCAGCTTCTTTCCAGGAAACAACAAAGGTTTTATCTGACGCCAGCATCGCGGGCAAAATAGACAGATTAAAAGGCCTTAAAGAAAATGTAATAATGGGTAGATTGATTCCTGCTGGTACAGGTGTAAAGGAGTATCGAGAACTCGATATAACTCTTTCAAATAACTAGGTAAGTTAGATGTTGATTATTTGAGATCAGGAAAAGGAAGATTTTAATAATAAAAGTAAAAAAATAATAAAATTTTCTTGACAATTTTTTCGAATGTCAATAAAAAGAATGGTTCTTTGATTGCAGTATTTTTTAGCATTAAATATTCATGAATAAAGTGAATTAAGCAAAAGGAAGGGCAAAAAACAGAATGCCAACTATAAATCAGTTAATAAGAAAAGGACGAAAAAAATCCAGGAAAAAAGTAAAAACTCCTGCCTTAGGAGCATGCCCTCAAAAACGTGGGGTATGCGTAAGGGTTTATACTCAGACTCCAAAGAAGCCTAACTCAGCGTTGAGAAAAGTCGCCAGGGTAAGATTAACCAATGGCATTGAAGTGACTTCCTATATTCCGGGTGTTGGTCATAATCTTCAGGAGCACTCTGTTGTTCTAATTCGTGGTGGTCGTGTTAAAGACTTACCAGGTGTCCGCTACCATATATTAAGGGGTACAATGGATACTTCAGGAGTGGAAGATAGAAGAAAAGGCCGTTCAAAATACGGCGCCAAAAAACCCAAAGCGATATAATTTACAGGAGTTATTATGCCAAGAAAAAGGTTGATAGTTAAGAGAGAAATAACACTTGACCCTAAATACAAGAGTCAGCTTCTCGCAAAATTTATTAACTGTATGATGACAAAAGGGAAAAAGAGCCTTTCTCAGTCAATTCTCTATGAGTCATTTGATATAATTAAAGGAAAAACACAGGAAGATCCCTTATCCGTATTTCAGAAGGCAGTAAACAATGCAAAACCTCTGGTTGAAGTAAAATCCAGAAGGGTTGGCGGATCTACTTATCAGGTTCCTACTGAAGTTCGCGCAAACAGGAGTCAGGCATTAGGTATCAGGTGGCTTATTTCATTTGCCAGAGCCAGAGGAGAGAAGAGTATGGCCGCAAAACTTGCAGGTGAATTGATGGACGCAGCTGCTAAAAAAGGTGCAGCGATTAAAAAGAAAGAAGATACGCATAGAATGGCTGAAGCCAACAAGGCTTTTGCACATTATCGCTGGTAAAAAAATTGAAATATGAGAAATAAATTAATAATATCAAATACTTTTCATTATTGCTCTTAAAGGGGGATAGCGATGTCTAAACAAAAATTTGAAAGGACTAAGCCACACGTAAACGTTGGTACAATAGGTCATATAGATCATGGGAAG
>JAFGMQ010000121.1 GCA_016927455.1 Deltaproteobacteria bacterium
AATGAAGCCACCCTTTATTTTGAAGACAAGACCAGAGATCAACTCTTTAAAAAATTTGAACCCATCGTACACTCGAACATGTCTGAAGTGGGTGTCACCCGTTCATATCAGGACCTGAACAACAGGATTAAGGATATTCCTTTTGCAGATCCTGTTAATTTCGATCTGGACAAATATGTGACCGACAAGGCACTGAATGGACTATTTCTCATGCTGGCGGAAGAAGAGCGGAAGATCCGGCAGGACCCTGCAGCACGTGTGACGGAACTGCTCAGAAAGATATTTAAAGGAGAATAGCGACGATGGGAATTGCAAGATAATAACTGCCGTTTAATGTGATGTAAATCTAAAGCGGAGGTTACCATGAAAAAAGCATTCAAATGGTTATTGATAGCAGTTGCAGCACTTATTGTAATGGTTATTGTGGCTGTTATTGTAATACCGATGTTCATAGACGTCCAGAAATACAAGCCGGAAATTGAAACCAGGGTCTCGGAGATAACAGGACGTCCGTTCACGATAGGGGGGAATATTGACCTCTCGCTTTTTCCATGGGTTGGTATATCGTTATCAGATCTCCATCTGGGGAATCCTCCCGGGTTTCAGGAAAAGGATTTCCTGAGCGTCAATTTCTTCGAGGTTAGGGTAAAGCTTATCCCATTGCTGTCCCGAAATATCCAGGTTAAACGCTTTATATTGGAAGGCCCAAGAATCGTCTTTGAGAAGAACAGGAAAGGTGTGGCAAACTGGGAGGATATAGGAAAACCATCAGTGGAAACAGCCGGGAAACCTTCTAACGAGGAAGAAAAGGCTGACGAATCAAAATCTGATGAAGGCCTGCCTATTAAAGACCTTGTGGTGGGTGAATTTCTAATCACGAATGGTGTCATCCTCTTTTTAGATGGGATCAAAGGAGATCGAAAGGAAATCTCGGATGTAAATCTGGACCTCAAGGATATTTCCCTGGATCGCCCTGTCAATATTGCTTTTTCAGCAAATCTCGATGGCCACCCCATAGGGGTGAAGGGAAATGCAGGACCCATCGGTAAGGCCCCGGGAAAGGGTACTGTATCAATTGACATGACCATAAGCCTCCTGAAGGAACTGACGGCAGTTATCAGGGGAAACATAGTTGATCCTGCCTCAAGCAGGGAATTTGACCTCGGCCTGGAGGTCTATCCATTTTCCCCGCGAAAACTGGTTGCTGCACTGGGCGGGGAATTTCCTGTGGTTACTGCAGATCCAGGGGTTCTTAATCTGCTGGCAATCAAGGCAAGGGTGAAAGGAAGTCCCCGCGGTATAGGATTATCAGATGGTATTCTCCGGCTGGATGATTCAACCCTGAATTTTACAGCAGGGGTCAAAGATTTTTCAGGGCCTGATCTGACTTTTGATTTAAATCTGGACAGCATGGACCTTGACAGGTATCTGCCGCCGCCAGGGGATGAAAAGCCTGCTGAAAAGCAGGAAAGTCAAAAGCCTTCCATGGCTGAAAAAAGCAAGGCCGATTATTCCCCCCTCAGGAAGCCTGTCCTGGATGGCAAAATCCGCGTGAAGGATCTGAAGGCCCATGGGGCGAGGATCCAGGACCTTTATATGTCGGTTACAGGCAGGAATGGGCTTTTCAAAATTGATCCTCTTACACTCAGGCTTTATGAAGGTTATGCAGCATCAAAGGCGTCTCTTGATGTGCGGAAGGATGTTCCCGGGATCAAAATGGAGCTTCAGGCAAAAGGAATTCAGGCGAATCCACTCCTGAATGATCTTCTGGGCAGGGATTTTCTTGAGGGAACTTTAAAGGCGGAACTGGATATCGCGTTTGAAGGAGATGATGGAAAAAGCATCAGGAGCAACCTGAACGGCAGGGGGGATTTTCTTTTCAATGACGGAGCTGTCAAAGGGATTGACCTGGCAGGAATGGTGCGAAACGCTGCGGCCGCTTTGGGGCTCGCTGAAAAGGAAGGGGAGAAGCCCCGCACGGATTTTTCAGAACTTAATGTGCCTTTTACTTTGGTAAACGGCCTCGTAAAAACGGATAAGACGAGCCTGACATCACCGTTTCTTAGAGTTTTAGTGACAGGTAAGGCTGATCTGATAAAAGAGGTGCTCGATTTCAGGATAGAGCCCAAGTTTGTGGGCACACTGAAGGGCCAGGGAGATACCAGACAGCGCACGGGAATCACAGTACCGGTGCTGGTCACAGGAAGCTTTTCTTCCCCAAAGTTTCGCGCGGACCTGAAAGGAATGCTTCAGCAGGAGCTTGGAAAGGAGCTTCCCGAAGGATCGGAATTGAAAAAGATGCTGGAGAATCAGGACAAGGAATCTGTCAGGGAAAAGAAAAAGGCTGTGAAAGAGGATATCAAAGACCTTCTAAAGGGGTTTAAATAACCTTGATTGAGACGGTAATATGTTCCTTTTCACCCCTCCTTGTCCTTGAGGAAGCAGCGGTGATATTCCTCTTCTGTAAGATGTTTCTTTAAAAGGCCTGCGAGGGTATTAAAAAGAGATTCAATTTCATCGTCGGTCATTCGTTCCCTTATAAGGGAAATAAAGCCGTCGTCTGAGAATTTCTGCAGGTAGTAGGTGAGGGCGAACTCGTCGGTCTCCCGATCCAGGCCAAAGCCAACGAGGCCGTCATATTCTTCAACAAATCGGTGAGTGTGTTTTTCCATCAGAAACCAAGCTCCCTGTTAATCAATATCACGCTCACATCAGTTAGTGACGGCCTGCGGTGAAGTATGGCTGTAATGCGGCAGATGCGCTGGGGAGAATTGCAGTCTATGCAGATGCCTGTTTCGGCACAGGGCGTCTCCAACCCAAGACTCTTTGCCCTCATGGGCCCTGCGATTTCGCGTACCCTCCTGAGCGACGATTCAATGTCCGGTGTCACCTTGTTCATGCCCGCAATAATGATTACCTTCTTTGGGCCGAAACTCATTGCGGCTGTTCGATTGCCGGCTCCGTCCACATTTATGATTTCACCGGTAAGTGAAACAGCGTTGGCGCTGCAGAAGAAGCAGTCACAGCGTCCCTGCAGGAGGCGTATGTCAAGGATCTGTTCGTTTGTGAGGCCGTCCTGCCAGTGATCATGGATGGTATCTCCCCTTCCCTTTAGTTCCTCCAGGATGCCGATTTCTCTCACTGTTGATGATCCCCCGAATCCAAAGGTCTTACAGCCGTTGACGATTTTAAGGGCAAGTTCACGGGCTTGTTCAACCGTCTGGACAAAATGGGCATCAAAGCCATGCTCTGTAAGGTTTTTTACACATTTCTGCGCCATTTTTTCCCAAAGCCACGATTTGTATGTCTCAGTCATTTTCTATTGCCCCCGTATTTGAATCGTTTATTTCACCTGCATTGAGTGTGTTCATGACATTTTGCCGGGACAAGCCCAGGAGAGTTTAAGACTCATTGCATTTGCCTTTTTGCCCGATCTTACCATAATCATTTCCGACACAATACTTACAGCGATCTCAGCAGGTGTTTCAGCACCAATATCAATACCGATCGGGGCGTGGACTCTGTCAAGATCATGCCCGGAAAAACCCTTCTCGATTAATTTTTCATAAATAAGACCGGTCTTGCGACTGCTTCCGATCATGCCTATGTATTTTGCCTTTGTTTTGAGGGCCTGTGCCAAAACAATCATGTCATGTGCATGCCCCCTTGTTACAATAACCAGATAAGAGAATTCATCAACAGCCAGGCTGTTCATGACGCCGTCAAAATCAAGCAGGCGTACCTCGCTGGCCTCAGGGAAGCTTTTGGGGTCTGCAAATTCAGGCCGGTCGTCAATTACAATTACACTGAAACCGACACGTCTGGCAAGAGGCGTAATTTCTTTCGATACATGGCCGCATCCGAAGATATAGAGAAGCGGTCTCATAACGACCGGTTCCACAAATATCTCCATGTGGCTCTGTTGATCATGAAGTTCAAAAATCTTTGCCTCACCTGATTTCGGAAGGTTTGCGGATATATTCAGGAGGGCATTAATATAGTCACCGGCAGCAGGCAGCCCTCCGATTATCTGACCGTCCTGTTTGATGAAGACCTTTTGAATGGCACCATTCTTCCATTTTTCGGGATCAATAACAGTGGCCAGCAGCCCTCCTTCATCGGGCCTCTTGATATTCAGGATTCCCTGAAACATTGACACATGTAAGGGATTATCAGGAGAAATTAATTCGAGGAAAATCTCAGACCTGCCCCCACAGAGCATATCAGCAGCGGCTGCATCAGAGCCGTCCAGAGAAAAGGGAACCCGTACGGGAAGACCGGACTTGAAAACCTTCCTTGCCTCCCGGACAGTCCGGGCTTCAAGAATGCCGCCCCCTACACTGCCAATTAAAGAGCCGTCATCAGTTATCAGGCACTTGGTTCCGACTTCCCTTGGTGATGAACCTTCCTGAGAAATAATCGTTGCCATGACCAGGGTATGGCCGCTTTTCAGCATCTGCACAACTTTCAAGTAGAAGTCATCCATTATTTCTCCGCTTCAAATAAAGATTGAAAAATTCTTTCAGGACTGAACCTGTCAAGACTCTACTGATACCAGACCTGTCATCGCCAAGCAGAAGTTCAGCCAGTTCGGTTGCCTGGCCGGTATCCTCTACAAGATCAAGCTTATTAAGTAATACAATCCGTCTCGCAGTATCCGGACTTCCCCTGAAAACCCCGTCAGGCGGATTGAAAATCCCTGCAAGAACCCCCGGTGTCATCTCATCACCATTCCCAAGCCCTGTTACCTTTATAAATTGCTCAATCCTGAAGACAAGATCAGGCCCGAGGGGTTTGCCTATGGCTTCAAGCCCCATTACCGCGACAACTGCGGTTGCAGAGGACGGAATAACCGGTTCAAAATCTGCAGGCACCTTGACAGGGTGGCCTGCTGCCCCGTCTGCCTCAACAATCAGATAATCCACATCATTTTCCAGGAAGATTTGATCGGCAAGCGCGGCAGGTATCCCTTCAACCTTGCCGGACGGAAGAAGCCTCTGGCAGACAAAGACGTGCATGAAATTATTAATACCATATTTCAGGTCCCCGGCCCAGTTTGAATCTGAACCTGAAAAAACAATAAAAGGGGATTTATCAGCCTCTCTGTGCCAGATTTTGGTTGTTGTTGCAGTCACAACCCTGCTGCCCCTGAGCCTCAGTTGTTCGGCAAGGCAAAACATCAGGCTCGTCTTGCCTCCTCCTCCTACAACGGCAATGTGTTCTTTTTCCTCAAGGTCCAGAGCTGAAATCAAATCATCGGCCATCATTTTTTCCGGAGAACACGGGTGTCGCCTACTCTGACTGTAATCTGCAGCCGGTCAAAATGTTCTATAAGAGGAATCGTGTATTTTCGGGACACACCGGTTATATCCTTGAATTGAGGGGTAGTTATTTCGCCATTGCTTTTGAGAAAATCAATCAGGCTTTTTTCCAGGTTCTCTACTGCATCCCTGTGGAAATAAAGGTCTTCCTTTATTTTGAGAAGGACACCTTCCTTGACCATCACTTCA
>JAFGMQ010000122.1 GCA_016927455.1 Deltaproteobacteria bacterium
CAACTGAAATTGATTCAATTATCCAGCCATAAAAGAGGGGAAAATTATGTTCTGGACTATCGTTCTTTTTCCTAAAGATCAAAATTGCCGGCTGCTTCGGGCTGGTAAAGAATCTCCTCGATGCTGATTCGGCGTATCCCAGATGGGACGGGCCATTCAATAATATCTACTTTTGAATAGCCAAGAATTGCCGTGCCCACCGGGGCAAGAATCGAGATGGCCCCCTCATCAATGTCCGCATCTCTGGGAAATACCAGGATATAGGTTGTCTTTTCATCGGTGGTCAAATCACGAAGAACGACCTTTGAGTTCATGGTAATCACATCCGGGGGTACGTCTTTGGGCGGTACGACTTCCGCTTTTTCCAGTTCTCCTGCCAGTGACTCTAAATCATTACGGTCATGTCCGCCGAATTCCTCAGCGACTTCTATGAGTTCTTCGAGTCGTGACTTGTCAAATTCAGTGATGTATATTTTCCTTTCTTTCACAATTTCCTCCGGGTATTTGAGCAAACGGTTGATCTGTATAGTGTTTCATTCACACCATGACAAATAAAATTTTATTGCCGATGATTTAAATCTTCAATGTCTTTATGTCTGTCAGGAGATTATCGTCTCCGCTCTCAAGCATTTTAATATCCGGAATTGAAGCTCCGGCAATTCCTTTCAATGAACCATAAAAATTTACTGCGTTCGTTAAGATTTTTTCCAGTTGTTTTTCACGTTCTTTCCAAATCTTTTGCATTTTCAGTTTTTCATCAGAATAACTGTCTTGCAGTGATTTAAATCCTTCAATAATTGCTTCAAATTGTCCGCGAAATTCCTGGCTTGTCAGAAAATCATAAAGCAATTCCATCTTTGTTTCCTTGCCGTGCTGTGTAACAGCAACTGCTTGAATCTGTAGAAGGCCTTGACGAAGAACTAAAGAGAAGCTTTTGATTTCCCAAAACGAACAAACCCATACTCCATCTTTGTGGAAATATTTGTGTTCTGTATCAGAGGGCATCGCTTCAGTAACAATTACCAGTACATCCGCTTTCACATCCAGGTTGTCGTCCCGTAATTTCTGCAGCCAGCCGTAATCAAAATTCTTCGTTCTTTTGCTTTCATAATATATTTTGCCGCAATCATTACCCTGATTTGTCCTGACAACTTGAATTATGTCTGCCCCTCGCTGCCCCTTTTTTATTTCTCTAATTTCATCAAAAGGATACATTTCACGAAGGATATTTTCCAACTCAAGTTCCTGAATTTCCCCCTGTAGCTGCATCGAACCCTGTTCGGCCTTTCGCTTCATTTCTTCAGCAAGTCTGGTCTGATCCTCCAGCTTCTTTTCAAGTTCTTTTATTTTCAGTATGTTTTCCTCAGCAGATTGCTTTTTGATTTTTTGTCTTTCATCTTTTAATTTTTCGCTGAATTCTTTTTCCTTCTCCAGTGCAACCTGATCGCGCAATTCATCCTTTTCTCTCCTGAGCTTCTCAACTTCAGCTTTTGTTTTGTTGAGTTCCTTGACCTGGGATGACTTCTGTTCAAGTTCTTTCTGGAGTTCTTTTATCTGCTCCGATGTTTCATCCTGCAGTTGCTCTCTTATTGATTTCTCAAGTTTATTCTTTTCAGTTTTTATTTTTAACTGGACTTCCCTGGAAATATGATCATCCAGCGATTCTTTCTGTCTTTCCAACTGTTCTTTTTCAGTTTGAATATGTTTAAGCTGCTTTTTTATTTCCTTGTCACGTTTCGAAGATTTTTCCTCATAGCTTTTTTTTATTTTTTCTTCAAGCTGATGATATAAAACTTCATTAACATCAATATCTGCACCACATTCCGGGCATTTAATAAAATTTTCTTTTTCAGCCATTTTTTTACCTCAAATTTATTGCCGCCAGAATATACATCTGTGAAAGTCCCCGCTCTGCAATTGTCACCCTGAGGTGTTCAATGCTCTAAGCATGTCTGTCTATAACCAGGATATCTTATTCTGAATGGTCTGGACATGATCTTCTTTCTTATTACATTTTTGTGAAAAAGGCAAAAATAGACTTGAGCCTTTACTGAATAGTGACTAAAAAACAAAGAATAAAAATGATAAAATATGTTAATAATTGCTTGGTTTATGATAAGTTAAAAACGTCTTGACAAGAAGGGTTAGTAGTGTTATCAATTTTTCTGATATTATTTCCCAGAATTAGTTCAAACTGTCAAACGGGGTATAGCGATGCGAGAAAAAAATGATGTATCTCATAAAGCAGAGATTGATGAGGAAGATTTTTTTTCATTTGATTCAGATGAATCAGCGGATGAAGATATAATTGAACTTATTGATGTTATCAGCGAAACCGAGGAGATTGATATCTCAAACCCGGAAGAACTGGCAAAATTGTTTGATGAGGAAGAGCCTTTTGAGACAGCAGAACAAACAGAATCGGAGGAAGAGGAAAAAGTTTTAATATCAGGAGAAGCCGATCAGTTACTGGATGAAGATGAGTCACTCGAAGATATTGAAACGGATTTGGATTATGCACTCCAGAGCCTTGAGCTTTCTGATGAGATGGATGGCGAATTAGATTTTTCAGAAAGTGAGCTTAAGGAGGCAGTTGATGAAGATGCCGTTGAAACCGGCGTATTTGAACATGAAGAGATTCAGGAACCTCCAGCTACTGAAGAGGATGAACCTGGAGTACCTGAGACGGATATGTCCGTGGAGTTTTCAGAGGAGGAAACTGCCGCTGATATTGATTCAGTCCAGACTGACGTTGAGTTCCCTCCCGGTTTTGAAGGAGAAGAGGAGATTAAGGGGATATCCGAGGAAAGAATCGAGGCTATAACAACAAGGGTAGTATTAAATGTTATGGAAAAAATCACAAAAGAGACTATTGCACCTGTAATAGAAAAGGTGATTTCCGATGCAATCGAGGCTTTAAAGGAAAGCCTGGAGTCTTCCCGGGAATAAAATGCCTTAGGGAATGATGTGAAATGAGTTACTGGATAAGTCCCGGGGCAGGACTCGGAGTTTCAGAAACCAGGATGCACCTGCGAAAGGGGTTGTGAATGATACAACCCCTTTCTGGTTGAATAGTTTTCCAACACAATATATATACCTTGTCAACCATGTTATTCAGGCATTAAAGCTGAAATAAGCAGTATGTGAATATTAAAATCAGGTTATGGGTAATGGGTTATGGGTAAGAGAAAAGATCTAATCTATAGTCAATAACCTGTAACTTCTTTTTTGAGTAAAATGAGGTCGAGGAGCAATAGATAAATGGAACAGAAGATCTTGGATAAATCATATGAACCGGAAGATGTCGAACGGAAATGGTATGAATACTGGGAAAAAAATAATCTTTTCAGGGCGGAAGCTGTTTCTGAAAAAAGGCCGTTCTGTATTGTTATCCCGCCGCCCAATGTGACGGGGACCCTGCACATGGGGCATGCCCTTAACAACACTCTTCAGGATATTCTTTGCAGATACAGGAGAATGAAGGGCGATAATGTATTATGGCAGCCGGGTACGGATCATGCAGGCATTGCAACTCAGAATGTGGTTGAAAAGGATCTTTCAGCCAGGGGCTCGGATCGTCATGCCGTTGGCAGAGATAAATTTATTGAAATAGTCTGGGAATGGCGAAGGAAATACGGAGGCCTGATTATAAATCAGTTAAAGAGACTGGGCTGTTCCTGTGACTGGAGCAGGGAACGCTTTACAATGGATGAAGGGCTTTCAGATGCGGTGAAGGACGTATTTACCCGCCTTTATGAAGAAGGCCTTATCTACAGGGGCGACTATATAATCAACTGGTGTCCGAGATGCCAGACTGCCCTGGCAGATCTCGAAGTTGAGCATGAAGAGGCTGACAGCTACCTTTATTACATCCGGTATCCTCTTGAAGGTCGGGACGGTTACCTGCTGGTTGCAACCACGCGTCCTGAAACAATGCTGGGCGATACGGCCGTAGCGGTAAACCCGGATGACAAACGCTACAGGGATTATTCCGGGGGAAATGTGGTTCTCCCGATTCTCAACAAGACGATTCCAATCATTTTTGACAGGTATGTTGATGTGGAATTCGGAACAGGTGCGCTGAAAATAACACCGGCTCATGACCTCAATGACTTTGAAATCGGCAATACTCATGAACTTGAAAGAATAAAAGTGATAAATGAAAAAGGGTTTATGAATGAACTGGCAGGACCTTATGAAGGGATGGACCGGTTTGAATGCCGTGAAAAAATACTGGCAGATCTCGACAGGGCCGGACTGCTGGAAAAAGTGGAACCGTACAGAAATGCAATAGGGCACTGCTACAGATGCAAGACCATGATCGAGCCGCTTCTTTCAAAACAATGGTTTGTAAAGATACGTCCTCTTGCTGAAAAGGCAAGCCAGGCGGTCAGGGAGGGAAAGACCAGGATTTATCCCTCTAACTGGGAAGGCATATATTTTGAATGGATGAATAATATCAGAGACTGGTGCATTTCAAGGCAGATCTGGTGGGGGCATCGCATACCCGCCTGGTATTGCGGGGATTGCGGGGAAGTTATTGTATCAAAAAATGAGCCTGAAAATTGCAGTTCATGCAGCAGCCCGAATCTTGTCCAGGATTCGGATGTTCTTGATACATGGTTCAGTTCGGCGTTATGGCCCTTTTCTACGCTCGGCTGGCCTGAAAACACCGACGAACTCAAGACATTTTACCCGACATCAGCCCTTGTAACAGGTTTTGACATCCTTTTCTTCTGGGTGGCCAGAATGATTATGATGGGAATCCATTTTATGGGAGATGTTCCATTCAGGGACGTATATATCCATGCCCTTGTAAGAGATGCTGAAGGCAAAAAGATGAGCAAGTCGAAAGGAAATGTTATTGATCCCCTCGAGGTAATGGGTCAGTTCGGAACGGATGCGTTCCGTTTTACACTCGCTGCGCTGGCAGCACAGGGCAGAGATATCAAACTTTCCGAAGAAAGGATACAGGGATACCGTCACTTTGTAAATAAACTCTGGAATGCAGCCAGGTTTGTACTGATGAACCTGAGCAGTGAAATTGATGTTAATAATAAATGCGGTGAGCTTTCACTTCCGGACCGCTGGATTCTTACGAGAGTCGGCCGGGTGAGCGGGGAAGTAGTTAAGGCATTTGACGATTACCGTTTCAATGATGCCGCAAGCATCTGCTACCAGTTTGTATGGCATGAATTCTGCGACTGGTATCTTGAAATGGCCAAAGAGGCCCTTTACGGTACTGACCAGGAAAAAAAGGCTTCTGCTGAGGTGACCTCCCTGAGAGTGCTGCTGGCTGTGGTCAGGATGCTTCATCCGTTTATGCCGTTCGTGACCGAAGAGATATGGCAGAAGCTGCCTTCAACTCAGGGCAGCATAATGAATGGAGGTTTTCCAGAGGCTTCCGATTTCCCTGCTGACGGGGATTCATTAAAGGAAATGGATCTCTTAATGGGAGTTATCACCGGGATACGGAATATTCGCGGTGAAATGAACATCAAGCCTTCTGTGAAAGTAAATGCCGTTGTTGACCTTGCAGATGCGGAACAGGTTGAAATACTTGAACGTAATCTTGAACATATAAAGAGCCTTGCCAGGGTCAATGATATTTCTATTTCCTCGGGGGTCCCCAAGCCGGAGGCTTCCGCAACCGCATTGTTCGAGCATAATCAGGTCCATGTAATACTGAAGGGACTGCTCGATTTTGAAGAGGAAAGAAAGAGGTTGAAAAAGGAAATAAAAAAAGTTGAAAATGAACTGGGTGTTTCTGATAAAAAACTTTCTAACAGGGGGTTCCTCGAAAAGGCACCGGATGAAGTGGTTCAAGAGGTGAGGGATAAAGTTGAAACCCTCAGGTCAAGGCTGTCAAAGCTGAACCAGAACCTTTCATTTTTTGAGACAATAGATGCTTGAAGATAGAAATCACATAAGACATATCGTCCTTAAGGCCCTTGAGGAAGATATGGGCATTGCCGGTGATCTCACCACCGATGCCATTGTTGA
>JAFGMQ010000123.1 GCA_016927455.1 Deltaproteobacteria bacterium
AGAGAAAGTCGAAGAAATAATGCTTGAAGCCGTAAGGGTTTCAGGCGCTGAGATTATCAAGCCTGTGTTTCATAAATTTAAACCTCATGGTGTCAGCGGAGTAGTTGTTATAGCTGAATCCCATTTTTCCATACACACATGGCCTGAGTACGGATATTGCGCTGTTGATATTTTCACATGCGGAACAGATGTTGACAACGAGAGCGCCGTTAAATACGTGAGGGAACAGTTCGGTTCCGGATCTATTTATGTTATGGAAGTTAAAAGGGGAATACTGGATGTCCCGTTGCAGAAATTAAGACACAAACCTTCCGAGGCTTGAATATGGCCATTAAACTTGGAACAAGTTTTTCTGATATTAAAAAGATTTATGACTCCATGGATGCATGGGGGCTTCATACCCTTATTAACCTTCATCAGTGCAATCCGGAAACTATCAGAGATGAGAATAAGATCAAGGAATATGTTGACAGACTGTGCGATCTTATAGAGATGAAGAAATTCGGAGACTGCGTTGTAGTCAATTTCGGTGAGGATGAAAGGGTGGCGGGGTTTTCAATGACTCAGCTTATTGAGACTTCACTCATTTCCGGGCATTTTGCAAATCAGTCAAACGCCAGTTACATAGATATCTTCAGTTGCAGGCTCTATGATCCGCAAAAAGCTGTTGAATTCACGAAAGATTTTTTCGGAGGCGGGGATTATACCGTCGAAATTGTTTTAAGGAAATAGCCGATGAATGGAAAAGACTTCTGGATAAATGACGCCTGGGATAAAGAGAAGGGAAGAAGTATTTCCATAAAGATAAAGAGCTCTCTTGAATCGTGCAGATCAGAATTTCAGCAGATTGATGTTTATGAATCCGAATGCTTTGGCAGGCTCCTGGCTCTCGATAACATAATCATGTTAACCGAGGCCGATGAATTTGCATATCATGAGATGATTTCCCATGTGGCGCTTAATGTTCATCCTGATCCCAGAAGGGTTTTAATAATCGGCGGAGGGGATGGGGGAACTGCGCGTGAAGTCCTGAAACACGATGTGGAAGAGGTTCATCTTTGCGAAATCGACAGAGAAGTCATCAGGGTATCTATAAAATATTTCCCTACAATTTCAACCTGTTTTGATGATCAAAGAATGAAAGTTGTAACGGATGACGGCGCCGAGTACATAAAAGGGTATAAGGATTTTTTTGACCTCGTTATAGTTGATTCATCTGATCCCATAGGTCCGGCAAGGGTGTTGTTTGCAGAAGAGTTTTATAATAATATTCATGATTCCCTGACTGAAGACGGCATAGCTGTTACGCAATCTGAGAGCATGTTCTATGATAAAGGTTTGATAAAAGACCTTTTCGTATTCAATAAAAGGATATTCCCGATTGTCAGGTATTTTTATACTCTTGTGCCGACATATCCGTCAGGGACAATAGGGTTTTCCTTTTGTTCAAAGAAATATGATCCGGTAAAGGATATGCATAAAAAGATTATACCAGACCTGAGATACTATAATTACGATATACACAAAGCGGCATTTATGCTGCCGAATTTCATTAATCAAATAGTCGGATAGCTGAACATAAAGCTGATCCGGACTGCAACTTCTTTATGCCTTTTCAAAGCAAGGCATCAGCCTTTTATCATTATGCCCCCAGGAAAAGTCTATTTTGCAAACCTGAGAACCTCATTTAAGGAAAATCTCTTTGCCAAGATTGCAAGGCTTGTCGAAAACGGCCTGAAGGATGCTGTAATGCCAAGGGATCTGGTTGCCATAAAAATGCATTTCGGGGAGAAGGGTAATACTGCATTTATAAGGCCTATATTTGTACGGCAGATTGTGGACAGCATAAAGGGACTTGGGGGACTGCCTTTTTTGACTGATACAAACACTCTTTATTCAGGGACGAGAGCAAACAGCGTTTCTCATCTGGATACGGCTGTTGGAAACGGGTTCGCCTACTCAGTCGTTAATGCCCCGATAATCATTGCTGATGGCATGAGAGGCGCTTCATATTCGGCAGTCAGGATTGACCAGGAGATATTTGAAACCGCCTATCTGGGAAAAGAAATTGTCGAGTCCGATGCCCTGATTGGTGTCGCCCATTTCAAGGGACATGAACTGTCAGGTTTCGGGGGGACGATTAAAAATATAGGAATGGGATGTGCTTCAAGAAAAGGCAAGCTGGAACAGCATTCAGGTGTATCTCCAAGAATCAAGCGAAAAAAATGTGTTGGATGCGGTGAATGCATTAAGCATTGTGCATCAGAAGCAATAAAACTGGTTGAAGAAAAGGCATTCATTGAACCTGAAAAATGTGTAGGCTGCGGGGAATGCATATTGATATGCAATCAGGGTGCTATTGACGTGCAATGGGATGCCGATATGAGCAGATTCCAGAAAAAGATGGTGGAGTATGCCTATGCTGTCTTAAAAGGAAAGCAGGGAAAGTCATTTTTTATCAATTTTTTAACGAACATCTCTCCTGCCTGCGACTGCTACCCCCACAGCGATACCCCGATTGTCCAGGACATAGGAATAATGGCCTCAAAAGATCCTGTTGCTATTGATCAGGCTTCTGTGGATATGGTCAACCGTGAAAAAGGCGCGGATGGTTCCTGCCTGACAAGTTCAAAAGGTCCTGGCGAGGATAAATTCAGGGCCGTTTATCCGGCAGTAGACTGGAGTATACAGCTGGAATATGGCGAGAAAATCGGCCTGGGCACCCGCAGTTATGACCTCGAAATAATTTAGAGTCTTCTAAAGCCTTTTCTTATCCTGCCGAATACTGAAGGGTAATTTTTCAATCCACAGATCTCAGGCCAGAAGGGTTTCCCAGTCAATTGTTTTAAATGTCTTGTGCAGGTAGTGGTCATCATCGACAGAATTGAAAGTAAGCTTCCTGAAGACCTTTTTAGCGACCGGTTCCACTTCTGAAAGAGGAATTACCTCATCATTTATGCCGTGATAGACATGAACAGGAATGGAAATACTCTCACTTCTGTATGGGTTGAATTGGCTGAGATTGATGGCCGGGGCAAGGAGTATCATCTTCTTTATCCGTGAAGTATTTTTTATGGCGAAGACAGCCGCCATAAGTCCTCCAAAACTTGATCCGACAAGCCTTATGTCAGACTTTGAAGCCAGGATTTCATCCAGTTTATCCAGTCGTTCCTTAAGGTCGCCGGGGAAGTTCGGAGTCATAATGCCGGGGAACTTTTCTCGGAAAAAAACAGCCTTTGTGCCCTGGTTACTGCTCTCGAGGCCGTG
Organism: Deltaproteobacteria bacterium; assembly: GCA_016927455.1. Classification (GTDB taxonomy): domain Bacteria; phylum Desulfobacterota; class DSM-4660; order Desulfatiglandales; family Desulfatiglandaceae; genus JAFGMQ01. Next base: position 3,268 of record JAFGMQ010000123.1, read on the forward strand.
TATGAAAATCCTTGCCGGTTCGGTATTTTCCATTTGAATTCCCTAATATATCTTTATAATTTCAAATTCCTGAATGCCCCGGGGTGTATTGACCTTTACCTCATCGCCTGCGGACCTTCCAATCAGGGCCTGGCCAAGGGGAGATTTAACTGATATGGTACCGTTATCAGGATCAGATTCGTAAGGTCCAAGCAGTTGATAGGCTGTTTCTTCACCGGTTTCCAGGTTATAAACCAGGACGGTTCTTCCAAAAACGGCATGGGTGGCAGGTCCTTTTTCTACATGAATTACTTCGGAAGAGCTTATTACGTTCTGCAGTTCGTTGATTCTGGATGCGATAAAAGACTGAGCTTCCTTGGCTGCGTGATATTCGGCATTTTCGGAGATATCCCCATGGCTTCGGGCTTCTTCAATAGCTCGAATATTTTTCGGCCTTTCCTCTTTCTTTAATCGATTCAACTCCTGTCTTACTTTCTCAAGCCCTTCTTTTGTAATTGGAATTTTGTCCATATTCGCCTTACTCCTGATAATCGGTTATTTTGGCACAAGTGCCTGTATTATTTAACATGTTCTCAAAGTTTATATCCCGAATTAGAGATATTGGCTCAATATAGGAATCACAGGCCAATACCGAAAAAAGCCCCTGCCTTGCTTATTATGAGTGCAACCAGATAGGCAACCGAAAGATTGAAAATAATGGAAAAACCTGCCCAGGCCCAGGAACTTTCTCTCCGGATGCTGATAACGGTTACAAAACAGGGTACATAAAGCATGGTAAAGATGATAAGGGTAAACGCCCTCAGCGGATTCCAGTTCGGGTCGCTTTTGATTCTCGCTGAAAGGGAAGCTGTTTTTTCGCTGTCCGTTTCACTCAGAGAGTAGGCAGTTCCCAGGGTTGATACGACTATTTCCTTGGCTGCAAAGCCGCCGACAAGGGCAATATTTATCCGGTAGTCAAACCCCAGCGGGCGTGTAAGATTCTCCAGCCAGAGACCTAGTTTCCCGGCTATGGTCTTTTTCAGGGCAGTCAGTTGCATCTGCATATCTATCTCATTAATTTCCTGTTTGAAATTGAGATATAGCCGGGCTGCCTTGAAATGACCAGATTCATTTTTGTCAGTCTGGTTTCTGGCGGTATCCAGCACGTAAACTGACTTTAGTAAAGGAAAAAAGCTGCATTTTTCAATTTTGGCACAAATGTCTTCATCATTTTCTTCCAGTGCCGTCCGGTACAGGTCATATAATCTGCCGAACTCAACAAGCTGTGTTTCATCTGTTAACAGTGGCCTTATTTCAGGTGATTGAAGAAACGATTGCGTTGCATTATCATACTGCAATTCAAAGGATTTTATCTGTTTCTCCGAAAGGGACGGGAAAGTCATCATGGCCCAGAGGATAACGGAAAAGGCGAGGATGACAGTGCCGGCCTTTTTAATATATTCCCATGTTCTTTCCCAGGTATGAATCAGCAGCCCCTTCA
>JAFGMQ010000124.1 GCA_016927455.1 Deltaproteobacteria bacterium
TCCCTGGGGAAATCCCTATATATATGAATCGCCGAGTGAGCACGGCGATTATGCCATAACTTCTCTGGGGGCTGACGGCAGTGCAGGCGGCGATGGAGAAGATTCTGATATCGTGAGCTGGAAAGATATAGAGTGATGAGACGGGGATTTTCCCTTCTTGAGCTGCTGGTAGTATTGGTGATCATTGCATTGGGCTATGCCTTTGTGGGTCCAAGGATAGGTGGGTCATTTAGCAATCTTAGCCTGAAAACCGCATCAAAAAGGATTTCTGCATCCCTTAGATATGCCAGAAACCAGGCCTCATCGGAAAACAGGACGGTGAAGGTACTGTTTGATTTTGACAATAATCGAATGGCTGTCAGCGCACAGGGGTCAGACGATAAGATGCGTGACGAGAGATCGGAAGAGGCTGATGAAGATCGTTCAGGATCGAAGATATACAGCCTGCCAGATGGAGTCAGTCTGGAAAAGGCGATATCAGTTGATAGGGAAACCGAATCAGGGATATTTGAGATAGTTTTTTTCCCCACAGGGGGGAGCAGTGGCGGAGAGGTGGTCCTGAAAAATGATAAAGGAAACAGGTACAGAATAAGTGTTGATTTTATTACGGGAACCGTACAACTGGGTGAAGAATGAGAAAAATTCATCCAGGGAGGGGTTTACACTCATTGAAACCCTCGTCGCAATCTCAATACTGGGTATTTCACTGGTCGTTATCCTGCAGCTTTTCTCCGGCGGTCTGAGGTCGGGTAAATTATCAGATGAGTATACACGAGCAATATTCTATGCGAGGGAAAAGATGGAGGAGGCCCTTATTGCCGATAATCTGACAGAGGAAATCCTTGAGGGCGAATTTGAAGACGGATTTCGATGGAAGACAGAAACAACGGTTGATCATTCCGAAGGAGAAGATATAGAACAGAAAATGCCTTTCAGCCCCTTTATTATCAAGGTTAAGATAAGCTGGGAATCAGGCATTCATGAAAGGAGCTTTGAAATAAGCACAATGAAAGTGGGAGCAAAGCCCGGGAGTGATGAAGGCTGAGAATTTTACAGCTAAAGTGAAGAAGGTCCATGGCTTTACACTCCTGGAACTCATGATTTCGCTGACTATTATGTCATTGATTATACTGATAGTATTCGGTTCTTTCAGGATCGGCATAAGGGCATGGGAAAAAGGCGAAAGGGACCTTGAAACTCAACAAAGGCTGCGTACGGTATTTGGTCTTATAAAGATGCAGCTTTCATCAGCCTGTCTGCCCGGTAACAAGCCTGAAGACATTAAGGATTCTCTGCTGAAAGGTGACAGTAAATCATTGAGAATCACATCGCGTATCGCTGTGAGTCCTGCCAATGGGTATGGCATGGTTTATGCTTATTACAGTGTCAACTCTGGATCCGGGGATGACAAAGAATCACTCGGTTTCTATGAGAAAAACATCGTTTTTATCTCGGACTGGAAAAGTGTTGATTATCCGGGCGAGGATGATCTCGTTGAACTTCTGTATGGGTTTTACAGTATCAGGTTCGAATATCTGATTCCGGGAGATGATGAAGGCGATGAGGAATGGAAAGAAACATGGGATTCTGAAGAAGACGGAGGTCTCCCTAAGGCAATCAGGATAACCCTTATGCAGGATGCTGAAAGGCCTCCTGTCTCTCTGATTGCAGGTATAGGTTATGGCGCAGGCGGATAGTGTCCTATGCAGCAGGCTGCTTTATCATAATTCCATGATATATGTCCTAAAAAACGAAAAAGGCATTGTCCTGGTTTTGGTCCTGTGGGTTTTGATGTTGCTTTCGGTGATTGCCGGCGAGTTTTGTTATTCCATGAGGGCTGAGGTTAATATAACATATAACTTCAGGGAAGAGACGGAGGCCTATTATATTGCCGTGGCCGGGCTTAACAGGGCAATTGCAGAAATGATCAAAACCAGTATCCTGCCGAAAAAGGAAGACATCCTCGAAAGAGAAGGCCAGGAAGAAAAAGCTTTTGACTGGAGAATCAACACCCAGATTCCGTCAATGCAGTTCGGCAGGGGGCATTTTGAGGTGAGAATTGATAATGAAAGCGGAAAGATTGATTTAAACAGCGCAGACAGAAGACTTTTGAGGATGATGGTGGATGGGTTTGATATTGATGACAAGGAAAAGGATGTCATTGCTGATTCCATACTGGACTGGATAGACAAAGATGATCTGCATCGCGTTAACGGGGCTGAAAACAGTTATTATGAGTCACTCCCCAAACCATATAAGTGCAAGAATGGATATTTTGATTCGATTGAGGAACTGCTGCTGGTAAGAGGAGTAACAGGGGAGATTTTTTACGGCGGTTTGAAGGATATGGTTACAGTGGTTAGCAGTAACCGGACACCGGAAGAGGTCGGTAAAACAAGTACAGCAAGGACAAGACGGTCTGCGGGAAGAACGGCCCGGGATATCGGAAGGATTAATATTAATGCTGCTTCAGCCGCTGTACTGCGCATGCTTCCCCAGATGTCTGATGATCTGGTTATGGCTGTAATAGAATATAGAAAAGATAAGGATTTCAAAACATTGAATGATGTGAACACCGTTGTAGGCCCTGATGTATATGCAGAAATTCAGCCGTTCATTACCCTCAGGACATATCCTTATTATACTATCAGGTCATTCGGCAGGGTCGATGGAGGTGAAACAAGAAGGGGCGTGGAGGCCATGGTTCAGATAAACAAAAGTATCAGAAAGGGCTTTAAAATTATTCAGTGGCTGGACGTATCCGAGTATGATATGCCTTTCAGCGCAGATCAGAAGATTTAGGAGATTGATTTTGCTTTTTCAGACAAGCCTCGGCATTAATATAAAAGATAGCACCCTTTCATTAGTTTACCTTAAGGCTTCTTTTAAGGGAGTGCAACTCGCTTCTCAATCTGTTTTCAGCCTTGATAGGGAAAAGCCTGTTAAAGAGAGATTAGAATCGGTTTCAGCCCTGATCCGGGAGTTTATGAAGAAAAACAGGATTTCCGCTACAAATATCTTTATCGGGATCAGCAGGGATGTTGCCATCGTAAGGTTTGTTGAATTGCCCTTGGCTGTCAAAGAAAATCTGAGAGAGACCCTTGGCTACGAAATGGAAAAATATGTTCCTTTTTCGACGGAAGATATCTTTTTTGATTCCCAGATAATAGGAGAGGACAAGGAAACAAATAAATTAGGCGTCATTCTTGTAGTTGTGAGAAAGGAGGATCTAAACAATTACATAGAACTGAATGAACGGCTGAACAGCGGAGGGATATCGGGTATAGAGATAAGTTCAACGGCAGCTGCTAATTTCTTTTCTCAGAAGACCGGAAGCATCGGAAAAGACGGCCTGATAATGGTTGATATGACCGATGACGGATTGGAACTGAACGTCATTAAAGAGAGGCTTCTGAGTTATTCGAGATTTATGAGAATTCACTGGGCTGTTGAGGATAGTTATGGCTTGATTTCCAGGGAATTGAAAATTATCAAAGACAACTATGGCCCGATGCGTGTTTCTTTTTCAGGCCCGGAATCGGATATCGAGCATTTCAGACATGCGATCAGGGACGCTGACCTTGAAGAGCATCTCATGGACCTTTCAAAAACCGGGATTGCATCTCATACGCTTATTCCGGCTTACGGCCTTGCATTGAAAGGCATCAGGAAAGTTCCTTTGAATATCAATCTTCTGCCTGCAGATTTGCGAAAAAAGGCAAGCAAGGCAGGTCTATACGTTATGTTCATGCTGGCGGGACTGCTCTTGTTGTCTGTTTTTTTCTGGGGTCTGGGAGGTTTTGTTCAGAAGAGGATGAACCTCGAAAGGATAAACAGTGAAATTAAGAGTCTGAGCGCAGACATCGAAAGAATTGAGGGTGTTAAGCTTGAGTGCAGGGCATTAGAGGAGCAGATAGATTATCTTAACAAATTAGGCCCGGACCGTTTGTCGGCACTGGATGTACTGAAGGAACTGAGTGAAAGAATCCCTGAAAGTGCATGGCTTCGTAAATTTTCTCTAACTGGTGATAAGATTGAGATCGAAGGAAATGCAGGTTCCGCCTCAGAATTGATTTCTCTCATTGAGGCCTGCCCTTTTTTTAAAGATGCGGCCTTTTTGTCTCCTATCACAAAACAAAGAGACGGCAAGGAATATTTCAGGATTGGATTCAAGTTGGTTAACAGATCTGATGGATGAGGCTGTTAAAGAATATGGTAATCAGGAAGTCTTAAATTGAGGTGGAGTAGTGAGGTTTAATATAGATAGAAAGAAAAGGCACCTTATCCTTGCTGGTGCTGTTTTAATATTTATTGGGGTAATCTACAGGTTACTGCCTCTTTTACAGAGCATTCAGTCAGAAGATTCCGAGCTGATCCTTAAAGAAAGGCAGCTTGAAAAGTACAGACAGACCGTTCAGCAGGGAAGTGAATTTGAGGAAAGGCTTGTTTACCTCAAACGTATTCTAAAAAGCGGGGAATCCGGCCTGTTGAGCGGGGAGACTCCATCCCTTGCCGCCGTAGATATACAGAATATTTTAACTGAAATCGTAGGAACAAGTGAGGTGGAGATTAAAACAGTCAGGGTTTTAAATCCCGAGGATCTTGACAAGGTGTATTATAAAAGTATCCCAGTTGAATTTTCGATTATTTCCAATATCAGACAGTTAAAAGATGTACTTTATAAACTTGACAGTTCTCCGAAGTACCTGACAGTAAAAAAGATCATGATTAACGTAGGCAGCAGGGGAGGGTCAGACAGGTTCCAGTCAAATATTACCGTGGCCGGTTATATGAAAAGGGTTTAGGAGCAAAATACTGTAAAAGGCTGAGATCCCGGGCTGTTCTTTATTTATGTTAAAACTGTCAGAGGCTGAGTAAAAAATTTCAGGTTATTTATGTTTTCCAGGATATGGTTAATTAATTTTGTTTTAATGGTGGGTGTTGTTTTCTTCGGGATAAAGACACTGGGTGTCTGGACTGAAGAAGGATTGCCGTCACCCGAAATTCAGGCCGTTAAAGGCCCCGCGGCCAAGATGGAAATGAAAAAGAGCATACAAAGCAGGGCGGTAAGTGAAATCGTTTATGAATCAGTAGCGTCTATGAACCTTTTCAGCTCTGACAGAAAAGAGCCCAGGCCTGAAGTCGATGACAGCGGCACAATGGACAAAGCCAGAGAAAGTCGTGAAGGCTCTCGTACGGATGCACTCCTTAAAAATTATGTGCTATACGGAGTTGTGATTGTAAATGACTATAAGAGCGCATTGATCAAAAATTCCCGGCCTAAACCAGGGGATGCACAGATCAAAAATGTCAAGGTTGGTGATTCCGTTGGGGATTTCAATGTCGCTGAAATCAAGAGTGAGAGCATTGTCTTAACTATGGATGGGAATCACTATGAAATCAATTTGTATGACAAGGATCGTTCGAAAGAACGGAGGATTGAAACGAAGGCGGCAACGAAGTTGCCTCCAGATGATGGAAAATCTGATAAGCAAAATGCTGATCAGAAAATTAAGGATCCAAATCAGCGTCGAAAATTTTCTATTTTTGGTCCAGAACCTGAAGTTGAAAAATCAGAGCAGGAAAGCCATGATAAAAAAGATGCAGGGGAAGAAGAGTATAAAATAATAAAAACGCCGTTTGGCGAAATCAAACAGAGAGTAAGGTAGAATTCATGGAATTATATGGATATTATAAGTCATTAGTTTTTTGGGTGGTTGTAACTCTTTTGACATTTTTTGCAGTTTGTAACACAATGATTATTGAAGTTAAAGCTGATACTGTAAACCCTATAATGGGGTCTAAACCGAGAGAAGGGAAGGCCGGTTCTTCTTTTACTGTATCTGAAGAGGCTGTGAAAATAAAGCCCTTGCCTGAAGACAGCTCTAATATCGTGTTCAATTTCGAAAACGCTGACCTTTATGAAGTAATCAAGACAGTAGCTGAGATCCTTAACATCAGTTACATTGTTGACCCTAAAGTCGCAGGAAAGGTAACTATTCATACGGAGGGTGGATTGAAGAAAGAGGACATTTTTCCGATCTTTCTGCAGTTGCTGGACGTTAACGGTTTGACTGCTGTAAGGGAGGGGAGCCTCTACAGGATTAATTATCTTAAAGATGCACCCCGGATGGCTCTCAGTATGCGGTCTGACTATAGGGATAAAGATGGGGTGTTGAGCGAAGATGCAGTTATCCAGATTATCCCTCTTAAATATATTTCAGCTCAAGAGATGGCAAAATTATTGGCCCCTTTTATTACTCAAGGCGGGATTATTATAGCCGAAGCTGCTTCCAACTCACTATTGGTCGTGGATCGTAACACCAATATGCATAAAGTTTTGAAGCTGGTCGAGGCTTTTGACATAAACCTGTTCGCCAAGGTGATGCATCGGTTTTATTTTCTTGAGAATATGGATGCAGAGGAAATGGTGAAGGTGTTAGGCGAGGTATTGCCAGTCTATTTAAGCGCCAGGAAGGCCGAGGTGAAATTCATAGCAATCAAGCGTTTGAATACTGTGCTTGCTGTCGGCCAGGATTCCCAGATATTTGATAAAGTGGCTGATATCATAAGTCAGTTAGATGTTGTTGATCAGGAGGTTGATCCGAAGATATATGTTTACTTTGTAAAAAATGGCCATGCCGGTCAGTTGGCAGAAATTTTGCAGAGTGTTTTTGGCGCAGGGCCCAAGAAGAGTGAAAAACCCAAGACTGAGTCTGGTTCCCCGTTATCCCGGAACCCGCTTTCAGCAAAGAGCCTGGATGAGGCAAAGGCAAAAGAGGAAAAAAAGGAGCCGGAAAAGGAGCCTTTGAGCGTGAAGAGTGAAACCGCGGCTGTAGGTGAGACAGGCCGTTTGCGAGGCGAGATAAAGATAACGGCAGACGAGATTCGAAACGCCCTTATTATTGAGGCTGTACCTTCAGATTACCGTATTGTGGAGGATGTGTTAAGGCGTATTGATATCCTGCCGAGACAGGTTTTGATCGAAGCTACCATTGCTGAGATTACCCTGGACGATGAAAGCTCTCTTGGTATAGAGTGGTCATATACAAAAGGCGGCACTCCCGGGTCCGGTTTATTAAGCGCTGCAATGGGCGAATCAGGTCTAACTTACTCAATAGGTATTGCAAACAGGGTAAAAGCAGATCTCTCGGCTTTTGCCAAAGACAACAAGGTAAATATTCTATCCTCTCCTCATATACTTGCCTCCGATAATAAGGAGGCCAAGATAGATATATCCAATGAAATTCCTGTGGCAAGCTCTAATTATGAATATACTTCAACAGATAACCCTGTTGTTGCCACAAATATACAGTACAGGGATACAGGTGTGATTCTTTCGGTAACACCGCATATAAATGAACGCGGACTGGTAACTATGGAAATTTCTCAGGAAGTCAGCGAGGTTTCGTCTAATGTAAAGGTTGCCGGTAAGGAATATCCGTCGTTTTACAAAAGGAATATCGCCACGACCCTTACGGTACAACATGGCCAGACCATTGTAATAGGGGGATTGATTAAAGAAAACAGGTCCGATACGGCACAGGGTACTCCCTGTCTGGTAAGCATTCCTGTCATCCGCTATCTCTTTGGAAAGGATTCAAAAGAATTTCATAAGACCGAACTGATCGTCCTTATAACTCCCCGTGTGGTTGTTGACCTCGAAGATGTGGATGAAGTTACAGGTGAATTCAAGAAAAAGGTGGATAACGTAATTAAGATATTTCAGAAATATACTCACTGATTTGATATCTGTTTTTCAGCACAGGATCAACGAATACTGGCGGATTCGCAATAAATCCAGTTTATGCGCCACAGATTTATCTCACTGACTGCCCATTTCCATAATGCACAGTCAGTTCATTTTAATGTGCAAGAAATAAGGAGACCTATGAAAGTTGTCATTTCGAGGAGTGTTAACGACGATAAATCTTAATGATTCAATGGTGTTAAGATTTATCCCGGAGTTTATCCCGATGAAAATCGGGGGTCGAAATGACAAAAAACTGTAGTTTTGCAAAGGTCTCATAAAGATTAAGTGTGTGCCGGTAAGTTGTCTTTTTTTGCTTTACGCCGGGAGCCCTTCGATATTCTATTTCTTCTAATTTACCTCTTTTTGTTTCGTTCCCGATATTTTTTCTTTTGTGTATTTTTGCCGATACCCTGATTTATTTTGATATTGATGAAAAAGATTGCCCGAGTGGTAATGTCATGGTTATTTGCTGTTGCATTATCCGTGACTTGCTGTGAAGCATCGGCAATATCTGAAAATGAGGTCGTTGCTTCGCAGATTGCCGTTATCGTTTCACAGAATATCAGGCCTTATATCGAGGCCCTTGAGGGATTGACCTCTGAAATATCCAGGATGGATGGAGTTAAGGAGGAGGTGTTTTTTTTAGATAAATTCGAGGGAAAAGCGCTGGTTGATCTTTCCAGGAAACTTGGCGAAAAAGGATTTGATTTGTTTATAGCTATTGGCCCTCATGCCGCCCGCTTTGTCTGGAAAGATATCAGTTCAAATGAGACTCCCAGGTTTTATTCGATGGTTTTGAACCCGGAAAAAGTACTTGACATATTAGGTTCGGAAGCGGGAATCCCATTAAATCTTTCAACCAGGTCTCAGGTTGAGATGATTCACGCAGGGATTCCATTTGTCAAAAGACTGGGCCTTATTTTCGACCCTGAGTACAATCTTGATTTTTTTAATAAGGCTTTTAAAGAAGCCGCTTTGATTAATATTACCATAATTCCGCTTGTGGCTTCTTCAAGAAAAGACATCCCGCTTGTGTTGAATGATCACTGGAAGGATATTGATGCGCTTTGGTTTATCCCTGATCGTACTGTAATATCCGAAAGCATTGTTGAGTATGTTATTAAGGAAGCCCTTTTCAACAGGATTCCGGTTATAGGTTATAACCGGTTTTTTTATGAAAGCGGGGCGGCTCTGGCATTTATTTTTGACTACAGAGAGATAGGCAGGCAATGCGCGAAGGAGGCTATAAGGTTATTATCTGAAAAGGATGTGAAAAAAACGGACCCTGTTTTTAATGTGTGGGTAAACAGGAGGGTGATGAAGAGCCTTGCAATAGAAACAGATGGGAGGTTTGCCCCACCTCTTGATTATGGCCCATGAAAA
>JAFGMQ010000125.1 GCA_016927455.1 Deltaproteobacteria bacterium
GCATCTGTTCCAGCCTCTACGGATACCCGGAGTTTTTCCAGTTCCTCTTCAAAAATTGCATGGTCGGAAGAGGTTCCGATATTGGCGTTTACCTTGACAAAGAGCCCCTCTCCGATGCCGACCGGAACAAGCCTTTCATGCCCCTTATTGGCAGGAATCACAACTCTGCCCTGTGCAACCAGGTCCCTTAACCTGACGGGATCAATAGATTCATTTTCGGCAACTATTTTCATCTCCGGAGTAATTACACCGGCTCTTGCTTGTTTTAGCTGGGTCATTTTTCTTTTTTACCTCTTTATAATAGCATTGCGATGCTGACTATGCTTAATATTATCAAAAAGTTAAATTGTCTGCATGCACTTCCGGCATATCCTTTCAAATCCCTTAAGCTGATCACCCCGGTAAAAGACTACATATGTAGTGTCAGTGATGCACAATAGACCGGACACAGGGGCAACAAACCATAAAAAGCAGGGAACACCTGAAAAACAGCAATCATTTTTAAGATAGTGGAATAACCTGTCAGCATGCAACCAATGAATAGAAAAAAGTCAAGCCTGCCAAATGGATTTTCCTTATAAGCCGCTATTCAAATATAATTACAATACGTCCTTTTGTTATGATAAAACTGCTTTGCCGCCTTAACAAGTTTTTTGTAAGGAATTTTCGTCAACAATAAAAAAAGAGGGACATAAAAAACTGTCCCTCTTTATTACACTACTTATCAGGGCCCAGCCGATTCCCACCTGATTCCTGATGCTACCATGCCAACAAAACCAGAGAGACTCTGACACCGGGCAAAAGGCATGAAACCATATAGAACACGATTATTTAAACAACATGCCCTTATATTGCCTTTTTCCCTTCATAAAAGGCTTTTTCGTTCAGGTCGTGAAGTTTAGGTGCAAGCAGACTCTTGATGGCCTTTACAAACTGCTCATCACTGATCTCGGGCAGGAAATTTGAAAACGCACCCACAAGCACCACGTTTGCAGCCTGAATGTTGCCCACCTTTTTCGCTATTTCTCCACCGTCCACGACATATACATTGTCTTTGAAATACGATTTGAATGTTCCAACAATATCATCCGGGTATTGCGCTGTCCCGAGGTTTACAGCTGGCGGAAATATTTTCTGGTTGTTTATAAGAATCTTTCCGTCCGGTTTTACCCAGTTGATATATCGTATCGCCTCGAGAAGCTCAAAAGCCAGCAGAAAATCAACCGAACCCTGTTTAATAAGAGGCGAATAGACCCTTTCCCCGTATCTGAAATGTGTAGTAACATCGCCGCCGCGCTGGGCCATACCATGAACCTCTGCTTTTTTGACGTCATAGCCGGCGCCGATAAAAACTTCCGCCAGGATGTTGCTCGCAAGGATGGCTCCCTGACCGCCGACACCTGAGAGAAATATATTTGTTATCTGTTTGTTTTCTTTCATGATCAGTCTCCTTATTTTATGACCGGCTTGATGGATTCAAACTTGCAGACCTGGGCACATACCTGGCACCCAACGCACTGGTCGGGATTGATATAAGCTGTTCCTTTTCTCTTGTGTCCATCTGCAGACTGTCCCTCTCCCGCCCTCCAGCTGATAGCGGGGCAATTTATATCCAGACACATCTTGCATCCCCTGCACAGGTCATTATCAACGGCATACAGCGGATATTCGAAGGCCCTCTTCTCCCTTCTGAGGAGCATACAGGGGGCATTAGTGTAAAGAATCATGGACGGTTCGCTTTTCTCCATCTCTTCTTTTACAATTGCCATGGTTTCTTCGATGTTATAGGGATCTATCTTTCTGATGCTCTTTACCCCAAGCGCTTTACCGATCTCTTCATAGTCAACCATGTTTGTTTTTTCACCGCGAACAGTAAAGCCCGTGCCTGCATGCTCCTGATGACCTGTCATGCCGGTTATCCTGTTGTCAAGGACTATTGTTGTAGAAATCCCTTTATTATATACAACATTCATCAGCCCGGTAAGTCCGCTGTGCAGGAATGTTGAGTCACCAAGTACCGCACAGACCTTTCCAAGACCCTCTTCCCCGAGCATCTTCATGGCACCGTGGGCCTGTCCTATTCCGGCTCCCATACAAACCGTGGTATGGACTGCGTTCAGCGGGGGAGCTGCACCGAGAGTATAACACCCGATATCTCCGAAAACAAATGCACCCAGCTTTTTGAGGGCATAGAATAACGGCCTGTGGGAACACCCTGCACAGAGGTTGGGCGGTCTTCTGGGAAGATCCTCAGGTTTTACACGCACCTCAGAAGCCTTGTATTCGTCACCTTTCAAAGACTTTTCGACGATTTCCGATGTCAGTTCATATACAGAGGGAATAACATCCTTTCCATGGAATATCTCATAGCCCATTGCCCTGATCTCTGTTTCCAGAAAGGGATCAAGCTCCTCGACTATTATTACCTTCTCAACTTTGCTGAAAAAGTCTGCAATCATCTTTTTCGGAAGCGGCCAGACCATTCCGAGCTTGAGATAGGACCATTCAGGGAAGACATCCTTGGTGTACATATAGGACACGCCGCTTGTTATAACGCCTATCTTTGTATCGTTGATCTCCATTCTGTTATATTCAAAAGTGTCGGCAAAATCGGCCAGTTTTTTTGTCCGTTCTTCAATAAATAGCCTTCTTGGTCTAACGTTCGCCGGCACCATGACGTACTTTGTCCATTCCTTTTTGTCGAGACCTAAAGGCCTTTCAGGAACAAATTTATCACGAAGCTCCACAAGTGTATCGCAATGTGAGACGCGGGTCTCAGTCCTGAGAAGCACCGGAGTATCGAACTGTTCGCTGATATCAAAAGCAACTCTCATAAAATCATAGCATTCCTGTGACTCGCCAGGCTCCAGCATTGGCATCTTGCCGAACCTGGCCCAGTTCCTGCTGTCCTGCTCATTCTGGGAACTGTGGCTGAAAGGATCATCGGCTACGAGTACTACCAGACCGCCCTTAACGCCAGTGTAAGCGAGGGACATCAGAGGGTCGGCTGCCACATTCAACCCGACGTGCTTCATACATGCCAATGCCCTTGCCCCGGCAAATGAAGCTCCGCTTGCAACTTCCAGGGCGACTTTTTCATTTGGGGACCATTCTGCATATACCTCCGGATACTCTGCTGCGATATCACGTAGGATCTCACTGCTTGGTGTACCGGGATATGCGGCTGCCATCCTGACCCCCGCATCCGATGCAGCCCGCGCAAAGGCTGCATTTCCTTGCATGATCTGTCTATCCATACTTCCTCCGTTATTTGGTTGTGCTATAAATATCACACCCTGCTTTAATTTTATTCCAACTGCATCCCGCTGACCTGCTTCCTTACTCTATTCCAGCATTAATCAGTGGATGCCCCCAAAGAGCTCTCAATTTAAGGACAGTTCCTTTCTCCTGCTTATATTTTAAAACTCTCCGCCATCCCTGCAAATTTCTCACGCAATTTTGGTTTTTCAATCTTGCCGGTCGGGTTTCGGGGTACGTTTTCAAAAAAGACCTTCCTCGGTCTCTTATACCTGGGTATGACTTCACAATAGGCAAAAAATTCATCCTCTGTCATTTCCTGACCGGGTTTAAGCTGGACAATTGCGATTGCGATCTCGCCCAGACGCTCATCAGGGACTCCTATAACGGCAGCGTCCTGAATCTTCGAGCTTTCCATAATGGCATCTTCCACTTCCACAGGAAAGATATTTTCTCCTCCTGAGATAATGACATCCTTTTTCCTGTCAACGAGCCAGATAAAACCATCCTCATCAACCCTTGCCATATCGCCTGTAAGGAGCCATCCGTCGAACAGGGTCTTTTCAGTAGCCTCCGGATTCTTATAATACTCTTTCATAACC
>JAFGMQ010000126.1 GCA_016927455.1 Deltaproteobacteria bacterium
CGTCCCTACATATACTGTTCCGTCCGGGGCTATGGCAGGGGAAGACCACACCCTGTCGCCTGCCTGAAATGCCCATTTTTTAGTGCCGTTCGGGTTTAAGGCATAGACCTTGTTATCATATGATCCCACATATACTGTACCGTCTGAACCGATGGCCGGAGAAGAATTCACATCATCGCCTGCCTGGAATGCCCACTTCTGTGTGCCGGCACCCTTGCTCAGATATACTGGATCAGATCCGTTATTACTGACGTCCTGGACGTACTGCGATTGGTCTGTATTCTGGCATGTAATTATATTTTCTTCGCTGTAATAACTACTGGTCTGGCCGGTGTCGGAGAGCCTGTATTCAGCAATGGCGGGGCCAAACGCGGCAATTATAAAAATACATGTGCAGATCAATACTCCCGCTTTCTTTTTCATGCGCACTCCTTTGGATGAAAAAAATAACCTTTTCCGGTAAAAGAGTATTTATGCAAATCTTGAGTTTTTTATTTAAATAAACCGCTGATGGATTTTCATTTTAATGTCACTTATTCTTCCCTGCTTTTTTCCAGACCTGAGATTCTCTCCTAATCAATAATCACAGCTGTATACTGATGTTCAACCAGCCGGTTTTTCAGGGTGGCGACGCGGTTATGATCCGGCGTGCAATACAGACTGCGGGATTAATATTGTAAACTATAAAATGATTGCTGGACGAGTATGTTCAGGATGCCAATCGGCTTATATTTATCTGGAAATCATGGGTGACAAAAATTCATTCCTCAATCAATAGTAAAACCCCATGTCAATTCAAAGACATTAATCGTTCCAGCATTCCTGTTTTCAGACATAATGCACTTAAACAAACAGGATTTCCAGTCACTTCGTTAATCGAAATTACAGAGTCTAAAAATACCAGCACTATTTTCACTTGAAAATAATAAATCTTTTATTGAATATGGGTCAAGGTTTTTTCTTTTTACTCTGCTGCCTGCACAAATTGGCATATGCGAGGCCGATTATTTTTATTATCTTTGCTTTGAATTGCATTATTGAAGTGGTATTTGACATATTCTAAGATTAAAGCATGGTGTTTTTTTATATTAATCGGGCCAAAGGGGATATCGTAACGGCGAGAAGGGATCAGTTATCAAAACAGCGTAAGATAATCCCTGCGTGTGCTTTATGGCCTTTCATGAAATGCCCAGCCTGAAAAAGGCAGGGCAGTGGTCCGGATTTCCGGCGAATTACCTTTACTCCGTTTTGCTGGCTCCTGAGCGTTCAGGGCAGTCAAGACGCCGGAATATGGCATATAACACTGTTACCCATTTCTTCATCAACCTTCAGCTCAATACTGCCCCTGTGGGCCTCGATGATTCTTCGTACCATGGGAATGCCGAGACCATCTCCAAAAGTCTTCGTGGAAAGATTCGCCTCGAGCAGTGCATCTCTGATTTCATCGGGCATTGGACGGCCGTTGCCGGCAATGCCTATTGACATGAGCCCGGTGGTCTGCTGAAGCGGTTTGACTGATAATGTCAATCTGCCGCCAGGCTCATCAATCATGTTGACGGAATTCTGTATCAGCCGGCGCAGTACCATTGAAATACCGTCTATGTCCACATGAGCATAAGCAGGCCCTTCAGGAAAATCCCTGTCAATCCCGATATTCCTTTGTTTTAGAATATCTTCAAATTCTGCCAGGACATCGTTGGCAATTGAGGTCAGGTCAGTTTCAACAAAAGACGGGTCATAGACCTGGCAATAATCAATAATCTCCTTCAAAATCCCTTCCAGTCGGCCGGATTCCTCAGCTATAATCCTTGCATATTTTCTACCTCGGCCTTCTTCGCTCCCCCGGCCTGCAAGCCTGTTTGCAAATCCTCCGATTGCAATCAGCGGGTTGCGGATCTCATGAGCCACTGCATCAAGCGTGTTCTGGAGTATTTCTCTTCGGCTCCTGGCCATTTCCTCGGAAATCCTGGTCAATGACTCATCATACTCTCCTACGTGATTCAGCAGTTCCTGCAGAGACGTTTCCATGGAAGTATTAATCCTGGCGAGGGTCTCATTTGCCTTTTCCATAACAGTCAGGATATCGGCCTGTGAATCGACCCTGATACGAAGCTGTTCTGCCAGGGCCTCAATCCTTTCAAAGGTTTCAGAAAAAATTTCATCAAGAACCCTGCTTTTAATTTTCAGGGTATCCTCGACCTGTTCCTGAAGGCGATGAAGGTCTGTTCTCTGTCCAAAGACTACCTGGGTCGCGCGCCCTGCAAGCTCAGCGGTTCTGCACAATAATGACCTCTCATTGCTGAGGGCGTCAGGTCCGAAATACTTCTGGGCCTCGACAAGCTGATCTGAAAAACGCCACCGCCTCAGCACGAGATATCCGATTTCCCTGTGGTTGATCCCGAGATTTTCCTCTTCCCAGGAAAGGGCCTCTTGGAGGGAAATATTTCCGCCCGGAAAGCTGTGCCTGAAATCCTCAGGGCATGCTTCATAAAGCATGAGCATACCTATTTCCTGAATCAGGCCGGCAACAAATGCCTCTTCCGGGTTCATGCCGGTGGCATTGACAGACCCGGCAAAGCTGCGTGCAATCATTGCCCTGTAAAGTGAGCTCTTCCAGAAATGATCATGGTCCATGCCGTCTTTTGTGCCCATTGCAAATGTGTCGCGCAGAGAAAGGCTGAGGGCCATGATACGCAGCCTTTTGAAACCCAGCAGTACAACCGCCTGAGAAATGGATTTAACCTTTTCCGGTATACCGTAAAAGGCACTCCCCACCAGCTTCAGGAGCCTTGTTGTAAGGGCAGGGTCCTTTTCAATTGTTTCCGCCAGGTCCTGTGCTGATGTGCTGTCGTCTGAAGCAAGTTCAACCAGTTGAACAGCAAGAGGGGAAAGTGAGGGAAGTGCCCCGCTTTCTAAAATTTTCTTGAGAAGGAGTGATTTTTTCCGGTTTTCCATTGCTGGATGTTTAGCTCAGTGCCTGTATCCTGAGAGGATATGAAAAAGAAAACTGCTGTTTTTTTGAGGTCAAAAATACTGAACTGTCTTATATCGTTTTATTGTTTCCCCGCTGCAGGCAGCGGGGAAAATATAGTCAATCAGCCATTCTTTTTTTGAAATTCCGACATGAATTCAACAAGCGCCTTTACCGCATCAACCCCGACGGCATTATAGATCGAGGCACGGCAGCCGCCTACGGAACGATGTCCTTTAAGTCCTCCAAACCCGGCCTTTGTGGCCTCGGCCACAAATACCTTTTCCAGATCTTCATTCGGAAGCCTGAAGGTAACGTTCATGAGAGACCTGCTGTCCCTGGCCGCAGTTCCCTTATAAAAGCCGGATTTGTCAATAAAATCATAAATGACAGATCCTTTTTCCTTATTGATCCTGTCCATCTTTTCCAGCCCGCCGATTTTCTCTTCCAGCCATTTGAGGACAAGATTAATAGTATAAATGCTGAAGCAGGCAGGGGTGTTGTACATTGAACCCTCTTCAGTATAGGTCGAATATTTCAGCATTGCGGGAAGCCCCGCCGGCACTCTTTCCAGCATATCCTTCCTGATAATTACCAGGGCTGTTCCGGAAGGGCCGATGTTTTTCTGCGCCCCGGCATAAATAAGTCCAAATGGAGAAGGATCGAAGGGCCGGCTCATAATATCGGATGACATATCGCTTATAAGGGGCACGCTTCCGCTTTCAGGAAATTCGGCCCACTGTGTTCCCTTAATGGTGTTGTTGGAGGTAAAGTGAACATATGCCGCATTGCCGTCAACCCTGACACCTTCCGGTATACAGGAAAATCCCTGATCCTCTGAAGAAGCAATTACCCGGACATCCTTCCCCTGAACCTTCGCCTCCTTGATTGCCTTTGTTGCCCATGTACCCGTATTAATATAATCAACAGGTTTTCCATTCAGGGCTAAATTCATGGGTATCATGGCAAACTGCATGCTTGCACCGCCCTGGACAAACACAACCTCAAAACCATCCCCAAGCCCGAGGAGCCTTTTGGTCCTTTCGACTGCTTCATTTATAACGTCCTCAAACCACTTGGAACGATGGCTGACTTCCAGTATGGACATGCCTGAGCCTTTAAAGTCAAGAAGTTCCCCCTGGATTTCCTCTAAAACAGGCAGCGGCAATGCTGCGGGTCCTGCGTTAAAGTTATATATCCGTTTCCCCATACTCAAATTCCCTCCAGATTAGTTTTTAGTAATTCCTGTTGAAGCTATCGGCATTCAGATATATCTCCGAATTCCAAAGCAGAAGGCCGGCATGCTTCTTCAACCTTTTTTCCGCCTTTTGAACACATAAGCTGACTGCTGATCAGGCAATAGATACATCTGTTCATTTTAAAGAAGCCTGAAACTATAACTTAAACATAATAACTTTATCAAGAACAAAATACTTTCGTGGCAGAGGGCGGGTTTATCATCGGACCATTTGTTGATGGAGGCCGGCTTATAATGTCCGGCGTGATGAAAGAGCCGGCTCCAGTCCATCTCTTTCAGATTTAACAGAGCTCCGGCCGGATGAGTTACACATCAGCTCAAAAGGGTCTCGTCTTTGAGTTCAGCTCCGAATTTCTTTACGACCTCCTCAACGGTAAGCGACGTTTTTTCTTCGCCGCTTATATCAAACTGAATGTTCCCCTTGTGGAGCATGATCATGCGGTTGCCGTACTTGATAGCCTGCTGCATATTGTGGGTGACCATTATTGTCGTAAGACTGTTTTCATTGATTATCTGTTCAGTAAGCTCCATTACCCGCTGGGCTGTTTTGGGGTCCAGTGCCGCGCTGTGCTCGTCAAGCAGGAGCAGGTGAGGAAGGGAAAGGGTTGCCATCAGCAGTGTAAGGGACTGCCGCTGCCCTCCTGACAGAAGACTGACTGCATCCTTAAGCCTGTTTTCAAGACCCAGATCCAGCTTCCTCAGTATTTCGCGGTAATAATCCCGCCGGCCCTTTGAGACACCCCACTTGAATCCCCTGTGCATGCCTCGCAGATCAGCCATTGCAAGGTTTTCCTCTATTGTCATGGAAGCCGCCGTCCCCATCAGGGGATCCTGAAATATTCTGCCGAGGTATTTCGCCCGCCTGTACTCGGGCAGGCGGGTAACCTGGAGACTGTCAATATAAATCTCTCCCTCATCAGGGGTATATGTTCCTGATATGAGGTTCAGAAGGGTGGTCTTGCCTGCTCCGTTGCTGCCGATAACGGTTATGAAATCTCCATCAGGGATATCCAGGCTGAGCCCGTCTATGGCAACCTTTTCATCGATTGTGCCCTTTTTGAAGGTCTTCCTGATGTTTTCGATCTTTACCATCGGTCTCCCCCTATTCATACTCCTCTGAGGTGCAGTTTGCCCTGCTTTTCCTTCTTCAGTGCGGGGATGCCGAGGGCCAGGATCACCATTATTCCGGTTGCCATCTTCAAATCGGTCGGCGCCAGTCCCATTCTGAGTCCCACAGATATAATGAGTTTATAGATTACTGATCCTACTATCGCAGCCAGGGTTTTTCTCTGAACTGTCTTGAGGCCTACAATGGTTTCTCCGATTATAATTGAGGCAAGACCGGCCACGATCATCCCTATACCCATGCCTATATCCGCAAAACCCTGATCCTGAGCTACCAGAGCGCCTGAAAGGGCGACAAAGGCGTTTGAAATTCCGAGCCCGAGGATAGTTGTTGTATCCGTATTTACTCCAAGGGTGCGGATCATCTGTTCATTGTCGCCGGTAGCGCGCATGGCAAGCCCTACCTGCGTGTGCAGAAAGATATCAGTAAGGAATTTTACGGCGAACGCAATAAGGAAGAAAAGACATATTATGGGAATAAAACGATTTATATCAAGGTTTTCCAGAGGAGTTAATATAGTATCGACCGTAAGCAGCTGTATGTTGGATCTTCCCATTATACGCAGATTAACCGAGTAAAGAACCGTCATCATCAGAATCCCTGCCAGCAGACTGTTGATCTTCAGTTTTGTATTCAGAAGACCTGTGCAGCATCCTGCAGCAAACCCGCTCAAGACGGCAGCCGCAATACAGTAAATCGGGGGTACCCCTTCAATGATAAGTCGGGCAGCAACCGCTCCACCTAATGGAAAACTTCCGTCAACTGTGAGATCAGGGAAACTGAGTATGCGAAATGCGATAACAATTCCAAGTGCAACAAGTCCATAAACCAGGCCCTGTTCCAGGGACACAGGGATGGTCCGCAAAAAACCGCTCATTATCATTGATTCACCATGCCGGAGGGGTGAGATTCCCCTCCAGCCCCTTTTTCAAAGGATCTACCTGTCTTTTACCAGATTGCCCTGGTCATCCCATAATTTGTCTGAAGCTTTTCTTATAAGGGTGCCGGGGAGCTTTACTCCCTGCTGTTTCGCATGTTTCAGGCTGACCCATAAACTGTAATCAGATGCAAGGCCTGCAGGGATATCTCCCGGTTTTTCGCCCCTGAGTATCCTGGCCGCCTGTTTGCCGGCAGTATATCCCACCAGAAAATAGTCGGGTCCGTATGCTGCAACGGCGCCCCTCGGGGTGCTGTCCCTGTCGCCTGCAAACAGTGCGATATCACTGTCGTTGCATATCTTTGCAATTGACTCAAAAGCCGAGACACAGGTGTTGTCTGACGTAATATGAATGGCATCAACCCTTCCCACCAGACTCTGGGCAGCCTGCATAACTTCGGAACTGGCGGAGACGTGTGCTTCAATCAGCTTGCCGCCCATATCCTCGATGGCCTTTTTCATCTCTTCGATATGGGGGATGGTATTTATATCTCCAGGGTTGTAAATAGTTCCCCATCTCTTAACATGGGGAACAAGATCCTGATACATTCTGCACTGAAGTGTGACCGGCCACCTGTCGCTGACCCCTGTTACATTGGTGCCTGTCTTTCCCATATTGGGCACTATGCCCGTCTTCACAGGGTCTGTTACCGAGGAGAAAACAATTGGTATATTCTTGTTGATCTTTACTGATGCCTGGGCATTGGGAGTACTGATTGCATGTACCAGGGCCACCTTATCGTCCGTGAATTTCTGTGCAATCATGAAGCAGTTCGGCTGTTCACCGTGAGCGTTCTGCCGGTCAATGACGATGTTTTTCCCTTCGATAAAACCCTCTTCAGCCAGGGCTGTCTTGAATCCCCTTGAATCATTATCAAGGGCAGGATGGGCAACGATCTGATGTTCCCCGATGCGGATCATATCGGCCCACAGCCCTGATCCAAAAACAAGGCCCGAAGACAAAAAAAACGCAAACATAAATAGAAACTTTCTCATAATACTGCCTCCTGTTTTAATGGTTTACAGCAAATCATCCCATATCTTTAACGTCATCCCGGTCAGGGGTTACGAAAAGAATCCAGTGACTCAGTTAATGAATGCTATAAAAAAATTAATAAATGCCGGCATCATTGAGCTATATTACATGAACGAGTCAGGTTTATTCTGCTTGA
>JAFGMQ010000018.1 GCA_016927455.1 Deltaproteobacteria bacterium
ACTCCTCACTCCTGAATCCTCACCAATCACTATCCTCCGGCCCTGTTCATCCAGTGACTTCTGGGCGGCGTTCAGGATCCTCAAAACACTTAGTCCTTCGCTGCCGTCAGTCTTTGGCTGTTTGTTATGTTTTATGCAATCGAGGAAATGATCACATTCCAGGCTTAAAGGCTCATCTTCAGGAATATCAACTCTCTCAGGCTCTGCCCTGGCCGGAACCGGGATGCCGTTCTGCCATTTGATCTCGTGAGGATAAAGGAGCAGTTTTTCATCCCCCGGCTTTGTATCGTCAAACACTGCCATTTTGCGATCGCCCACTACCACAAGCTTCTGTTCCTTGAAAGGATGCAGCCAGGAAACAAAGATATGGGCCTGCAGTCCTGATGGAAATTCAAGGTGCGTAGTAGTTACATCGGCTATCTCTTTGTGCAGATAGTTTCCGCCCGTTGCCGAAACGCTTTCAGGCTCCTCTCCGGCCAGTGAAAGAATCATGGAAATATCATGGGGCGCAAAAGACCACAGTATATTTTCTTCCCTGCGGATCTTCCCAAGATTCAGCCGGTTGCTGTAGATATAATTGATGCGGCCAAGCTCTCCCGCTGAAGACAATTGTTTGAGTAATACAAAGGCGGGATGATACTGGAGGAGATGTCCGACCATAAGTATCCTGCCCATCTCTTTTGCAGTTTCAATAAGGTCCTCGGCCTGGTTTTCGTAAAGTACCAGGGGCTTTTCAACGAAGGCATGCTTACCTGCAAGCAAAACTTCCCGTGCCAGGTTGAAGTGCGTTTCAGCAGGCGTTGCTATCACAACACCCTGTATATCCGGATTTAACAGCACATCCTTAAGGGCCAGACAGGTTTCCACATGGGGATATTCCTTCCTGAACTGTTCCAGCAGTATCTCGTTCTTGTCACATATCAGTTTCAACGCATTTAGATTGCTGAAATTTCGAATCAGGTTCCTGCCCCAGTGACCGCAGCCAATAACTGCAACAGCCGGTCTGCCGTTAATTTCAGAATTTTCCATTTTCACGCTCCAGCCTCCTGATAACTGATTGAAATTGAAGAGAATATAAAAAGGCATATTCCAGAAGCGCCACTTTCAGTGAAAGGCCGGCCCTCAACCTTTCACCCGATACCCTTCAGGTCATACACCTTTTAACTTATACCTTTTTACCGCCCTTAATTTCCGGTTCATCCATTTTAGCAGGCGACTTTAACCCTTCTTCTTCATAAAGAGCAAGGCGCTGGGTAAGTATGCGAAGCCTTCGCTCCTGTTCGGAATGGTCGATATCCATTGTCAGCATCTTTATCAGAATAAGACCAATCCCCACAATAATAAAGAGAACCGGCGGATAATGCACACCAAATACTGCTCCGATCCAATCAATCAGTCGGGGAAATGCTCCGAACACAATGCTGCCCAGGGCAACCAGAAGCCACCAGAAAGAATATTTTGTGTGCAGTAGATCTTTTCTTACCAGGATAATGATCACCCCGGCAATAATAATTCCGAGCATAAAAGAAGTAAGATGATAGGAAAAAAACCTCATATATTCATACCTTCTTATAATGCATTCACAGGTTATTAAACTGTCCGCCGACTTTCATCGGGCACTTAGTATTTTGTTCTGGACAGGCAAAGGACTCCGGTAACAAGAAGGTATTCCAGAACATCACACCATGAGGAAAATATCCTTGATCGTCCTGAAATCCTTGAGACCATATCAACAGGAACCTCTGTAAGCCTGAAACCCTTCTTTCGCAAATAGAGAAGAACCCCGACATCCTGATAGTCAAATAATACTGTCTCTTCAGATGCAAGCGCTGAAATTGCATCTTTGTTATAAGCGCGCAGTCCGGACGTGAGGTCTTCGATATCAAGTCCGGTGATTCTTCTAAAGAAATTCCACACAAACTGCCTTGGCATGCTCGCGCGGTTGACACATGCCCCTATAACGACATCAGCCTTTTTTGATTCAACAGGCTCCATAACATATTCAATGGAATCGGCAATATGCTGGCCATCCGCATCCATAGTTACAGCAATCTCATAATCATGTCTGCATGCATAATGAATACCTGTCCTGATAGCACCCCAGGCCCCCGACCTCAGGCTGAGCGATATCACCTTTGCTCCGGCATCCCGGGCTGCATCTGCCGTCCTGTCAATGCTGGCGTCATTTATGACAACTATATCACCTCCGGTTACGGCCCTGACCTGCCCGATAACATGTTCGATATTCTCTTCTTCGTTTAATGCAGGGATAATCACGATGAGTTTTTTATATTCGGGCTCACCGATTTTCACTACTCACTTCTCCCTTCGAAAAATCCCGATAAACAGCGAGTACCTTTTCACCAATACTGTCTATCTGAAAAACACGGTTGAATCTCTCAAACGCTGCCTTCCCCATATTTTTCCTCATTTCAGCATTCTTTCCCATGACCTGTAAAGCGTTTGCCAGATCATTTATATCTCCGGGATTGACGAGTAACCCTGTTTCATTATGTCTTACGACCCATCCGATTCCTGATCCCCTGATATCACTTGCCACAACAGGCTTTCCAAAGCGCATGGCTTCAAGAAGAACAAGCCCGAAGGCCTCGGTTCTCTCTACTGAAGGCAGGCATAAAAAATCACATGAAGCTAAAAGGGCATGGAGCCGATCTCCTGACAAAGATCCGGGAAGACTGACCCTTTCGCCTATAGCCAGTTCAGAAATATGTGCCTCGAGTTCTTTTTTTCGGTCTCCTTTTCCCACTATGATGACGCTGATCTCAGGCGTTTTCGATGCGGCCTTGATCAGAATGTCATGCCCTTTGTAATAGGTTAACCTGCCAATTGCAAGAACTCTGATCATTTTCTCTTTCCACATACCCTCAGCCCATGAAATCAATTGTTTTCCGGGCAATTTCAATCTTCCCGGATCCATACCCAGTTCAATAACCCTGCATTTATTTCTCCAGGCTGATAACGCCTTGCTTGAATTGAGATAAGGTGCGGATGTAGATATAATCACGGAACTGTGTTTTAAAAGACACCTCTCTAATGGTTTATAAAGGCTGTAGAAAAAGGTCATCCTCTGGTCAATCAACGATGGCACCACATCAGAATGCCAGTGGATTATCCAGGGTATTCGTCTTGCACAGGAAAGGGCCATAACCCAGAAAGCGGACGTATTAGGCATATGGATATGCAGCAAATCCGGTTTGAATCTTGAGATTACACGCCTTAAAACAAATGGGAACCCGGGGCTTACAGGCGCATACATAAATGTTCCCAGGGTTGGAACACGATAAACATCGAAAGACTGCTTTTCACCATAATACCCCTTCAGCCTGAATGAATGATCATGAACAACGGCAGCTACATCCAACCCTTTATTCTTAAGTGCAGGGAGAAGATCACCCAGAAAATTTTCAATTCCCCCTTCAAAAGGAGGATAATATTTTCCAATATGAAGTACACGCACACGAATACCCCTACAATCACTGCGATAAAATTCTTTTCATCTTTTCCAGAAATATTTTTTTATCAAACCGCACAGCCTGTTTCTCGCAGGCTCTCCTCATATCCAGAGCCGTTTTTGGATCCATATGACGAACCGCATCAACAACATCTTCCTCGCAGGGGTCTGGCCTCAAAAGAGCTCCGGTCTCACCGTTTATTACACTTTCCAGAAGACCCCCTTCCTTCACACCAATCACAGGTTTTCCTGCAGCCATTGATTCCACCGGTGACATTCCGAAGTCCTCGTCCTTTGGTATATAGATGGTAGCTGTTGCGTTGCCCATCAACCTGTGTAATTCATCCTCCCCTGTCCATCCCGTAAATTTTATATTTCCTGCTCCATCAGCAATTTTCTTCAGGCGGTCAAGTTCTGTTCCACCAGATGTTACAATGAGTTTCTGATCAGGCATCTCAAGAAAAGCCCTTACAATAACGTCAACGCGCTTGAAATTCTCAAGCCTTGCAGTCGAAAGATAATACCCATCCTGTCCATACCATCTGAAATTATCCGTCTCGCATGGTGGATAAACAACTTTAGAGTCCAGCCC
>JAFGMQ010000019.1 GCA_016927455.1 Deltaproteobacteria bacterium
CGTTATGACATCTGTTTTCGGCATAATTCTGGAGCCGGTGATGATGTATGTAGAATATATAAGGGCAGCACTAATCCCGAGGATAATCCCCAGCATTTTCCCTCCGGATGTGAATCCAATAACGCAGACCGTACCTGCTAATGCGAGAAACAGGGCAATGATTTCAGGAAATGTAATTTTCTGTTTTAGGAACAGCATTGAAATCCCGGTAACCAGGGCAGGGTAAAGATAAAGCAGGATGGCCACGGTCCCGGCCGGGGCATAAAGCAGTGCTGTGAAATAAGAAAAAGACTGGCCGGCATATCCAACGCCTCCCATAAAAATAGATATGATCAGGACCCTTCCAGTGGGGAATCTTTTATTACGGAATATGTTGTAGATAAGCATAATCGCGCTGGCAAATGAAAATCTTAGAAACAGAAGGGTAATCGGCTCGGTACCATATTTATAAGCGTAATTGGCAAATATCGGCATGGCACCAAATGCGACAGCAGAAATCAGTATAAAAATGATCCCCGGAAAACGCTGGCTTGATATAATGTCCGAAGCTGCATTTGGTTTCATTTGAAAATATTTGTCTCCTGTTCCTTTCCTGATAAACCCATTGTGAAGAAGTCAACCTGACAGGATGGATTTGGACGTGTCAGTTAAAAGACATTGCCCATGTCCTTTATCCTATAGCTCTTCACCAATGGAAAACAGCGGCGGATGAATAAATTCACTGCGGCACAGCGGGCACTTGCCCGGCTTTTTAAGACGCTTGCGTTTTTCGAAGACAAAACCGCACTTGACACATTCCGCAGGCTTCACTATAAGTATCCGGCCAAGACGGTGCAGTGTTGTTCGGACATGTTCGAGATGATCATACACTTCCTTTTCTGATACTCCAATCCTGCCTGAAATATCCCTTGCCGACAGCGGACCGTCCGTCAATTCGACAGTCAATTTATGACGGATCGTATCAAGAGCCGCAACAGGGATACGCACACCTGGCCTTTGAATATTCCTTTTTTTTATCATGGCAATAAACAATATCCTTTTTTCTCTCCTGCGTCCAGAATACATGAAACTTCTTTCAAAACATTACAGGTGTCCTCATTGAGAGACCTTGAAATGCCGGAATATTGCAGGGGAGGCAGCCAACAGTTTGCAAATGCTCCTTGACCATAACCGGTCAAATGTCATAAGCTGCGGACAGTCAAATTAAATTAAAAAGTCAGGTCTGCAGGAAGCTTTCAGGCAAAGACCAGTCAGGACATTAATCCTTTGCTGGAATTATTGGCAGGGATCGCCTCAGGCCTGACCTGATAAAAAAGGAAGATTATGGAAAAACTGAAAGGTTTTCAGAAAAAATACCTGAGAGGACTTGCCCACGGCATGAAGCCCGTAGTCTTTATAGGCCAGAAGGGATTGACTCCGGCAATATGTCTGTCCGCTGAAGAGGCCCTTGACCGGCATGAACTTATAAAGGTAAAATTTATTGATTTCAAAGAAAAGGACCAGAAGAGAGAAATAACGTGCGTTCTTGAAAACGAAACCGGTTCCGAGGTGGTTGGAGTTATCGGGCACGCGGCCATATTGTATCGGCGGCAGAGCGACCCTGAAAAGCGCAGGATTGAGCTGCCCAAAAGCAAAGCAGCCCATTAAGGATTCAGCCTGATGCGGATATTACATGATGAATCAAGGCATAAGAGGACAGGATAACTTTATATGCCCCGCTCATTTCATTCCGTCTTTATCAGGGCTCCGCAATCTTCGCATCGATATATGACCGAACCCTCGTCTTCTGTTTTGACTTCCTCAAAATCCCGACGCCGTATGCCGTAAACCTCCTGACACTCTGGGCAGCAAGCGTTTCCCAGTTCCTTTTCGTCGATCATGAGGTGGCAATGCCGGCAGCGGATCTTATTTGTCTGCTTTTCAAGGAGTACAAGTTTATTATGTCTGCATGTTGTCATAAATAAAAGGATACAGGATTGTATTTTTGATCGCAACCGGTTTGGCAACCAGAATTTTGTGAAATATTAATATATCAGTTTTTCATTATGACTCTAACGGAAAAAATACGTTCATCCCTTGAAGAAAAACGGATCAATTACCAGGAACGGCATCACACGCCTGCCCGAACTTGTGATGAATCGGCAAGGGCCAGGGGGGAAGAAAAGAAAATCGGCGGAAAGACTTTGATGCTGAAGGACAAAAACGGGGCATATCACCTCTTTGTCCTGTCTGCCACACTGGAGGCCGATTCCGGAAAGATACGGAAGATATTAAAATCGCAGAAGCTTCGCTTTGCCACAGAAAAGGAGTTAAAAACGCTGGCGGGAGTTGAAAAAGGTGCCCTGCCTCCCTTCGGCAGGGACATACTTCCCTTTGACCTGTATGTGGATCACTCCATACTCCAAAACGACAGAATTGCCTTTCACCCCGGCGTAACAAACCTGTCTTTCATAATGGATGTATCCGACTGGCTCCGTTTGACCCGGCCCACAGTATGTTCCTTTGCCAAGAATTTTGATAGTAAAGGCTAAAACATGAAAACTCAATCGCTAAAACTCCCCAGAATGATTGAATCAGATCCGAAAGGCAGGAAACTTCTTCATATCCTGACCACACAAACCCGGCCTCTGTGGCAGGGAAGTGAATTTGAAGTCTTTGCAGCCTCCCTGAATCCAGTCATGACAGCAGCCCTGCGAAACGCCCTCAGTACCGGTCAGGTGGTGCGCAGCCTGGAAAATGCGGAGCATATCCTGGGCGCCGAGGATCGGGGACTGCGTCTGGCTGATCGCCGCAGCGACATTCAACGCGGAATGCGGATCTCGCGCCTCCTGCTGCTGGCTGATGATGGTGCTGAACGCTTTTACCGGCAGGTGGAGAGATTGCTGCGCCGTCACGGCCACAGGGTGCTGGCAGCAAGGCTTGACGTGGATGCATACACATTGGGCGAGTTGCTCTACGGACCTGACATTCTCGTCAGGCTTATTATGATTAATCACAAGAAGGCTGTTTGCGAGGTCCTTTTGTCTATGGCTGATGCATTATGAAGAATAATGGCACCGTCCATTTCCCCGTATCCCGGACCTTTTTATAACTTATCGGTTCGAGCCTGAATTTCAGGCATAGGAACCGGTTCAAGGCCACTTCCGACCCCGCCTTGATCGTCTGATCATAGTAGGACAGGGCACAGTCTGTTTATAAGTCTCTTCGTGATTCGGGAGTCAATACAGGCCAGGCAGTTCATGCTTAAATTTGACTCAATTTAAATCGATTTTTGACTTATCAAAAAACACCTGATTCCGTCCCTGCTCTTTGGCCAGGTACATCATTCTATCAGCCCGGTTTATAAGCTGGGAAAGGTTTTCTTTTTCCAGGCGCTCCACAACACCTATGCTGACTGTTACCTTGATTATATCTCTCCAAAAAGGTATTTCAAGTTCAGAAACGGCAATTCTTATTTTTTCAGCCACTTCTACTGCCTTGTCCATGGAACAGTCAACCAGAAGTAAAACAAATTCCTCCCCACCCCAGCGACAAAAAACATCAGTCTCTCTTATTATCTTTAAAACCAATTCGGAAAATGATTTTAAAACCAGATCTCCACAGTTATGCCCATATTTATCGTTTATAGATTTAAAGTGATCTAAATCCAGTAATAAAAGAGAGCTTTTTCTTTTTAATCTCTTTTCCTCTTTTGACAATTGAGAAAATATCAGTTGAAAGGCGTTCCGGTTATATGAGTCTGTTAATGTGTCAACATAAGCCATTAGTTCCAGTTTCTGGTTGTAACGTCTGACTATAAAAATCACAATACCCAGTATTATTAATGAAATTAAAAAACTGATGACCAGATTGATCCTGAGTTTTTCCTTCAAATTTTCTTTTAACGTATCTCCTTTTTTCAAAATAATCAGAATAAGGTTAAACTCAGGAACAGGCCTTGAGTTTAAAAAATATGTATAATCTTCGTTTATATAATCAAATGATATCCCGGGATTTGAAAGCAGTTTCAGGGCCAGGCTGGAAAACCCTTTCCACTTGTATAAATCCAGGGGAAATTCAAAATTTTCCGCATGAAGTCTCACTTTACCCATGCTGTCTGCAAAAAACACAATGCTTTTATATTTAGACTGATACTTTTCTATAGCTTTTTGCATTTGCTTTAATTCCAGTCCGACTCCAGTTACTCCGATTAGATTATTCTTATAGTCATGAACCTGATAATTGACAAATACGGTAATTCTTTTTCTTTCGGCAGTATCGCTGTCAATATTGATTTCATAAAGTTCATCCAGTTTAGAGGCCCTGAAATACCATGCATCATCAGGGTCATTTTCTCTTACCTGTTTTAAGATACCGTCAGGATGATAGTAATTTTTAGTATTACTGGACACGAAAAATGAAGTTACTGTGTTGTATTTATTCTGTATTTCCGCCAGATACCTGATAATCCTGTCGGCATCCTCTTCTCCTGAGAGGACCCAGTCTCTCAAAAAAGTGTCATTGGCCATAATCGAGGATATGTATATGGGAAGGATAAAGTCTTTCTGAATATCCGAGTATATGTTGTCAGTGGTCAATGGCAGGCTGTATTGACTGATTTCCTCTCCGAGAGATCTGTAGGCAACAAGATAACTTGTCAACACTATCAGGGCGAATCCTGTGACCAGCAGAATGGCTATCAGGACAATTATCCAGTATTTTTTCATATAAACCTCTTGAAAAAACTTTCAATTTCAGCACCAGAACATCTTTCAAATTTACGTCGTTTAATTTTTAAATTTTGTTCAAGATCAGTCAACAAAAATGAACTGCCCCAGCCTTGTTCTTCGGCCTCTTCCTTCAATTGACAAAGTTACCTGCCTCTGTTACTGTCCTCCTCAATATTTTTATACCTCTTGTTTTTAGATTAAGATTAGTTTTTAAATACCTTTTTTTTAACATTGGAGTGAGCCATGTCATTTCAACCAGGTCAAAGGCGAGAGAAAAACCTTTAATTATTTGTTTTATGATAAGACTTCTATTGTTTTCCCTTACCCGGAATGACATCTGAAATGATAAACATCGCCACAGGTCTAACAGGGGGTTCTTTTTGGGAAGGATACCTTTAAAATGGAACACTCAACAATATATCAATTCATAATGGCTGTTGTCGGGCCTGCACGCCCAAGGTTTCTGCTCCTTGTGCCCGTCTGTGTGGGGCTGGGAGCAGCATGCGTGATCTGGGAAGGGCATGCAATTAACTATCTTCATCTTTTCCTTGCATTTATCGGTGCACTGTCTGCCCATATCAGCGTCAATGCCCTGAATGAATATGATGATTACAAAAGCGGCCTTGATTTCCGGACGCAGAGGACTCCCTTCAGCGGAGGCACAGGAACACTGCCGTCCCTCCCTTCCCGCATGTCCCGGGTCGCACTGATTACCGGGCTGATTTCACTTGGCTTGACCGTACTTGTTGGAGTTTACTTTACCCTTGTCAGGGGAATATGGATACTGCCGCTGGGAATTGCGGGAGTATTGACTATTGTTCTATACACACCTGTTGTGACACGATTTCCGGCATTGTGCCTGGCTGCGCCCGGGCTCGGTTTCGGAACTCTCATGGTGACGGGAACTTATTTCGCACTCACCGGTTCATATTCCTGGACTTCCTTTGTCTCTTCCCTGGTTCCGTTTTTTCTGGTCAGCAATCTCCTGCTCCTGAATCAGTTTCCGGACGTCAGCGCAGATAAAACAATCGGCAGAAGGCATATTCCGATACTTTGGGGAAATCCGAAGAGTGCAATACTGCTGGGGTTATTTTATCTATTCGCATATTTGACGGTGGTGGTCGGATATTTTGCCGGGCTTCTGCCGATTCACAGTTTTATTGCACTTATCCCGGCGGTCCTTGCCGTTCCTACGGCAATCGGTTCATATCTTCACGCGGATGATATCCCTTCTCTGGTACCGCACATGGGTGCAAATGTGATCATTACCCTGGTGACGCCGCTACTGCTGGCTATCGGAATCATTGTCGCTGCGCTCTGAGGCAATAGAGAGTGCTTATCGAGTGCTGAATTGAACAGCGAACGCATTCCCCGCTGCTTGCAGCGGGGAATGCGAGCGAATACAAATAAAGATTTTCCTTAACAATCGAAGCTACCCGCAACTTGTTGCGGGGAGCTTCGATTCTGCGAGAAAAAAGAAATCATCTCAATATAATTTATTTTGAACAGGAAAAAGGAGCTCCTCGTCTATTGGACTGCGTCTGATGCGAAAGCATTAACAGCAGATTTTAAGAGAAAGATTAACAAAAGGCCAGCCGATGCCAGTTATGCAGTTCATCAGGGAGAAAAAATGCCAGAGTGATATGGTTATCAACTGTAACCACATGAAATTTAATTTGATTTAGAGGTTACCGATGTTGCTTCGATTTCTTGCAGACCTCTTCAAAGGCATCCAAGGGCCGTTACTATATCCGCCATGGCTCCCGGCCCTCCTACGTTTCCTGGAAAGACAATATATGGAAGGCCCGGGAAACGGCTCTCGGGTCCCAAACACCACACGGGCACCCCGGGCAGAATCTGTCCGAGAACCATGGCCCGCCTGACACCCAAGCCCCTGGTAGCAACATCATTCGATGTAACACCTCCCTTGGCGATCAGGTAACGGGGCCTTACCGAAACCTTCCGGATGATCTCAATCAACCCTTCGGAAATTCGATTTCCAATGGATAGACTCTCCTCCGCATCCCGCCCAGTTACTACTGTGCGGCTCGTATAGACAACTACTTCAGCACCCCTTTGGAGATACTTTTCCACCCGTTCCGCCGCTCGGTTGATCTCCACGTTCAGGAGTGTATCATCCAGAAGACTCTCGACCCTTATTTCCACACCAGTCATCCCGGGCAGGGCCAGAAGTTCACGGAGTTGGCCGGATGTCTTTTGAACAAAAGACCCTACCACAATGAGGGCGCCTCCGGTCTCCGGAATCGCCAGATCGGCAACGGAGAGAAGGGGACGGGGCAGGATACCGGACCGCACCCTCACAAAGGAGGCTGCGGTCCGGTATAGAAATCGTTTTCCTTTTGATTCAGCATTCAAAAGACCCGCCACAAATACCTCGAGATCCCGGTAACCGGCCGAATTCAGAATGCACACCTTTCGATCAGCCAGATCCATGAGACGTTCCGTAACTCGACCGGCCCCCCCCTTCCGGATTTCCTCGATGGAAACGGAAGCCACATCGTGCCTTGAAATGCGTCCCTCTGTCTTTTCTTCCACCCAGTGACGAAGGTTGGATGATGTGTAGCCAAAAACAGGGTCCATGGCGAACTCGGTACGGCCGGCCGGCACCAGTATGCCCATTTCTTCGACATAATGGACATCCCCAATTGTATA
>JAFGMQ010000127.1 GCA_016927455.1 Deltaproteobacteria bacterium
ATAAACCTGTCGAATTCCTCAACAGCACGCCTGTAATCCCCTTTTTCCATATAGCCTCTGGCAAATGAAAATTGATTATCCCTGTCTATTATAACCTGTTCAGCCAGCGCAGGAGACGGGCTATAAAAAAGGAACACCCCTAGATTGATTATGAATACCAGAGTCTTTAAATTATTCATTGTCATTTGATGAGTACCACCAGAAATCATTGTTTTCAACCGGATCATAGATACTGAACCGTCCGTTTCTGCGAACAAGAGAGGAAAAGGCCGCCTCATCAGCCTCATGTATCAGCCTGTCAACGGTCATCAGCCATCCCATTAAAAAACCATGTTTTTTAAACGCCTCCACACTGTATGAGGAGCATGTGGGAATACTTGGGCATCTGTCGCCGTCCACAGCCGATATATGGTCCCTGAAAAAAGAGGCGAGTCTGACCCCTATATCTATTCGCGGGCTGCTTCCTGAAACATGGTTTTGAGGCATCCCCTGCCGTTCCACATAAAAACCGGGTTCATCACCATGGCAACTGGAAGGAACAGAAATTAAAACAGATACCATTCCCAGGACTAATATACTGGCATAGATTTTCACAAATCTGCCCTTTTACGAGAGGAAATTTAATGCAAACATGGCCGGGTTCATTTATCAATGCATTACTGATAATATGATTAATTTATTGACATTAATTTACTGTTGAAGTTAAGTCAAGACATTCAAGCCGATCAAGTGTCCTGCCGTTGACTTGTTGACACTGATAAACGGTATTGCTAACATAATAAGGGTGTATAAATAATGAAGGCCCTGTAAAAAGCCATAGCCAAATCACCTGCATTCAAACCTTAAGAATATTTAATTTATGCCCGTATTTGAATATAAAGCCCTTGACAGGGCCGGCAGAAACAAAAAGGGAATAATTGATGCCGACAGTCCTGTTTCAGCCAGACAGAAATTGAGGGGGTCAGGTGTCTTTCCGGTTGAAGTTAAAGAGGCTTCACCCAGGACAAAGACTCTTGCTTCGAGCCCTTCAATATCAAGTTTTTTCAAACGAGTCAGATTTTCGGAAATTTCCGCCGCAACCAGGCAGATGTCAATCCTGCTGGGAGCAGGAATCCCGCTTGTATCATGTCTGGGCACCCTGATGTCTCAGACTTCAAACCCGGCCTTAAAAAAAGTTTTTGCCCAGGTCAAAGAATCGGTTAATGAAGGCGCAAGCCTTGCGTCTTCATTGTCTCAACATCCAAAGGTATTTTCGGATGTGTATGTCAATATGGTAAAAGCAGGAGAGACATCCGGATCTCTTGATCTTGTTCTTGAAAGGCTTGCAGATTTCAGCGAGCATCAGCAGGCTGTAAGAGGGCGCTTCAAGGCAGCTATGGCCTACCCGATATTGATGTGTGCAGTAGGTTCTTTAGTGCTATTCTTTCTTATTACTTTTGTCATTCCTGATATCCTCTCTGTTTTTGATGAAATGCATCAGTCCCTGCCTTTTCCCACCCTTGCCCTGATCAGCGTAAGTGATTTCTTTAAATCATTCTGGTGGGCAGTCCTTTCCGGTCTTGCGGCATGCATTATCCTGATCAAAAGGGCAGTTAAAAATCCGGCAGGAAGGTATTTCTGGGACAAAGCAATGCTTCGCATGCCGGTTTTTGGATCCATAAATATAAAAATTGCCATGTCCCGATTTGCGAGGACGCTCGGCAGCCTTCTTCAAAGCGGGGTTCCGCTTTTGACTGCCCTCAGTATTGTTCGCAGTATCGTAAACAATACCAATATCGCAAAGGCAATCGATAATGCAATGGACCAGATTGAGGCAGGAAAGAGCCTGTCAGACCAACTGGGCCAGAGCCGCTGGTTTCCGCCCATAGCTGTTCAGATGATATCTGCAGGCGAACAAAGCGGTAAGCTTGAGGAAATGCTTTATAATATTGCGGATGTCTATGAAAGGGAGGCCGAAACACAGGTAACGGCAATGACATCCATGCTGGAACCGGTAATGATACTGATTATGGGTCTTATTGTCGGATTCATTGTTATATCCATCCTGCTTCCCATATTTGAGATGAACCAGATGATTCGATGAGAAGGCATCATGGAACTTGAAATATTTTTAATTCCGCCCCCTAATCTGAGGAAATAACCATGAAAAACAGGCACATTGTTAAAACAAAAGCTAATGAACCAGGCTTCACCTTGATCGAAGTCATGGTTGTTGTCGTAATACTCGGGATACTGGCCGGGCTTATTATCCCAAAAATAATGGGAAGACCTGAAGAAGCAAGGCGAATGAAGGCCAGGATACAGATCGAGAGCATTGAAACCGCACTGAAACTGTATAAGCTGGACAACGGAGTATATCCGAGTACTGACCAGGGCCTCGATGCCCTTATCGAACCGCCGACTGTGGGCCAGCTTCCGAAGGC
The DNA here is from genome assembly GCA_016927455.1 of Deltaproteobacteria bacterium. Lineage (GTDB taxonomy): Bacteria > Desulfobacterota > DSM-4660 > Desulfatiglandales > Desulfatiglandaceae > JAFGMQ01. Next base: position 2,424 of record JAFGMQ010000127.1, read on the forward strand.
ATGGAGGGAAGGCGGATATCTTGAAAAGGGAAAGATTCCCAGTGATCCCTGGGGGAATGAATATATATATATTTCCCCAGGCCTTCATCATGATTTCGATATCATATCATACGGTGCTGACGGGCAGCTGGGCGGAGAGGGAGATGACAAAGACATAAGCAACTGGGATCTGGAGTAGTCAGAAACAGGCGAATGACCTCATCAGATTCTACAAGAGGGTACACCCTCATTGAACTTTCAGTGGTCATATTCCTTGTTGCACTGATGATGGGGCTTACCATCCCAAAGTTTCGATATACCCTGTTGACAGACAATTTAAAGGCGGCATCCCGCAAATTAGCAGGCTTGATCAGCGAGGTAAGGGAAGAGGCAATCCGGGAACAAAAGACCGTTATTCTTCGCTTTGACCTTGAATCAAGAATGTTGTGGAAGACCTCTCCTGACATGACAGAGGAAGAAAATGCGCTTTCCCTTGAAAATGCAATGACACTGCCTCAGGGTGTTCGTATCCTTGATATATGGTATAGGGGAAGAGGCAAAAAGATGATGGGCGTGGCCTCTGTACAGTTCACTAAAAAGGGTTACGTCCAGGAAACAGCAATACACCTCGGTTGCGACGATGGCAGAGAGTTCACTCTTATATTGAGCCCTTTTCTAAGAAGGATTAAAGTAGCTGATAAATATGTCGATTTTGAAAGCTGATCATGCTGAACTATCCGGTTTCACTTTCCTTGAAGTCATGACGGCTATGGCTATCATGGCAATATGTCTTGTCGCAGCCCTCGGATCCCAGTCACAGAGCGTTTCACTGGCAACTGAGGCCAGGTTTCACACTACAGCCCCCCTTCTGGCTCAAATGAAAATGTCCGAGATCAAGCTTGTCGATCCTGGCAGCCTGGCAGATGACTCAGGTGATTTCGGCGAGGCATTCCCGGATTATTACTGGAGCATGAAGGTGAGCAATGTGACTTATCCCGGTGCAGAGGAGTATCTGGATCGGCTAAGGCGAATCGACCTTGCTGTTTCATGGGGCCCGAATTCAATTCACAGGTACAATCTGAGGCTGTATGTCTTACGAAAATGACCATCATGCAGCCCGGTTTTCTTATGCAATCTTCTGCAGCAATTCCCTGAGCCTGTCCCTTATTGATCTGACAACTTTTTCCAGTCCGCCCCTGTTATCATAGGAGCTTTTTTCTTCGCGGGTAACTTCCTCCGGTATATGACGAAGCTTGAGTTTTGTGATTGCCATATAATCGTCAAGTAAAAACCTGCGGTAAATTTTATTTAAAGGAAAAAATCCGAATTCGCTCTCTGAAATTGATGCGGCCCAGTCAATAATATAGGGAAGGCCATCCTCGCCTAATATGAAATTGGGTGCCCTTTTTAAATCACAATGCGCAATGCCCCTCTCATGAAATTTATCTACAAGGCGTTTCAGGGCATGAAAAAATTCAGCATCCAGTTGTATTTCCTTTTCAAGGTTTTCAAGGCTTTTTCCGGGAATTTCTTCCGTAACAAGGGCGATACCGTCAATAACCCTGTATAAAGCGGGCACGCCTTTGACATTTTTAAGCCTCCTGTACGCCTTTTCTTCCCTCCATATAAGAAACCGTCCTGCAATATTCCGGTACAGGAAACCATTTACACTGAAATCCTTTACGACCGCCCTGATACCGTTTTCCTCCACAAGCCATATCACGGGCCTTGTGCTGGACGAATGTCTCAGGACAGCCCTGTGTTTGTCCGGAAGGTCGCAAAGTCTCAGGGAATCAAACATTAAGCCTGCTCCGCAAATTTATTGCATGCATACATTAATTTAACATTACAAGTAAATTTCGACACAGTCTTCTAAGGACTGAATCTACAGAATATGTCTTATAATTTAATGAGATGCGTGAGTAAAGAAAAAACCCCGTTCTTTGTGGTCCCGGCAATCCAATACTTTGCCCATACTCTCACAGGTATTAGGCACCGGATGAGTCAATTTGCTGGATTTCTTTTCCGAAATGAGATAATAATATATTCCAAATTTCATTCAGGAGTCAAAAGACATGTTCAAAAA
>JAFGMQ010000020.1 GCA_016927455.1 Deltaproteobacteria bacterium
AGAAAGGAAGATGGGCATGAAAGATCCTGTCAATGGCAAGAAAAACCCTGGTAAAAAGAGCAATGATCATTTGGATATGTTTGAGATTCTTGGAGATATAATACCTTTATGCGATGCGGGAAAGGCCTTTATCAGGGGAGAGATGAGTCCGCCAGGGCCTGCCGTAACAAATGATATCTCCCGGTTTTCAGCACGAAGGATCAGAAAGACAGGCAAGCCAAAGCCCGAATAATACCCGGGTAAAACACGACAGGCGTTTCGTGAAGGGCTTGCGGACGGTGCCAGATGCAGGTGCGTCCTGTAAAGTTCTGCCGTATGCCGCAGGAATGTTTCGCATGCCGGTTTCTTTAACGGCATAACATCTGGCACTTAACAGGCTCAGGGTCGAGGAAGCCTGATTTATTATGAGTAAACCGGCAAAATGCATTATTGCCCTGATTATTCTGGGGCTGGCAGATATAATTATCCCTGTTCCCATCACAGTTATGGGTCTTATATATGTCATAATCAAGAAACCTCCCTGGTTTATTGAACTCTTTGAGGAGATTTTTAGCCAGGGCAAATGACATAAAGAGCGATAAGAACAGCCGGGGTGATTTTGGATTAAAAATGGAATGTTAGAGAGGGATTAAATGGAAGCTTTTTTTATTAAGGGTGCACCGGATGCTATTGGCCCGTACTGCCATGCAATGAAGGCAGGAAACCTGGTTTTCTGCTCAGGTCAGGCTCCAATAGATCCCGATACGATGAAACTGACTGGCACTGCCATTGAAGATCAGACAGCAAGGGTTCTGAACAACATCTCAATTGTTCTTTCCGGGATTGGATTATCTCTTAAGAATGTCGTAAAGACGACTGTGTATCTCAAAGAAATGAATGATTTTGCAGGGATGAACAGGGTCTATTCAGAAATGTTCCAGGGACACAGGCCAAGCCGCAGCACTGTAGCTGTCAGGCAAAACCCCCTGGATGCCCTGGTGGAGATAGAATGCATAGCGGAAATTTTATAAACAGGGTATCAGTTGCCGGCAGCGGTGGATGCTGCCTTTAAGGCTTGTCCCAGCCTTGCCAGGGTATAGGGCTTTTTGATGAAAGGACCTGCACCAAGATTCTGAGCCGCAGCAACGTCTTCGCTCATCGAATAACCGCTTGCTATTATAGCCTTCTGCCCGGGGCGAATCTCAATGACCTTTCTGTAGGTTTCAAGGCCGTTCATTCCCGGATCCATTATCATGTCCAGAATGATAATATCCGCAGAATTTTTTTTCAGGTATTCCAGAGCCATTTCGCCGCTTGGGGCCGAAGCGGCTTTATATCCGAGTTTCGTCAATATGGCACAGGCAATATTCCTCTGATCTTCAAGGTCATCCACAACGAGGACGGTTTCTCCCTGCCCAAGGAACTCTTCAAGTCTGTGCCCGGTTTTTTCTTCCAGCAAGATATTCCGCAAGGAGGGAAAATAGAGACGGAATTCAGTCCCATTCTCATCTGATTTAACATCCACATAGCCTCCATGGTCCTTCATGACATTCCAGACAATTGCAAGGCCAAGTCCGGTGCCGCTTCTGCCCATAGCCTTTTTAGTATAAAAGGGTTCAAAAATACGTTCAAGATCCGCGGGCGAAATACCGCTGCCGTTATCCCGCACACTTAGAACTGCATATTCCCCTTCCCGAACCTCGCTATAGTTTCCGATTGGTGTGTCAAGATACTGGTTGGCTGTCTTAACCACAATACATTTTTCCGGAAACTCCTGTACTGCCTCTGCCGCATTATGTACCAGATTCATCAATGCCTTTGATATATGGATATTGGAGCCTGAAATATTGAGGAGATCATTTGCAAGCTGAGTCTTCACGGTCACGCGGCTGGTTATTTGGGACAGGCGTTGATATTCCGGAGAAATCAGATAGCTGTTGATTATCTTATTAAGATTTAAAGGCTCACTTAAGCTGGCTGCTCCCCTTGCAACCGTGAGAAGGTCTTCTACAACCGCTACAGCCCTGAGACCTGATTCCCTTATGGTTTGAATGGCTCTTTTATGTTCCGGGAGCAGTTTTTCATCCATAAGGAGCAGTTCAGGGTAGGTAACTATGCCTGATAATATATTGTTCAGATCATGAGCAACTCCCCCTGCAAGCAGCCCAACAGCTTCCATTTTACGTGCACTGGCCAGTTTCCGTTCATTTTCAGCGAGCCTGCGGTTCATCTCCGCAATTCTGGCCTCGGAATCCAGCCGTTGTTCAAGGGCTGCAACTCTTTGTTCTGCTTCCATTTTCTGTAATGCCTGAGCTGCAAGTATTGAAAAACGCCGTGCCAGCATCACGTGATGTTTTGAAAAATGCGCATGGTTTGGATGGGTGCATACCATGATTGCATTCCTTCCTGATGTGTGTATAGAAAAATGCAGGGCAGAACGGACTGCATTCCTTATCTTTTCAGGCTGATCATTCCATTCTTCAACGAGATCCGTGTCAAAGACAGCAACAGGCTGGCCCTGAATAACTCTTTTCAGCATGGCCTTCGGCTTCCAGACAGTCTGATAAAATAAGTTGCTGGATGCAATCATGGGAATAAATAAGCCCTCTTTATTTTCGAGAAGCACAAAGGCTGCTTCGAAGTCCAGGGGTTTCTTCATTACTTCAAATATCCTTGAAAACAGCTCGTGTGGGTCCTGGCTAACAACAAGAACACGAAGGCCTTCCAGGAGCACTTCGGCCATCTGGCGGTGAATTTTCTCCTTTTTTCTGGCTTCTTCAAGATCAAGAAGCGCCTCGCGAAGCTCTTCTGACGTATCCATAGATTAATCCGTTCTGATTGGTCCAAAAATAAGGGAAGCTATCATCAGGTTTCCATGACGGTTTTCACCTCCCAGAAAGCATCCCTGCTCTCCAAGAGTGAAGGAGCAAAGAAAAGGTTTGTCCTTCAGGGTTTTTTTCAGCTCCGTAACGGTTTTATCAAGGCGGTCCTGTATGGACAGCATGCAGCCGGCGCAAAAGAGCATAAGTGCACCTTTTGATTCATCACCATGGAATGAAGCGTTTTCAAGAGCAGCTTTTGCAACCTTGCCGGCTCTTCTTGCCAGGCTGTCCGGGCTGCCTTTCATCAGCGCTACAGTCTCGCCCTGTCGGATTTCTGCAAAGAGTTCAAGTGCTTTTTCGGAGAGGGTAGCAACAGGATATGAAAGTTTAAAATAAGGTATGCCCCCTATCTCGCCAACAGGATTGCCAAGGGGACTGAAACTGGTAATGGGGACAAGGCTTCCGGGAATGCGCAACTGATCTTCAATGAGTCCATCCGTCCATTCATTATATACCGTTGCTGCAGGACGGCCATCTATCTCATGCAGGATACGGCCGGACACATGGGTTGCTTTCCCTGTGGATCTAGTTGGCTCATAACCGCTGTGAAAAGAATAACTTACATCCCCCGAAGGAAAAAGGGCAGCAATTGAGATTCCATCACGCAATAAAGTATCGTTGCCAAACTGCTGCCATTGGCCGCTCATATCATTGTCAGCAGATGTCCCTCCAAGGATTGGCACATTGGCGCCGATTAAATTCTCGATTGCATGAATAGTCAGCTCTTCATTTCCCGGACAGCTTGTTATGATAATTGCCACCGGCAGCTCGCCGGGCCTTTCAGCCTGCTCAAGTGCCTGACTTAGAGCTGTAGAGGCTGCTTTGACCGGATCATCTCCCTGACTGGCAATACCTACTCCATAACATCCATCTGGATCAAATATGCCGAGCATGCCGCAGCCATATCCATCTTTTGTGTGAAATCCCTCTTCAGTAATGATCCCCATGCAGCTTGTTCCTCCCTGAATACGGACACCCGGCGCGAGAGAATTCAGAAGTGCCAGAATACTCTTATTATCGTAATTGCAGGAAGTATGGAGAAAGATAAGATGAGGTAAAGCCCCAAGCTTTTTGAAAAGCCTGTTAAAGGCTTCCTGTGCAGCCTTTTCCGAATCAGGATCGGTTGACCATCCAGAAGCAAGTTTCATATTATGTGACCCGTTTTTTATTGATTATTAGACAGTGGCGCTTATAGATACCGAACTACTGAGAAATTTTCACATTCGTCGTTATGGTTGAAACCAAAATAAATTTTTGTAACAATACTTTTATTAAAAGCCCGGAGTATTTCTTTTCAGAATCTATGAGTTAATAGTATAATATCAGCTAAAAATCAATACAACTGTAAACAGTAACACTGTAAAATAATACATCATCCTTATTTTTCAATTCCAGGCGGTGAGAGGACACTTATAGATGAATATATTAACAAGAATTTTTGTTTCAAGTTCTTTATGTTTTTTTCTCATGTCATCTTCAGGGTATAGCGAAACTGAAAGGATACGGGTTGTCTATACCGACTGGTTCCCGTACACCTACGAAGAGAACGGTGAAGCTCTTGGATTTGAAATTGAGATATTCAGGGAAGTTATAAAAAAAATGAATTTAGAGGCTGATTTTGTCAGGTTTCCCTGGAAAAGGTGCCTGAACAGCCTGGAAGAAGGCACAGCTGATGCCCTTATATCTCTCCTTAAGACCCCGGAACGGGAAAAATACACCTATTTTCCTGAAGAAAGCATAAGCATTTCAAGAACAGTTTTTTTTACAGAAAAAGACAGAAGAATTGAATACTACGGTTCCTATGATTTATTAAGGGGTTACACTGTTGGAGTCATTATGGGATTCAGTTATGGTCATGAATTCGATAATGCAGATTATCTGTTTAAAGACCCTGCTAGGGATGCTCAAACGCTTATTACAATGCTCTTGAAAGGCAGGCATGATCTGGCTGCCGAAAATCAGGCGGTGGTAAATGGATATGCCATGAAAATGGGCGTGAGCGATAAGATAAGGTTTCTTGAGCCTCCGATTCACAGTCAGAAACTCTATGCTGGTTTTTCCAGAAGGAAAGGATTAAAAAAACTGTGTGATGATTTTTCCGGATCTTTATTTGAATTCAAGAAGACCGAAACATACAGCAATATATTGAAAAAATACGGAATCAGTCCTTCACAAATGGCAGACAACTAATCAGGATAACAAGACAAGCCAGTTTTTTTGTGCAGGAAAAGCGATATTCATTTTTGGAGGCATGCCCTGATAAATCCGAAAAACATGGGCGCCGGCTTTTCCATCCTCGACTTGAGCTCGGGATGGGCCTGTGTGGCAGCAAAGAACTTTAACCCCGGCAGTTCAATAAATTCAACCAAGCGTCCATCAAGGGATGTTCCTGAAAAGACCATGCCCTTGTCGGCAATAACGGAATGATAATCAGGGTTGACCTCATAGCGGTGGCGGTGTCTCTCTGAAACCTCTTCGGTTCCATAAAGCGAATGAACCAGTGTGCCTTTTTTAAGAACAGCGGGATATGCCCCAAGCCTCATTGTCGCGCCTTTTTCGCTGATATTCCTCTGTTCCGGCAGGATATCTATAACAGGATAAGGCGTATCAGGCTCTATTTCTGTAGAATTTGCCCCTGACAGGCCGCATATATTCCTTGCAAATTCAATAACTGCCAGCTGCAGGCCGAGGCAGAGACCCAGGAACGGGATGTTCCTCTCCCTTGCCAGACGTATTATCTCGATTTTTCCCTCTGTTCCCCTTGAACCGAATCCGCCCGGCACAACAATGCCGTCAGTATTGTCTATGAAAGAGGTGTCCTGCAGATCGGTCGTTTCAATCCATTTGAGATTTATTTTGCACCCCAGATGGGCAGAGCAGTGATTAAAAGACTCAACGATAGAGGCATAGGAGTCTTCAAGCCTTGTGTATTTCCCGCACATGCTCACTGTGATTTCGTTTTTGGGATTTCTGGTGTTTTCAATCAGTTCCTTCCATTTTCTGAGGTCAGGAGGACTGTAGATATTAAGTTTTTTATGGATAATCTCGGGAAGGTTTTCCCTTTCAAATACAACCGGTATTTCATAGATGTCATCCACGTCAAGCCCTGTAATTACGGCATCCTGGCTGACATCGCAGAAACTGGATATCTTTGCCTTGATCTCCCTGGTAAGAAATTGCGAGCACCTGCCGATTATAATATCCGGGAAGATCCCCCGCTGTTTGAGCAGATTTACACTCTGCTGAGTCGGTTTTGATTTCTGCTCGTTCACACCATAAGGAACAGGCACATAGGTCAGGTGGATATATATGATATTTTCCCTTCCAACATCCTCCTTCATCTGGCGGACGGCTTCCAGAAAGAGTTCATTTTCAATATCACCAACCGTACCGCCTATTTCTATTATTACAAGGTCGGGAGTTTCCTCTTCCGCAATTTCAAAGACATGGGACTTTATGACATCTGTTACATGGGGTATGTACTGAACTGTCTTGCCAAGATAGTCCCCCCTTCTTTCCTTGTCCCTGACGGTCTGAAAGACCTTTCCCATGGTCAGATTCCATTTGGACTTGCAGGTTATACCGAGGAAGCGCTCATAGTGGCCGAAATCCATGTCCACTTCGGCACCGTCATCAAGCACGAACACCTCGCCATGTTCGAAGGGGTTCATGGTTCCCGGATCTACATTCAGATATCCGTCACACTTAACGGGAATGATTTTGAGCCTTGAAGATAACAGGTGTCCTATGGCGGCGGCGGCGATGCCCTTGCCGAGTCCGGACAGGACCCCTCCTGTTACAATGATATATTTAACCGACATATGAGAATCCTCGCTGAAAAGAGGCACATGATGCTGTATTTTTGGATTAATCCCCTATCGTTGCTACCATAACCGCTTTGATTGTATGAATTCTGTTTTCCGATTCATCGAAGACCTTCGAATTTCTGCTCTCAAAAACCTCTTCAGTTACTTCACAGATATCCGGATATTGTCTTGAAATGTCCGTGTCCAAATTATGAAAGGAAGGCAGGCAGTGAAGAAAAATAACATCCGGATTACCTGTCTTTTCAATAAGTTCCATGTTTACCTGATAGGGTTTAAGGAGCTTTATCCTTTCGGCGATTTTATCCTCTTCGCCCATTGAGGCCCAGACATCCGTATAAATAACGTCAGCACCAGTGACGCCTTCTCTGATATCCGAGGTTATCGATATCTTTCCGCTGGTTTCGGAGGCAAATGCGCGCGCTTCTTTCACAAGTGAACTGTCAGGGTAAAGCTTTTCAGAAGACACAATCCTGAAGTCCATGCCCATTTTTGCGGCGCCTATCATAAGTGAGTTGGCAGTGTTACTCCGACCGTCTCCGGTGAAGGCAAGTTTGATTCCCCTCAGACAGCCCTTATTCTCAAGAATGGTCATAAAGTCAGCAAGAACCTGGGTAGGATGAAATCTGTCAGTCAATCCGTTCCACACGGGAACACCGGCATGTCGCGCAAGCTCTTCAACCTTTTCATGTTTGAACCCCCTGAACTGAATACCATCAAACATTCTTCCAAGCACCCTGGCTGTATCCCTTACAGTTTCCTTTTTGCCAAGCTGAATGTCATCTTTCCCAAGGTATTCACCATGCGCTCCTTCATCGAAGCATGCAACTGCAAAGGCGCACCTGGTCCTCGTAGAAGGCTTCTCAAAGACAAGGGCTATGTTTTTTCCTTCCAGGCGCCTGTCTCTTATTCCTTCCTGCTTGTACTGCTTCAGCTCTATTGAAAGATCAAGCAGAAACTCGATTTCATCCCGGGTAAAATCCTTTAATGTCAGGAAATGCCTTCCTGTAAGATTAATCGGCATTTTTTCCTCCCCTGCTTTCGAGGTTGAAGAGTTTAGCCTGAAAACCAGCATATAAAGAAATTAAAAAAAATCACAATAATAATATTAAGAAAAAAAAGGAAGTAAAAATTTCAAATTGAAATTATTGCGTTCCTGTGCTGTCCTGGCGCCAGAAAATTGCAGGGCTGCTGTCATTACTGATACCTCTGATTAAAGGATGGATTTGAGTTGACGGGCATTTTTTCCAAACATATATTGTGGCCATGAAAAAATCACCTGTAAAAATTCATGACATCCTTGGGGCAGAAGGCCTGCTTGCAGAATCACTTCAGGATTTCGAGTATAGATCCTCACAGATGGATATGGCGCTTTTGATCCAGAATTCCCTTGAAAAAGAGATGTCAGCAGTAGTTGAAGCAGGGACGGGAACCGGCAAAACATTTGGATATCTTGTGCCAATTATTTTGAGCGGAAAAAAAGCGGTTATTTCCACAGGGACAAAAAACCTCCAGGAGCAGATATTTTTTAAAGACCTGCCTGTCCTGAAAAGGGTTATGCCCTTCAATATTGATGCGGTTATTATGAAGGGAAGAAAAAACTACCTGTGCCTTCACAGGTATCACCAGTATTTTTCGCAGGCATCATTTATTAAAGGCAGAAACTCAGGGGTCAGGCACAAACTGGAGAAATGGCTCAGAAAAACAGAATTCGCTGATTGTTCGGAACTCCCCTGGCTTTCAGACAGGGATGACCTTTGGGATGCATTGTCTTCTACCTCAGAGCAGTGCCTGGGCTCTGACTGCATGTTCCTTGATGAATGCTATCTGGGCAGACTCCGCAGCAGAGCAGTCAGATCAAGGATTATCATAGTTAATCATTATCTCTTTTTTGCTGATGCAATGGTCAAAATGGGCGGATTCGGAGAAATAATCCCCAGGTTTCAGGTAGTCGTTTTTGATGAGGCACACAGGATAGAGGAAATCGCAACTTCATATTTTGGAGAAAGCATAAGCACAAACCAGCTTGTATCTCTGGCAAACGATCTGGAAAAGGAGATAAAGGGCTGGCCTGGCAGACAGGACGAAAATTCCCGGCTTGTGAAAGATTCTATTTCACTCAGGAATGCATCTGAGCAGCTCAGAACCTTATTCAGCAATACCGAAAACAGAGGCAGGCTTGATGAGGAAACCCTGGCTTCAATCAGGCAAGGCCCTGCTGAGGAAATAAGAAGGTTATTGAGGAATGTGCATCTGAAGGAAGGTGCAGCTGATCATGACAAAAACACTCTTCAGGCCCTGGCTAACAGGGCAGTTGAACTGGACAGCCTGCTTGAGCATATCCTGGTGAAAAACGAAGACAACTGGCTCAAGTGGTATGACAAACAGGTAAGAAGCCTGACTCTTCATGCGTCTCCACTTGATATATCCGAGCGCATGAACGAATTCGTTTTTGAGAAGGTAAAGACAGTAATTCTTACTTCAGCCACTCTTTCAACAAATGGAAACTTTGATTATATCCGTTCATGTCTTGGTTTGAGAGACGAAGCGATGGAAGGAATCTTTCGGTCCCATTTTGACTTTGAAAAACAGAGCCTAATGTACATTCCAAAGGATATCCCCGGGCCAAATGACCACGGATTCGGGGCGGGCGTTGCAGAGAGGATCATGGATATCCTGAAAAGGACAGACGGCAGGGCACTTGTGCTTTTTACCAGCTATAGCAACATGAACCTCGTTTATGATACCATAAAGGAAAAGATCCCCTATGCCATTTACAGGCAGGGTGATGCACCGCGGTCCATACTTCTGGATGAATTCAGGAAAAATATTAATTCCGTGCTTCTGGCAACAGGGTCTTTCTGGCAGGGAGTTGATGTTCCTGGTGAGGCGTTAAGCTGTCTGATTATTGACAGGCTGCCTTTTGATTCTCCTGGTGATCCCCTGGTTTCCGCAAGGATTGATGTTATACGCGAAAAGGGAGGTAACCCTTTTATGGACTATCAGGTACCGTCAGCTATTATATCCCTGAAACAGGGACTTGGAAGATTAATAAGGACAAGCACAGACAGGGGCATAATTGCAATAATGGATACCAGAATAATGACAAGCAGATACGGAAGTCTTTTTATTAAGAGCATGCCCGGGATTCCAATTACTCATGATTTGGCTAAAATAGACCATTTTTTCACAAATGAAATATAATTATAGCAAATAAAAGACATATCCCGGTCCTTATCAGCCCGGGTTGAAAAAAAAGGAGAGAAAATGTACCCAAAACCCTGGAAGGTTATATCAACAATAAGAGATAATTCCTATCGGGTCTTCAGCCTTAGAAAAGATCGGGCCCTATCTCCGCGCACGGGAGAGGAACACGATTTTTTTATACTGGAATCCTCGCCATGGGTGAATGTCATTCCGCTGACCCCGGAAAACGAGGTTGTTATGGTTAGGCAATATCGGCATGGCCTGCAGGATGTGACTCTTGAAATTCCCGGGGGCCTGGTAGAGGCTCAAGACAGCCCGGCAGGGGCAGCAGAAAGAGAACTTTATGAAGAAACAGGTTTTCGCTCCCTGGATATGATTTCTCTTGGAAGTGTCCATCCAAATCCTGCGATACTTAACAATGTGTGCTACACATATCTTGCCAAGGGTGTTTACAAGGCAGGCTTGCAGCAGCAGGATGAAAAGGAGGATATTGAAGTCCTGCTCAGGCCCCTGAATGAAATTCCATATCTGATAAAAAAGGGAGAGATTACCCATTCCCTGGTACTGGTGGCCTTTTACAGGCTTTTCATGGAGTTTGGGGCCCTGGAAAATTATGTCCAGGGCCTGGATTTTTTATGAAAAGCCAATACTGATACGCTGGTATCAGGAAGATATTTTTCAGGTGTTGTCCCTGACTGCTTTTTTAGCGCGTTCAATCAATTCAATAAGGGAAATCATCTTTGGCTTGGGCGGCGTTTTGAAGGCTTTTTCCCACTCATCGAGGGATAATCTTTTTCTCAGAAATTCTTCTACCTCGAAATAATCATCCCAGCAGTCAATGGTCCTGAAACAGGGAAGCCCATCATTTTCCGACAGACAATAAGGGAATGAGATCTGATGTCCAAGTCTTGGACAGCGGATCTGGCAGTCATCACCGGGTTGACTCTTATTTTTTTCCATAATATCAAGCTCTTGAAAAATTTCCGGAGGACTTAAAGACCTCCGGATGGGTTGGGCAAATCATAATAACTCTTTTGCGGTTTCAGCCTTTATACTGTACAGGCTTAACCAGCGGTTCAATATCGACAAGGGCCTTCTGAATCTGTTCATCAGAAAGGGCATAGTCCTTCAGCCGGCCGGAAAGATAATCATCATAAGCCGCCATATCCACCAGTCCATGGCCGCTCCAGTTAAGCAGAATAACTTTTTCCTTTCCTTCTTCTCTGGCCTTGAGAGCTTCCTGAATCGTTGCTGCTATCGCATGATTGGTTTCAGGAGCACTTATGAACCCTTCGGTTCTGGCAAAGGTAACGCCGGCCTTGAAGGTCTCAAGCTGCGGTACTGAAATAGCTCTGATTAAATTGCTCAAAAGAAGCTGGCTGATAATAGGGGCCATGCCATGGTATCTGAGGCCACCTGCATGAATTGCCTCGGGAACGAAATTATGTCCGAGCGTATGCATTGGAAGCAGGGGTGTCATTTGAGCAGTATCTCCAAAATCATAGGCAAAGGGGCCTCTTGTCAGTGTCGGGCAGGAAGTGGGTTCAACGGCAATAATGTCAATATTTTTTCCGTTAATCTTGTCACGTACAAAAGGGAGGCAGTTGCCCGCAAAATTGCTTCCGCCGCCGGCGCATCCTATAATTATATCAGGGTAATCGCCTGCAATGGCCATCTGCTTCTGGCATTCAAGGCCATTAATAGTCTGGTGCAGCATGACATGATTGAGTACGCTTCCAAGCGAATACTTGGAATCTTCTTCCATAACAGCACATTCAACAGCTTCGCTTATAGCCATTCCCAGGCTGCCGGGGCATTCAGGATCCCGTTCTAAAATGGTACGGCCAGACTGTGTCTCAGTGCTCGGGCTTGCAGTACAGTTTGCACCCCATGTTTCCATCATTATACGCCTGTATGGTTTATGCATGTAACTGATCTTCACCATATAGACCTTTAATTCGAGCCCGAAAAGGGCACATGAAAAGGCCAGTGCACTCCCCCACTGACCGGCGCCTGTTTCCGTATAAAGTTTTCTGGTACCTGAAATCTTATTGAAATAGGCCTGGGCAATAGCGGTATTTGGTTTGTGGCTTCCGGCAGGGCTGACACCCTCGTTTTTAAAATAGATTTTTGCCGGTGTATTCAAATACTTTTCAAGGCCGTAGGCCCTGTAGAGAGGTGTGGGTCGCCAGATAAGATATTTCTCCAGCACCTCGTCAGGTATATTGATAAATCTTTCCTGGCTTACTTCCTGCTCAATAAGGGGCATGGGAAAGATCGGGGCAAGATCTTCCGGCCCGACAGGCTGGCCTGTTCCGGGATGAAGCGGCGGCTCCAGGGGAGTAGGCAGGTCAGGCAGGACATTATACCATTGAGTCGGGATTTCTGATTCAGGCAAAACAATTTTTCTGGTTTTCATAGGTTACTCCTTTCTAATATGGTTAATGAAAATATAAAAGGCCGTGGGTGTTGAATCCCACGGCCTTTTCAATATAATGACATTAAAAAACCGTGAGACCTTCTTGAAGCAGGCCCACGGTTAATTTATCAGTAATTCAGCAATATTATCAAGTTGATGGGCATGCTTCCATAAATGAGCTGCGCCACCACCAATTTCTGTTAACTGCAATAATTATTTGGCTGAATAGATATTTCATGTTGATTTTTTAAATTTTATTAGGAATATTGTCAAGAAAATTCTTTGACTCAATGTTTTTACATAAACAAGGCTTTTGATAATTTAAATGGATAAGGAAGCGGGGGGTATATACACCCTGATTATTTATTAGAGGAGTAATATTATGAGTAAGCTTTTCGGTACAGACGGTATCAGAGGAATTGCCAATGTGCATCCAATGACTTCAGAGATGGCACTTAAGGTTGGCAGGGCAATAGCTTATGTTTCACGCAAAAAAGGGCATATGTCGAGGATATTGATAGGAAAAGACACGAGGCTTTCCGGCTACATGCTTGAAAATGCACTTGTTTCGGGCATATGTTCAATGGGTGCGGATTCTTTGCTTGTGGGTCCGATGACAACTCCTGGCGTAGCCTTTCTTACCAAAAGCATGAGGGCGGACGCCGGAATTGTTATTTCAGCATCTCATAATCCATATCAGGACAACGGCATTAAGATTTTTTCAAGGAATGGCTTCAAACTACCTGACAGCATGGAGAATGAGATAGAAGAACTGATTAATTCCGATAATCTTTCAAGTCTCCATGCAGAGCCGAGTCTTATGGGCAAGGCATACAGAATAGAGGATGCAAGAGGCCGATATATTGTGTTTCTTAAAAACTCCTTTCCCAATGAATATAGTATGGAGGGTATGAGGGTTGTTTTAGACTGCTCAAACGGAGCCACCTACAGAGTGGCGCCGGAGGCATTTTTTGAGCTCGGAGCTGAAACCATACCGCTTTTCAATGCGCCCGATGGTAAAAATATCAACAAAGACTGCGGTTCACAGCATCCCGCGACTCTGGCTCATGAGGTAGTAAAAAACAGGGCAAATGTCGGTTTTGCTTTTGATGGAGATGGCGACAGGGTTATTGCTGTAGATGAGAACGGAGATGTCCTTACCGGTGATCAGATGATGGCCATATGTGCATCGGTAATGAAAAAGCAGGGCAAACTCAGGAAGAACCTTGTTGTTAGTACGGTGATGAGCAACATAGGTCTCGGGCTCGCCCTAAAGGAATTCGGTGCAAAAACAATCGCAACTAAGGTTGGCGATAGATATGTTCTCGAAGAAATGCTCGCAAAGGATGCGGCTATAGGTGGAGAAGATTCCGGCCATATTATCTTTCTGGATCACCATACAACCGGAGACGGGATTATCGCAGCATTCCAGCTGCTTAAGGCAATGAAGCATGAAGACAAACCTCTTTCTGAATTAGCCAGGATAATGAAGGTATTCCCTCAAAGACTCATAAACATTGATGTGAAATTTAAGCCTGATATCAACACTATACCCGAGATTGTTGCGGTCATAAGGGAGGTTGAGGGAGAGCTTGGAAATAAGGGCAGAGTGCTTGTGCGCTATTCAGGAACTCAACAGATGTGCAGGGTTATGGTCGAAGGGCCTTCTGAAAAGGATACTGAAATCTACTGCCGTAAGGTAGCGGATGTTATTACAGAGAAGCTCGGGTAGCCGCAGGGAAAACCTGTACCCATGCCATGCAATAAGGCATGTGCCCGGATTTGTTCAGAAAAAGATTTCTTCAGCCTTTATTGATGCACTTTGATCGCTTATATCTTCTATAAGAATACGGCGCTCGTCTATTCCGGAAACACTTTTCAATAGAGCCGTTGCGGCCATTTTGTCGATAATATATATCATAAGGCCGCCGTTCCGGGCATGGATCTGACCGTATGATATGGGAATATGGGGTGTCGGTTCACCCAGAAGAGATTCTGCAACCGGATCTGATTTGCGGGTTCCATTTGCCAGAAGAATAACGGTTCCAGCCTTATAAACCTGCTCAGCGCCCATAGAAAGTGCATACTTCGGGCTTTGTTCCGTGCTTGGAAAATGGCCGTCTTCAACTGCATTTAGAACAGTATTATCATCAAGCCTTACAAGGAGCATCCTGTTCTTTTCAAATGGTATCCCTGATTCATGAAAGGCTACATGCCCCCTGCCTCCTGCACCGATAATCTGGAGGTCTATTCCTCCGCTCCTGGCGATTTTCTCAACATAGGCATCCTGTGTCTCCTTTTTAACCCACCTCAGATACTCTGATTCGGCTTCCTTTCTAATGACTATTGCTTTTCCCTTGTCACTACCCAGTTCATGCCAGTCGCCAGGGTTCGCATCCAGTTCGGATATGAGCCTGTTCTGATCAATAAGGGTTCCCCAGGGAACATTTGTTTCAATGAATTTCTTATCCAGTAACCCGAATAACTCCTGAATCATGAAATAACAGTAACTTTCATGATGGAGTGCTCTCTGCTGGGGATTTTCTCCCGGCAGGCCAATATATTCATCGAGGTTAAAACTTATGATCTTTGAAGAATCAAATTCTCCTGTATTGGCGGCTTTTGCAAGATGCCTGTACATGCCTGTCGGAGAATTCCCGGTAGCCAGGCCAATTACAAATCTGTCGTCTGACTTGAGTTTATTTTTTATATGGGAAAGTACTATACGGCCTGCAACCTCACTCACATGATCAAAGTCACTGCATATAATAACCTTAAGAGGCATGTGCTGACTCCTTATGAATTGAAATGCGGAGGATTCTAAACCATATCAGAATAGAAAAGCAATTCTTTTTACAACCACATGGTTTCTTGAAAAAATATTAGATTATTTATTGCACAGGGATATCGAATATGATGAAATAAAAAAGATGAATGTTAGAGAGAGTTATCTGCATGTGTTTTACGGAGAGGCGCTGACTTTGATTAAATTGGTGTTAAGAAGAATCGCATATGAGCTTAAAAAACCTTTAAGGGCTTTGCTGGAATGGAATTATTTCATCGGCAGGGACCCTGAAAATCTGCCCTGCAGATCTATCATATTTTTTCCTGTTATTGCTGACTCATTGTTTTGCGGGTTGGCCGGGATACTTGCAATTAAAAAGAAAACAGAGATTAAAAAGGATTTTTTTGAAGATCTATGCCGTCTTTGGGAAAAAATACAGTCAAATGGTTTTGAAAAATTACTGGACGGCTCTATTGCAGTGGAAGGTTATCTCGGCGGCCTGAGAGTCCTTGGCAGCCTTGAGGATCATATCCTTTATCTTAAGAAGGATGAGACAGTCGGGCATACCATTTTTCAGGAAAAAGGCAGTAAGGAACTGCATGTTCTGTTATCAGAAATGAATGCATTTCTGGCAAAAGAGGAAAAATCAATTGAAAAAGATGCAGACAGATTTACTTCAGCCAGTCTTGAAGAGATTAACCGCCATATCCTGCTTTTCAAGGACAGCGTCTGGGCACTTCAAAAAGACATAATTGAAAATATTGAACAAGTCTGCTCTCTGGCAGGTGAAGCTGAAAGCAGAAATATATCCAGGGATATTTTCAGTAAATACTGGAAGCTAAATTCATTGCTTAATTCCATTGACAGACTTGAGGTCAGGGGAAGAGATTCAGCCGGGATACAGGTCATTACGGTATTAAAAGACAGAAAAACCCTGGACAGGGTGATTTCAGGGCTTAAAAAAGGAGGCCTGCAGGATGAATTTGAAGACAGGACAGGGCCAGGTGACCTCCGGAATAATTCGATCCATGTTTGTGGAGACGTAAGAAAAAATTATGGTTTAACAGTAGGTTTTACCTATAAAAAGGCGTCTGTTACAGGCAGGCTCGGTGAAAACTGCAGATACCTGAGAGACATTATTGCTTCGGATAGAATATTTAAGTCCTTTATCAATGAAAAATCAGAGATGAGCGTTTGTTTCGGGCACACCAGGTGGGCATCGGTTGGTGCAATTAATGAAGAAAACTGCCACCCTGTCAACAATTTTACCCTGAATTCCACGGTCGGAATTATATCCGGTATCCCTTCGGAAATAAAAGACTACCCTTATTACGGCAAGGGGGCCTGGTCGATAACCGCAGCCCTTAACGGCGATATTGACAACTACAAGGTTTTAAGGTCACGTCTCGAATCAGACGGCCCTGATCTTATTGACTTTAAGATAAATACCGATACCAAGATTATCCCGATTCAGATTGAGAAATATCTTTATGCGGGCCATGATCTAAAAGAGGCCTTCCGGCTTGCGCTTAATGATTTTGAAGGATCTCAGGCGATTGCACTGCACAGTAACCTCGAACCGGGAAAAATATTCCTTTCGCTAAGGGGCAGCGGGCAATCTCTATATGTTGGGTTATGTGGAAATCAGTATATCTTTGCCTCGGAGGTATATGGCCTTATTGAAATGACCCCGTTTTTTATCAAAATAGATGGTGAAAAAGAGCGGGTTGAAGGGGATGAAAAGACGAGGGGGCAGATTTTTGTGCTTAGCCAGGAATCAAAAGATATGTTTAAGGGTATTGATGCCGTTTATTATGACGGGCAGCCCCTGGATATTAACAAATCAATCGTTCAGCGAGCTGAGATATCAACCCGGGACATAGATAGAAAAGAATTTCCCCATTTCCTTTTAAAAGAGATTTCAGAGGCTCCTTTATCAATAATAAAGACTCTCAGAGGCAAGTACAGGATTGAACATCAGAAGGGTGGGAAATCAACTGTTGTTTTTAATATCGGGGAAGATATTTTTCCATTAAAGCTGAAAGATGCTTTTTTAAAGGATAAGATAAAAAAGATCTTTGTAATAGGGCAGGGCACTGCTGCTGTGGCAGCCAATGCCATTGCAGCAGCGATTTCTGACTCACTTAAAGGGCTGAGCATATTTGTCAATGCAATAAAGGCCTCTGAATTCAGCGGTTTTTTCCTTGAGAGGGACCTTTCTGATACACTGGTGATAGCAGTTACCCAGTCAGGGACTACAACCGATACAAACAGGGCTGTGGCGATGGCAAGGGAAAGAAAGGCTCATCTGATTGCAATCGTTAACAGAAGACAGTCAGACATTACGCAAAAGGCCGATGGTGTTTTTTATACCAGTGACGGCAGGGATATAGAAATGTCCGTTGCATCTACGAAGGCTTTTTATTCGCAGATTGTAGCAGGCAATATACTTGGATTATACTTTGCTCAGGTTATGGGCGTAAACTCTGATGATACCATTGCCCGTAAATTGACACTGCTTATGAAGGCCCCTGAGATGATGAACAGGGTCATTTCAAAAAAAGAGCAGATAAAAGAATCTGCGTGGGAGCTTGCCAAGAGAAAGAGGTACTGGGCTGTCGTTGGAAGCGGGCCTAACAAAATTGCAGCAGATGAAATAAGAATCAAGCTGAGTGAATTGTGCTATAAGACCATATCTTCTGATATCGTTGAAGACAAGAAGCATATAGACCTTTCTGCTGAACCGCTGATATTTGTATGTGCCGCAGGAAATCCGGAACCGGTTACTGATGATATTGTCAAGGATGTTTCCATTTTCAAGGCCCATGCCGGTTCAGTAGTTGTTATTGCAGAGGAAAAGGAAAAACGATTCAATTATATCGCAGATTACGTAATTCCTGTACCTGAATCAGCTTTTCCGGTTTCCATTATTCTGAACACTGTTGTCGGGCATTTGTGGGGGTATTATGCCGCCTGCAGTATAGATGAGGAGGCGGCCTTTTTCCGCAGTTTCCGGAGTAAACTCTCTGTCAGGCGTGCAGAATTAAACAGAAAGCTTTTTCCTGTATTTGAAATAGTGGCCGACACAAGCCTGCACAAGATTATTGAATTATTTTCATCAGAGTATAGTTCCAGAAAAAATAAAGGGTTCCTGTCATCAATGAGTGTTGAGACTGCTTCAGATATTACCCTGCTTCTCAAATACGCCACAGGCAAACTGCCACTGGAGGATTTCTGGCAGGATTTTGAAGAAAAGAGAACATCACCTTCACCACTTGACATGCTGGATATCTGCCTGGGTCGGGCTATTGATGAACTCTCAAGGTCAATTGATGCCATCAGGCACCAGGCAAAGACTGTAACGGTAGGGACGAGCAGGAAGGAAATTGCACTTAAGGGTATTGTTTTTGAGATGCTGAAAGACCTTGATTTTTCAATAGAAAATATGACAAGCAGGGTCGGGATTGCTGCAGGAAGGATACAGGCTGCTATTTCAGCAATTAATGGATTTACGCTTTACAAAATTGATAATCTTGACTTTGAAGGAAAGCCGGGGAATGAGTCGTTAATATCTGTTGAAAAGAGATCAGGCATATCTCTGAGGATGAAGACAAGGATAAAGAGGAAGGTTCCTCTTACCGGCACAAAAAAGATAATTTCAGGAACAGGAGATATTTTCGCAGGGCTTGGGAAATCAGACAGGGCTCCGATTGTTATTATCCCGCTTCTTGGAAAGGAGCATATTATCCGTCATATCCTTCTGTTACACGTAACCTTTAATGAAACTCTTGAAATACCGGAAAAGAGGGAGATCCTTGCGGATAAATATGACAGTCTGTGCGACCTGGTAAATGAGTATAATCTGCGCTGGGAGGATAGCTATCTGGAAGGCCTGAATATTGATTTTCTCCTTGGCGAATCTGTTGACGTAATTGCATCGAAGATAATGGAGCAGTTTAATTAAAAATCGGTTCGGGTATATTATTACTCCGGCAATAATATATGTTAATGTTGTCATTCCGGCCCCGAATTAAGTCAGGGATAAACTCCATCCTGTCCCAGATTCCTGTTCGGGGCCGGAACCCACAATGAATTCAACTTGATACCCCCGGATCGGCGTCCGGGGCAGGCTTATCAAGTCCGGCATGACGATTGATGTTTTTATTTGCCGGAGTAATAGATAATGGAAAGGTACTGCAAATGGATGAAATGGTAGCGGTTTTGGATTTCGGTTCTCAGTATGCCCAATTGATCGCCAGGAGAATAAGAGAGCTCGGGGTTTACTGCGAAATACTGGGACACAATATATCAAAGGACGAGCTTTATAAAATGGCCCCTGCAGCTGTTGTGCTCTCAGGCGGCCCTGCGTCCGTACTTGAGCAGGGACATCCTGTCATGGACCCTCGAATCCTTGACATCGGAGTTCCGATTTTCGGTATCTGCTATGGAATGCAACTGCTGGCAGTCATGCTTGGAGGTGAGGTAGAAAAGGGAAGGTCAGGCGAATATGGGCCTGCAGGTATAGATGTAATCAATTCGAAGGGAATATTTCATAAATTAGGGGATT
This sequence comes from Deltaproteobacteria bacterium, assembly GCA_016927455.1. Taxonomy (GTDB): domain Bacteria; phylum Desulfobacterota; class DSM-4660; order Desulfatiglandales; family Desulfatiglandaceae; genus JAFGMQ01. The sequence continues at coordinate 19,664 of JAFGMQ010000020.1, forward strand.
CTCTCGATGTATGGATGAGCCATGGAGACCATGTTAAGGTTATGCCGGAAGGTTTTCATGCCTCTGCCAGCACATATAACTGTCCTGCTGCAGCCATGGAAGACAATGTCAGAAAAATATATGGAGTTCAGTTCCATCCTGAAGTTGTTCATACTCCAAAAGGAAAGGAAATACTTTCAAATTTTCTTTTTCACATAGCCGGTTGCGGTCACGACTGGACCATGGACAGATTCATTGAAACATCGGTCGCTCATCTCAGAAAATCTATAGGAAATTCAAACGTTATATGTGCACTCTCAGGGGGTGTGGACTCGTCAGTAGTTGCTGCGCTCATTAACAGGGCAGTCGGGAGTCAGATGAAAGCGATTTTTGTTGATAACGGACTCTTGAGGAACAATGAAGTTGATGAAATTGAATCAATATTCACAAACGATTATCCGCTTGATGTCCATATTGTTGATGCAAAAGAGGAGTTCTTAAGTGCCCTCGCGGGGGTTGTCGATCCAGAGAGGAAAAGAAAAATTATAGGTGAAACCTTTATCAGGGTATTTCGTGAAGAGGCTTTAAAAATAAAGGGCGCCAGATTCCTTGCTCAAGGCACTCTGTATCCTGACATAATTGAGAGCAGATCAGCTCACGGTGGTCCGTCTTCTACCATCAAGAGCCATCATAACGTTGGAGGGCTGCCCGAATATCTTGGGTTTGAGCTGCTTGAGCCCCTGAAAGAGCTTTTCAAGGACGAGGTGCGAATTATTGGAAGAGAGTTGGGCCTGCCAAAAAAGCTCTTAGAACGCAAGCCCTTTCCCGGGCCGGGGCTGGCTGTCCGCATAATCGGCGATGTAACTGAAGGGAACCTGGAAGTGCTTCGAAATGCGGATTTGATAGTCAAGGAAGAAATCAGAAAATATGGAAAATATGATGATATCTGGCAGTCTTTTGCGGTTCTGCTTCCCGTCAAAAGCGTTGGAGTGATGGGTGACGAAAGGACCTATGCGAATGTTATTGCTCTTCGCATTGTGACGAGTCTGGATGGAATGACTGCAGACTGGGTCAAACTGCCTTATGAAATACTGGGAAAGATGTCATCGAGGATTATCAACGAGGTGAAGGGTGTCAACAGAGTTGTGTATGATATCAGTTCAAAGCCTCCCAGTACGATTGAATGGGAATGATTTTATATAACTTAAAGTAATGACATATTCCTGTTTTCCGCCATTACTGCAGCCAGTTTTATAGCTGCTTTCAGGCTTGATGCATCGGCCTTTCCGGTTCCTGCAATGTCATAAGCTGTTCCATGGTCTACAGAAGTCCTTATTATGGGAAGGCCCAGCGTAACATTTACCGCATCAGAGAAATGCAGGAGTTTCAAAGGAATAAGCCCCTGATCATGATACATGGCTATCACGGCATCAAATTCACCTGACACTGCCCTGACAAACACCGTGTCAGGGGCAAAAGGGCCAGCTGCATTTAAACCTTCATCTACAGCCTTTCTGACAGCAGGCATTATGACAGTTTCCTCTTCCAATCCAAAAATGCCGGATTCCCCTGCATGGGGATTGAGCGAGGCTACGGCCAGGCGCGGGTATGTAAGTCCGAAATCCTGCCTGAGCGCCCTGGCTGTTATTTCTATTGTGTCAAATATTATCTTCGAATTGAGAATGCGGGGAACATCTTTAATCGCACAATGGATGGTTACGAGGGAGACACGCAGATTTTTTCCGGCAAGCATCATCACATATCTGTCCGTGTCTGTCAGGTGGGAGATCAACTGGGTATGGCCGTCATAATGGTATCCGGCGCGATGCATCAGTACCTTGCTTATGGGGCACGTAACCATGGCCTGCAGTTGCCCTTTGAGTGCCATATCCACGCATTTGGTGATATATTCCACCATCGCCTTTCCTCCTTCAACCGTAGGTTTGCCCGGAAGGATTGAGCTGGGATTTAATGAGGAAAGCGGAAGAAGGTCAATTTTGCCAAAGGTCGCAGCTGCATTTGAGGTACTTGAAATTACATTAATCAACAGATTGCTGGAAATACCTGCAACAGCTGAATATAGAATTTCAGGGTCTCCAAGTACCACAGGTTTCGAGAACTCATAAATTGTAGGATCAGCAAGGGCCTTTACTATTATTTCAGGTCCTATGCCGGCAGGGTCTCCCATTGTGATGCCGATATAAGGGGTGTCCGACAATGCTTATGCCTCCTGGATGGAAATTAAGCAGAATCAACATGGCATATTCTGCCAATGATATTTTGTTTTGACAAGAACGAATATCAACTGAATATGCAGTTGCTGTTATTAATATATCCGATTTATGAAACCTGACTGCATTAAAAGGCACTGCCTGAATGCCAGATCATTTAACAGGATATCATATTTTCTGCTAAATTGACTTCTTAAGGTCCTCATGGTATATAATTTAAACCTAAATAACAATTTAAGAGCAGCAGGATATGTTGATAAATCAGGAATATCTTTTAGAATCGATCATGCAGGAACCCCTGATAAAGGAATGTTTTCAGGATAAAGAAAGATGGTCCATTCTAGTTGAATGGATAGAGAAACATGTACTGTTTGAATTCCTTGGGCAGATAAGCCGTCAGGTAGATGAGATTGTGGATATTGATCCTGATCTGCCTGAGCCCCGGATACTTGAAAAGGCAACCCAGTATATTGTTGATTTTCTGAACGCCCACTCTGCTTCTGTAAGAATCTATGATCCCCAGACTGAACAGATGCTTTCTTATGGATCTTATCCCTCAGACGAGAACCAGAGGAAGACCTATATTCCCCTCGAAGGGAGTATAGCCGGGGAGGTTGTAAAGACACGCGAGCCTTATCTTGTCCCTGATATTCTTCAGGAAAAACTCTATGATAATAAATCTGTTATTAAAAAGGGTGTGAATTCTCTAATGGGTATCCCTCTCGAAATTACGCGTTTTTTCCCAAATGAGAGGGATATGGTAGGCGTTATTCAGATATATTTCCGTGAAAAAGGACGAAATTTTACACCACTGGAGATTCAGGTTGCAAATGTACTGTCGAAGAGACTGAGCTTTGTTATCGCCAGGAAAAAGATACTTGCCATGCAGAGAGTGAACGACAAGAAAGAGGCTATTGTAAGACATATCTTTCGTAATCTGGGTACCCGTGGCGGGATAAAGATGAAGGAAGTCTTTAACCGCATGATACCGGAACTTGCAGATATAGTTGACCTCCAGAGCTGTTCTCTGTTTTCAGTGGCGGACAGCTATACTGATGTAATTCTTGAGGCAGGTTATCCGGAGGAGAGAGGGTATCATGGAATCGGAAAGACATTCCCGGTCAGAAGTGTACCGTCCTTTGAACTTCTTCTGAACCTGAGAGAGTATACAGGCGAATCGGCATATGAAATTGTAACTCCGTCCTATCTGCTGGTGCTGGATATCCAGAGGAGTGAATTGATATCAGAGGGCCTTCGCAAATTTGCGGAACTGCACAGGATTAATTCCATACTTTATATTCCTTTAAATGTTGATGGAGAGATAAGGCATCTTCTGGTTTTTGACGCCCTGGACCAGAAAAAGCGTTATACTGACGACGAAATAGACATATTTCTTTTTATGGGTCGGGAATTGATAAAGGCACAGAAAATGGAAAGGCTCGATGATGCTCTCCATGACTTTAAAAATCCTGCAATCGCAACTGCCGGTTTTGCAAAGAGGCTGAAAAAACTGCTTGAAATAAACGGGATTTCCGATGAACAGGGAGATATTCATAAATGTGCTGACATTCTTCTGGAAGAGACAACACGTTTACAGAATTTGTCTCTGGGCCTGTATAAGATAGGCAAGGCAGAGGAGGTTGACCTGAGTAATCTGCTGAGAAGACGATTTGAAATAAACAAAGAGGCTATCAGGGAACAACTGAAAAAAAATATAACATTAAAGGAAGGCCCTTTTGATTTTGGTCTCAGGGTCTGGTGTTATCCGATTCACCTTGAAAGAGTTTTTGATAATCTGCTGAACAATGCGACAAAGGCGATCCCGCCGGGTGGAGGCATGCTCACGATTCGTACCTATAAGGAGGGTGAGTGGGCATGCGCCATGATTACCAACACAGGTTATATCTCCGAGGAAGACAGGATAAGAATTTTAGAGGGTGAAGGAGAAGGAAGGGGCCTGTACATTATTCACAGAATTATGCGGCTTCTGAAAGGTACAATAGCGATTGAGAGGGGAGAGAATACGACCACATTCGTGGTGCGGCTTCCTCTGTTTGCAAAAGAAGAGACGGAAAGATAATGTCAAATAAAATTAGGGCAAATGAACTTGCCTTTGATATCGATGGAGTATTTGCCGATACATTTCGGAGTTTTGTTGAAATTGCCAGAAATGAGTATGGGATTAAAATAGAATATGAGACCATTACTGAATATGAATTCTGGAAATACATGGATTTTGATGCAGATATATTCCACAAAATCATCGGGAGGATACTTGATTATCCGATTGAGGTTGGCATAATGCCTATTAATGGTGCAATAGAAGTGCTTACAAGGCTTGTCAACCTTGGCCCTCTCCTTTTTGTAACAGCCAGGCCTGAGAAGGATGCTATCTTGCGATGGATACTGCTACATCTAAAATTGGAAGATATGGATGCTATCCGTCTTGAATCAACAGGAACTCATGAAGAAAAACTTCCGGTACTTATGAAATACGGGGTCAGGTATTTTATAGAAGACCGTCTTGAAACCTGCTATCTTCTTGAACAGGGGAGTGTCGTGCCAATTGTTTTTGATCAGCCCTGGAACAGAAAACCTCATCCCTTTAAAACTGTCAAGAACTGGGATGAGGTATCGGATATGATCGAATGGGAAAAGACCTGAGGGAAATTTAGGGGCAACAATAATACTTTCCATTAACCGGAGTTTAATATTGGAAAAAGATTAATTCATTGGTGCAATACAATTTTCAAAAATATCCCACCATAACAGGCGGGATTCGGACCTGGTTCCTGAATCAGACGGTTAACCCAAAATCAGCCTTTGAGGATCACAACGGTCGCGCAGTATGCGAAGTTCTTTTTCCGAGGGGGCTGCCATTTCCTTTGCCCTGGATATATCGACTTTGAACTGCATGTTATCCAGTACTGCCTGAGGATCGATTCCAGGGTAATATCCTCCCAGATACATTTCCTTTGTCTTTTCATCAAACCTCATTACTGCCATATTGGTTATTACGGCTGAAGGCCCGCCGTCCGGCAGCCCTGCCTTTTTGCGGCCATCAGGCCCGTCAAGCCAGCCCGGGCTTGTCAGATAATCCAGCTTGTTTACAAATTTTCTTTCTTCATGCTGCATGAAGATGATAGTCCTGTTCACGAACGAAGCGACATCGCATGCCCCTCCACTGCCGGAAAAGCGGACACTTGGCCTGAAATAGTCTCCTATGGCAGTTGAATTAAGGTTCCCATACTTATCGATTTGAGCGGCGCCAAGGATACCCAGAACATGCTGGCCGGTAAACCTGTTCTGCATAGTGGCGAATGAATCGGCCAACCCCCCGTTTACAGAAGTCCAGAACATCACCCGCGAATCTCCAACTGCAAGAGGGACTTCTTCAAGAAGTGAATCTATTGCCCCTGTTTCAAAAAAGATCACACTATGGGGGGCGCTTATATGTTTGGCAGCCATAGCTGCGAGCATTGATATGCCTGTTCCGCAAAAGACAATATCTCCGTCCCTTATCTCTCTTGCGGCCGCTATTGCCATCATCTCTCTAAATGTATACTCACTCATAGATTTCTCCTTATTATCTTCTGTCGAGGTTAACAGCATATCCTGTTCTCGGGTCAGCCTTGATTTTATTAATTCTTTCTTCACCAATAAGTTCAATCAGACCTTTATGGTCATCGACTCCAAAAACAAATTTATCAAGATACTCTTTGAAATGCTCATTATCCCTTGCGTATTGCCTGTACTCATTAAGATAGACAGGGTCATAGTCGTAATAGCGGAAGCATGCAGTGGGATAGGCTCCCTCAGGTATGTGAACCAGTGCATCAACGTTAAAGAATGGTATCTGGTTCTGATCCGGATCATCCCTCAGTTCCATTTTTTCAACAAGATCTTCACATGTGACAATGAGATGCTTTGCTGATTTTGCCTGTTCAACATCGGCAAAAGTAAGCCCTTTAATCCTTAGAGTTCCCTGAACATCAGCCTTCTGGACGTGAATTATAGTCACATCAGTAACTATTGCAGGCAGCAGAACGAGCTTAGGGCTGTCAGCCCATGTCCCGAAGGGATTTTCCATAACGATCAGTTTCTTATCGGGTATTCTCGGATCCTTTTCCCTGATCTCTTTTGAGAAGCCCCATTTTGTAATTATGTCTGTCCCCAGAGATGATCTAGTAGGCAGGAAGGGAACTCCCATTGCCCCGGCAAGGAAACGCAGAGTCATCTGATAATTTGAATAGTCTTCAAACTGTAATGAACCTTCCTGAATAGCCCTTTTAAAACAAATACATGTCGGAGCAAACCTGCCTGTTCCTCCATAGGCAATTTCAATCCTGTCAACACAACCCGCTCCGATAAGTTCATCGACTGCCTGGCCGTTTGAGTGGGCGTACAAGTGCAGGTGTTTGATGCCCTGCCTTATAATTTCATACACTGCTGCCATTGGATTCCTGTTAAGTGTGAAGCCACCCACTGAAATATGGCATCCGTCCGTAACAAACTTTTTAATTGCTTCCTTCAAAGTCATTATTTTATCTTGATTGATCTCCAT